>NZ_BBCC01000242.1 GCF_001311845.1 Desulfosarcina cetonica JCM 12296 | reverse complement strand
TCGAAACAACTTGTCCGCCGGCACCCAGGCACTGCCGTGGATGCCTTCAAAGGCCATGTAGCGCCGATAATCGAAGCCACCCGGATTGCGGAAATTGCGAAAGGCACGCAACTTGGCCGGAAAGCGAATCCGTCGCCGGGAGCGAGCGGCACGGTCCCCATGATGGTCAGGCGGATCCGGCCATGCACCGCATGGATGGCTTTCCCTCGGGAGAGGGCATGGACGGCCACGATGGTGCGCGTGCGGCCGAACCGGACGCTGGCGGCTTCGGTAACGGTGGCCTGGATCCGCCAGTATCCGCTGTCCAGATAATGCGTGACGTGGTCCGGCCGGTCGATTGGCGCGAGCAGGGCGCCATGGAGAGATACCCGCTCAGCAGGACCGCCCCCAACGGAGACCAACGGGAGGGTTGAAAGCGTCGGAGCCGGATGATCATCCATGCGAGCATCGGCAACAGCGCCGCCAGGGCGGCGGTGGGAACCATCGGCAGGTGAACGCCCAGGAGAATACCCGCCATCAGCGCCAGGATGACGGGAACAGCCGGCCGCCCATACGGCGCGGCGGGCAAACGGTTTTCTATAAGGGGTGCCAAATACGAAAGGCGGTTACCCGCACGCGCAGCCATCAGCACTTGACGCCATTGATGAATCCGTATAATTTTCTGTATGTTGCTTTTCATCCACGAACTCCCGTGACACCCATGGGACGTCAACCCGAGGAACCGAGTGATGCGCACCGCCAGTCATCTTAACCACCGCAAGCCCCATTGGGGCATGCCATGGGTTGCAACCCTGATTCTTCTGGTTGCGGCGGCATCGACGGTACGCGCCGATGCGCGCGTGGTAAAGATCGGGATTTATGAAAACGAGCCCAAGTGCTTCACTTCAAAATCCGGGCAACCATCCGGAATTTTTATTGATGTCATCGAGTCTATCGCTAAAGGCGAGGGTTGGCAATTGCAATTTGTTCACGGCACCTGGAGCGAGGGCCTGGACCGCCTGGAAAAAGGCAGCATCGACCTGATGCCCGACGTGGCCCGTTCTTCGGATCGGGAAAAGCTATTCGCCTTTCATAAAATAGCGGTGCTCTCCTCATGGTTTCAGGTTTATGCCCGCAAGGGTAGCGGGATTCATTCCATCCTGGATCTGGACGGCAAACGGGTTGCCGTTTTGGAGCGGTCCATCCAGCAGGATGCCTTCGGCAAACTGGCCGCCGATTTTCAACTGACCATCCCGCTCGTTGCCCTGCCCGATTACCAGGCCATGTTCGCGCGGGTGGCCACGGGCGATGTGGATGCCGCCATCACCAACCGGTTTTACGGGCTGACCCATGCAAAGGCCTTCGATCTTGAGGATACGGCCGTCATTTTCCACCCCAGCGACCTCTATTTTGCAGCCCCCCGGAACGCTTCCCGGACACTCCTGGACGCCATCGACAAGCACCTGTCGAAAATGAAGGCCGACCCGCAGTCGGTCTACTACCACTCGCTGAAGCGCTGGATTTCGGAAGATGTTCCCTTCACGCTGCCGCCATGGATTCTGCACGTGGGCCTTGTCTCCGGCGTTGTTTTGCTGACCAGCCTTTTGGGCAGTCTGGTTCTCAAGCGCCAGGTCAATCACCGGACCCAAGCGCTGAACCACAGCAATCAATTGCTGCACACCTTTATCGCCTGCAACCAGGCCCTGGTGCGCAGCACGGATGAAATCGGGCTAAGAGATGCGATCTGCCGCACCCTGTCCGATACCGGTGGATACCGCCTGGCCTGGATCGGTCTGACCGGCGAAGAACCGGAGCCGCCGGTCCAAATCGTTGCCTGCGCCGGTGGTGACGCGGGTTCGCGATCACCCACCGATGCGGCCGGCCGCCTATCCCCGCCCGTCAGGTCCTTGATCCGGCAGGCACTGGAAACCGGCACGCCGCATGCGGCAAGCCGTCCCTTTTCTCCTCCGGACGAGCCCGCGCCGGATGCTTGCCATGGCGTGTCGACGGATACGGCCATCCTGGCCCTGCCCTTGGTGGCCAATGGAGAAAGAATAGGGGTTTTATGCATCATGACGGCCGAACCGGACGGGTTCAGCAACCCGGAAACCGTTCAGCTCACCGAGCTGGCCAACGACCTGGCATTCGGCATGGCCAGCTACCGCCTGCGCGAGGCATTGCAGCACGCCGAAGAGAAGCGGCGCGAAGCACAGCAGCGCTATGTCGACATTGTCGAGTTCCTGCCCGACGCGACCTTCGTTTTGGATCAGGACAAAAAAGTCATTGCCTGGAACCATGCCTGCGAGACCCTCACCGGGGTCCCCAAGGAGGCGCTCATCGGTCAGGATGGATATGCCCATGCCCGGCCCTTTTTCGGCGAAAAGCGGCCGACCCTGATCGATCTTCTGGATCTGCCCATTCCGGAGGTGGAGGCAACCTACAAATATATCAAGCGCCGTGGGGACAGGATCTACGCCGAGTTGTTCATCCCGGAGTTCGATCACGGCCGGGGGCTGCATTTATGGGGTGTGGCATCGCCCCTGTATGATCGGCAGGGCCAACGCTGCGGCGCCATCGAAAGCATGCGGGATGTCAGCGAGCAGAAAGCCATGGAAGCTTCCCTGCGCGCCAGTGAATTGAAGTATCGCGAACTGGTGATGCTGGCCAACAGCATTATCCTACGGTGCTCGCGCGATGGGAAAATCACCTTTTTGAACGCGTTCGGCCGGCAGTTTTTCGGCTACACGGAGGCGGAGATTATCGGCCGCGATATCGTCGGGACCATCATTCCGCCCTTTGAGGAATCGGGCCGCGACCTGCGGAACCTGATGGATGAAATCCGCAAGGATCCCCAGCGCTACGAGCGGAACATCAACGAGAACATGCGCAGCAACGGTCAACGCATCTGGATCGACTGGACCAACAAAATGGTCTTTGACGAAGATGGCGAGATCAAGGAGATTCTGAGTATCGGTTCGGATATCACCGAACGCATCCGGGCCGAAGCGCAAATTCGCCGACTAAATGATGATTTACGTCGTCATGCGGCCGAGTTGGAACAGCGCGTGGAAGCGCGCACGGCCGAGCTGGTGGTGGCCAAGGAGCGGGCCGAGTCCGCCGACCAGCTCAAATCGGCCTTTTTGGCGACCATGTCCCACGAACTGCGCACCCCCTTGAATTCCATCATCGGCTTTACCGGCATTCTGCTCCAGGAGTTGGCCGGCCCCTTGAATCCGGAACAGAAGAAACAGCTGAGCATGGTCCAAACCAGCTCGCGCCATCTTTTATCCCTGATCAACGACGTGCTGGATATTTCCAAAATCGAGGCCGGCCAGCTCCAGCTGGCCGTCGCCGCCTTCGAATTGCGGCCGGCCATCGAAAAAGTGGCCACGCTCGTGGCGCCACTGGCCGAAAAAAAAGGCATCGACCTGCAACTGGACCTGCCCGAAGACCCCGAGATGGCGGTCACCGATCAACGCCGCATCGAGCAGGTCCTTCTCAATTTACTTAACAATGCGCTCAAATTTACCGAAAGAGGATATGTCCGCGTATGCTGCCGCCCGGAAAAAGACCACTTTACCCTATCGGTCGCCGATACCGGCATCGGCATCCAGGCGGAAGCGCTGCCGGGCCTGTTCCAACCCTTTCACCAGCTCGACACCGGCCTTGCGCGCAAACACGAGGGCACCGGATTGGGACTTTCGATTTGTAAAAAGCTGCTGGAGATGATGGGGGGAAGCATTGCGGTGACCAGCCAGTGGGGCCAGGGAAGCACCTTTACCATCCGCTTTCCACGCCAGCCATGGCAAGGAGAATTGGCATGAACCAAACCCTCTTGATCATCGAGGACAACCCGCAAAATTTGTATATGATGCGCTTTCTGCTGGAAAAAAACGGGTTCCGGGTCATCAGTGCGGAAAACGGGATGGACGGCATCCAGATGGCACTGGAGAACCGGCCCGACGCCATCCTGCTGGATATCCAGTTACCTGAAATGGACGGCTACGCCGTGGCCAGCGCCCTCACCAAGCACGATGCGCTCAAACCCACGCCGATCATCGCCGTCACCTCCTATGCCATGGTGGGCGATCGGGAACGCATTCTGGCGGCCGGGGCGACCGGGTATATTGAGAAACCGATCAACCCGGACACCTTTGTGGCCGAAATCATCGGGTATATGTCCAATGTCACTTGCCATCAGGAGATCGATCCATGAGGATTCTTATCGTTGATGACCATGAAGCCAACCTCTATCTCCTGGAGAGCATGCTCAAGGGCAGCGGATATGCGGTGGAAAAGGCCGTCAACGGCGCCAAAGCCCTGGAACGACTGAACACCGGGACCTTCGATCTGATCATCAGTGACATTCTCATGCCGGTCATGGACGGCTTCCAATTGTGCCGCACGATCAAGACCGACAAGGCCTTTTGCCATATCCCGTTCATTATTTACACGGCAACCTACACCGGCCCCCAGGATGAAGCCTTCGCCCTGGAAATCGGAGCGGACCGTTTTGTTCAGAAACCGTGCGAGCCGGATGTTTTCATGAGCATCGTCCATACCCTGATGGCCGACGTCAAGCACAGCAAAACGGACCGGCAGCCCGACCAGGGCGGAGAAGAGGAAATCCTCAAGCTCTACAACGAACGCCTGGTACGCAAGCTTGAACAGAAAATGCTGCAGGCCGAACAGGAAATCCAAAAGCGCAAAGCGATTGAAGAGTCCTTAAAGGAGAGCGAAGAGACCCTGCGCCGCATTACCATGTCGGCCCAGGATGCGATCATCATGATGGATGGTCTGGGAAAAGTCTCCTTCTGGAATGAGGCGGCCGAGCGGATTTTCGGATATTCGAAACAGGAAATCATGGGTGCCGACCTGCACGCTATGATCTCCTCCCCGGACTACCAGACGGCCTATCGGGCGCATTTTCTGCATTTCACCCGGACCGGCGAGGGACCCTATGTGGATCACATCACGGAACTGATCGGCAAAAGAAAGGACGGCAGTCTGTTTCCCATCGAGTTATCCTTGTCCAGTGTCAAAATCCACGGGAAATGGAACGCCATCGGCATCATCCGGGATATCACCGTTCGAAAGCACATTGAAAACGAGCAAAAGGCGCTCGAGAAAAGGCTGCAGCAATCCCAGAAAATGGAAGCCATCGGAACCCTTGCCGGTGGGATCGCCCACGACTTCAACAACATCCTCACCGCCATCATGGGGTATACGGAACTGTCGCTGGTAAAGGTGGCCAAGGACACCGCCGTGGAGCACTACTTAAGCGAGGTGGTGTCTGCCGGCAAACGGGCCAAGGAACTCGTCAATCAGATTCTGGCGGTGGCCCGGGAGGCCAATGAAGAGATTCGGCCGATTCTGGTGAGTTCGATCGTGAAAGAAGTTCTCAAGCTGATCCGGTCCTCCATCCCCTCGACGATCGCCATCCGGCAATTCATTCAAAGCGATTCCCTCATCCTTGGAAATGCAACCCGCGTCCATCAGATATTGATGAATCTGTGCACCAATGCCGCCCATGCCATGCAGGACAGGGGCGGTGTTCTGGAGGTCCGTCTCAAAGACGTGCAGATCGAGACGGCACCGCCGGTACTGAGCTTCGAATTGAAGGCCGGACACTATATCGAACTCACCGTTTCGGATACGGGGGACGGCATTTCTCCGGATATCATCGGCTCGATTTTCGAGCCCTACTTCACGACCAAAACCGCTGGCGAGGGAACCGGCCTGGGGCTCTCCGTGGTTCACGGAATCGTTGAAAGCTATGGCGGCAAGATCACCGTCCGGAGCGAAGTGGGCCAGGGGTCCGTTTTTACGATCCTGTTGCCGGTCACCCAAAGCCTGGAAATCGATCATCCCCTTGCCTTGGAACAAATGCCCACGGGCTCGGAACGGATCTTGTTCCTGGATGACGAAGCCACCCTGGCCACCATGGGCAGCCGAATGTTGACCGCCCTGGGATATTCCGTAACCTCGAAAACCAGCAGCATCGAGGCGCTGAAGCTATTCCGATCGCAACCCGATGATTTCGATCTGGTCATCACCGACATGACCATGCCCCAGCTGACGGGTGATCAGTTGGCCGTTGAATTGATGCGTATCCGGCCCGATATCCCGGTCATTGTGTGCACGGGGTACAGCAACAAGCTATCGGATGAAACCGCACGACGGTTGGGCATCAAGGCCCTGGCCAATAAACCCATCCCCATGTCCGAGTTATCCAAACTCATCAGAACGGTTCTGGACGGAACCAACGCCAGATCTACCATCGACCGATGAACCCGTAACGCGTTTCCCCCGCCGCCCCGTGTGCCCTATCCGGGGCCATCGGCGCACCGCCTCCCCAGAGTTACAAACTGTTACCCAAAAGCAACCCATCTCCCCTAAAGTGACCCGGGTTACGGGCGAATTCTCACATCAAGCGGTCTTGCGGAAAACCATCCGGGTATTCCGGAGAAGCCATCGACCGGTTCATCATCACAACCCAACGGGCCATGCCAGCCAAAGAGACGCTGGCAGCTAATCCGAGGGGCACAGGGCAGGAGGTCAAAAAATGAGTGGCATCGAAACGGTACTGGCGAATTCCCTTTCCTGGGGATCGGCATCCACGATTCTGGACGAAAAGGACGCCACCGACATCTTCACCATTTTAAACAATCAGGAAGACGGTCTCGAGGAGCTATCCAACCAATTCCTGAACAACGGAATCAGCTACTATACCAATGGCGACTACGAGGAAGCGGCCAAGGCCTTCGAGGCCGCCATCGCCATCGATCCGGACTCGGACTACAACGCCGACGCCACCCAATATCTCTCCCAGACCTATCTGCAGCTGGACAAAACCGACAAGGCCATCGCCACTTACGAAAGCGCCGTTCAGCGCGATCCGGACAACGCGGACTTCCGGACCGCCTTGGGCCAGCTGTACTATTCCGAAGATCGCTACGAGGATGCGGTGGTGCAGTATCGCAAGGCGCTGGAGATTGATGACAGTTCCGAGTATCGCTATTCCTACGGCGAAGCGCTGCTGAAGGTCGAGGATTATGAAGAAGCCGCGGAGCAGTTTGAACAAGTCATCCGATCCGATTCCGGCAGCACCGCCGGTTACTACGGCCTGGGCAAGACCTATGCCCTGATGGAAGATTATGATGCCGCCATCGAGCAGTTCGAGAAGGCCCTGGAGATCGACTCGGAATTCTACGATGCCATGGCCGAAATCGGCTATGCCTACACCGACATGGACGACTTTGATGCCGCCAGGGAGGTTCTCGAGGAGCTTGAGGATCTTGACGAGGATTTGGCCGAGACGCTGGACAACTACATCGCCCAGGAGGAAAACCCCGAAATCGCCTTCGCCTACGCCACCAGCACCTTTCCCTACCGGATGTCATCAGGGTATCCGGTCTCGGCCATCGACAGCTATCTTGAAAATGCCGGTGCCAAATTGAGCATGACCATGATTTTCCAGTTCACCAAGGAGATGGACAGCTCGTCGGTCACCAATATTGTGAATTGGAGCATCACTCGTGCCGATGGTGATAATGTCGGGGAGACCTACAACTACGGCAACGAAATCCCTTCCACGGAAATCAGCATCAACTACCTGCCGGATTATGTGCTCTATGACGCCGACACCTATACGGCCACGGTGGGCTTTACCATCAAGCAAAATGAAACCGCCGACGGCACCATCGACCCCTCCCACATCGTCTTCTCCTTCAACGGCGAGGATGTCTACGGCGTTGAGATGAGCGAGGACGCCAACGAGTACAGCGGATTCAGCGGCGCCGCCTAGCGGTCATCGCCATGGGCGGGTCATTGCAGCCCGATCCGCCAGTTCCACAAGCCGGGCCGTTTCTTGATGGACACCGTCGAAGGTACCGGCTCGTCCAGGTGGGCGAAAAGGGTCATGCCGGCCTGTTCTAGCTGGGTCCGCTTTTCACCGATGTCCAGCCGCCAGTTGGGGAACACCCAGTAATCCGGGCCATATTGCGCGACCCAGGCCTGCTCGCCGCGAGGACTCTCGAAGGGGATCCCCAGCTGCATCCCATCGGCGATGGTGCGCGAGATGCACAGCGGCCAGTTGCCCGAGAGCACGATGCCCAGGGGCAGCGGCCGCTGGCGGCACAGGGTGATGAGATCGGTCTGGCTCAATTCGGGACTGACAAACGCCCCGGCGAACCCCATCGTGCGAAATGCTTCCAGGCAGAAGACATTGGCCGCATTGCAGAAGGGCCCGGCCCAGAGGGTCAGCCCCTTGGGACGGTTGAACAGGGCCATCTGCCAGGGCATGTTCAAAACGAATCGGCGCACCCCTTTCTCCAGGCTCTGGCGAACCAGTCCGGCCACGCGGGCCTCGTCGTCGGGCCAGACCACCGGCGGCAGCCAGAGCCAGAGGTTGTCGACCGCCGATCGGCCGATGTTGGCCACGGCGGTCTCCGAAAGCCAGATACCCGTTGTCTG
>NZ_BBCC01000241.1 GCF_001311845.1 Desulfosarcina cetonica JCM 12296 | reverse complement strand
CAGTGTGATCACCGGTGCGACCGCCTTTGCCGGCGAGGCGCGCCACCTGGCGCTCACGGCCACTTCGTACTCCGCTTCGCACATGCTCGGCGAGCAGCCGCCCTGCGGATTGCGCGAATCCAGGACCGCCGCCATTTCAGCCACCGAATTCATTCGTGACTTCCTTCAGATCGACCTGCCGCGCAATCGGCGAATCCGTTGTGTGCAGTTGCTCCGCAACAACACCTGCGCCGAAGAAAAATGCCCCTTCTTCGTCTCTTATGGATCGCATGATCTCTCCGCTTCCTACGTCGATGGCTGATGTCATGCCTCGGCGGGGTTCCGGGAAACATCCCACGGGTTTCTTCATCACCTCAGGAACCGGCCAGGGTCGATAATCGGGCCACCAGCCTAAAAAGGCGTCTCATCCCCCTTCCTTGACAGACGCACGACACGTTTGCACAACCCCGATTCCACAAATATCTCCATACAGAACTCCTCTGCAAAAAAAATCATTCACCTCGATCGTGGCCCGATTCATTTCCGGGCATTATTATCTACAGATAGAATAAAATAATGGGTCGGGCGACTTTTGTGTTGACATATAGCTACTATGTAGCCTATCTGTATCTACTGATAGATAATCCAAATGGGGTGGTCTGATTTTATCGACCGTCCATTGAGATCATTGATATCACACGCCAACGGATCATGGGGCTTTCTCGGAATAGCCACGGATTCAGGTGATGCAAAAGGGGGAAAATGATGCGATACGCCGAAACTGGATTCAATTTAGAAATCGATCTGTCTTCTGGCAATATCGAACGGGTCGCCACCGACCCGAAAGACACCGAACTTTATCTGGGCGGACTGGGAACCAACGCCAAAATCCTATGGGACCGGGTTCCTCCCGAAGTCGAGCCCTTTTCGCCGGACAATCTGCTGATTTTCAGCGCCGGCCTGTTGTGCGGCACACCGGCCACCGGCTGTAACCGGACCATCGTATCGACCATCTCTCCCCAAACGCAGCTCATGGCCTTTTCCATGATGGGCGGTTTCTTTGCACCCGAGCTGAAGTTTGCCGGTTATGACAAGGTCGTCCTGCGCGGCAAATCCCCGGGCTTGGTCTATATCTGGATCAACAACGACACCGTGGAAATTCGGGACGCCGCCCACCTGCACGGTAAAGGCGCCATCGAAACCGCCGAATTGATCAAAAAGGAGCTCGACGAGCCCAAGGCCCAGGTGGCGGCCATTGGCCTGGCCGGCGAAAACCGGGTCTATTTCGCTTCCATCGAACAAGGCCGCTCCAGTGCCAGCCGTGGCGGCATCGGCGCCGTCATGGGCGACAAAGGGGTCAAGGCGGTGGTGGTGCGGGGAACCAAAGACCTCAACCTGGCCCGGCCGGCGGAATTCATGGGGCTCTGCAACGAGGTTCTCGAATACATCAAGTTCCGCGAAGAGAATCCCATCCCCGGCGTCATGCCGATTCTGGCGGGCCTCGGGTCCCCCCAGGAGATGAAAGTCCACGACGAGAAATGGCATACGGAAAACTTCATGTGGGGAAACTCACGCACGCGCCGCAAGGATTTCTGGACCGACGAGGTTGCCGAAAAGTGGACCGATACCATGGAAACGGCCCGCACCCGTCTGATCAGCTGCTTCAACTGTTCGATGAAATGTGGCGCAACCATCGACATGCCCGGCCAGCCTACCTTTATGATGAAATGCTTCACCAAACTGACCTATACCATGGCGCCCATGCCGATCTCGAATTCGGTCT
Source organism: Desulfosarcina cetonica JCM 12296 (assembly GCF_001311845.1). Taxonomy (GTDB): domain Bacteria; phylum Desulfobacterota; class Desulfobacteria; order Desulfobacterales; family Desulfosarcinaceae; genus Desulfosarcina; species Desulfosarcina cetonica. Next base: position 6,723 of record NZ_BBCC01000241.1, on the reverse strand, counting down.
GCGCATCGCCCAGAAGGCCACCGAATACGGACTGGACGGCTTTTCGGCCCCGCAGGTCATGGCCTTTGCTCTGGAACTTTTGGAACACGACATCCTCTCCGCGGACGACTTTCCCGACATGCCCGAGGATAGCCAGGGACGGTTCTTCTACCTTTTGGAAAAAATTGTTCGGCGCGAGGGTATCGGCGATATTCTGGCCAATGGGACGTACTGGGCGGCCCAGGCCATCGGCAACGGCGCCGATGCATTTGCCCACAACACCATCAAGAAGCACGAGCAGCTGCCCCTCAAGCTCTCCATGCTCAACCCGATTTATTTCCTCATGTATTCCACCGGCGAGAAGATCAATATCACCCAGATCGAGGGCCAGTTTCCCCAGGCGCCCTTCCCCAAAAGGGAGCAACGCGAGGAATTCGTCAAAGACTGGATCCAGGTTCCCGATGAAAAATTCAAGCAGTACTTCCTGGATTGGGAACCCGGGGTGAAAACTCGATCCCCTACTATCCGACCGTGCAGATGACCTGCGAGATCGTCGACTGGCAGGAACGCATGCACTATATCGACGACGCCTGGGCCAATGCGCCGGCCTGTCCTCGTTCCCGCTGAAGCCGCCCTATCATATTCACAATTATCCCAAGTTCATTTCCGCCGGCACCGGTATCGAAATGGATGAAGAGAAGCTGACCATGGCGGCCAAACGTTATCGCACGCTGGTCCGGGCCATCAACATCCGGCGCGGCATGCGCCGCAAGGATGAAGCGCCACCGGCAAACCACTGGAAAAAGCGCTTTCCGGAGCTCGAAAAGGAACTATTGGATACGTATTACAAGTTCAAAGGCTGGAACAATGATGGCATCCCCACCAAAGCATCTTTGCAGGAACTGGGCCTTGATCACGTGGCGGAAGACTTCATCCGCAGAGGCATTCTCCCGGAGAATGACGACACTTCGGCTGAAGCCGCCTAAGCGGCTGCTTGAAAAGCCCGTCCGAGCCCAATCACAATGCATCTTAATCCAAGGGGAGAAACCGCCATGGGTGAGAAAAAAAAGAAAATCATCAAAACCATAAAAATCGATGTGGACAAGTGCAACGGTTGTCGCGCTTGCGAAGTCATCTGCTCGGGCTTCCACGCCACCCCCAAATACAGCAGCAACAATCCGGCCAGGTCACGCATTCGGGTGATCCGCGACCCGTTCAGGGACATCTATGTACCCATCTATGCGGGTGAATATACCCCGGAGGAATGTGCCGGCAGGGACAAATATATTATCGGTGGCAAGGAGTACGACGAGTGCACCTTCTGCCGGGCCTCCTGCCCGTCCCGGGTCGAATTCAAGGAGCCCGATTCGGGTTTGCCCATCAAGTGCGATATGTGCGAGGGCGAACCGGAGCCATTGTGCGTCAAATGGTGCCTGGAAGGTGCGCTGATCTATGAAGAACGTGAAGAAGAGGTCGAGGAAGGCGACGAACAAAAAGAACTCGAAGTCAGCCTGGAGGCCATGGCCAGCAAATACGGCCTGCAGAAGATGATGGCGGCCTTCGCCGAGAAGGCTAAGAAGGAGTAAGCCATTTTTACGGGGCCGGCGCGCCGGCCCCGTATATGGCCAAATCGGTTGGGGTGCCAAACAGATCGAACGGTCCCCCCCCACGACACCTTGCGCGGCCTAAAGACGCCGGTTGATATCCTCGACAATCTGTTTCAACAGGGGATTCAGATTCGGAACGGCTTCCGGGCTGGTCTGGTGCTTCAAGCCCACGGCCCAGATGGCAGCCTCGATCTGGCGCCCTTTGGTTCGCAGGGGGACACCGACGGCCACCATCCCTTCGATATACTCCTCACGGTCAAAGGCAAGCCCCTCCTCGCGAACCCTCTTGATCTCGTCCTTGTAGCGCTTCAGGTCGATAATGGTGTTGGGCGTGTATCTTTTCAAGGTCACCGTCGAAAGCAACCGATCAATCTCTTGATCGCTGAGCAGAGACAGCATGGCCTTGATCCCCGCCCCGGCAAGCACCGGCATCTGCATGCCGATTTCGGAGGAAATCTTAATATCGTGGGCCGAATCGACCTTGTCGATCAACACGGTTTTCAAATCCGAGCGAATTCCTAAAAAAGCCGATAGCTTGGTTTCCTGATTGATTTTTTCCAGGAACGGATGGGCGACCTGGATCAGTTCGGAGCGCTTGCCGGATGCATTGCCCAGCACATAAAAGCGCGGCCCCAAGCCGAACTTGCCATCATCCAGTCCCTCCAGGACATCCAGTTCGATCAGGGTGTAGACCATATTGAAAACGGTGCTTTTGTTCAACGACAGTTGCCGGGAGATATCACTGATCCCCAAATGTTTGTCCGTTTTGGTGAGCAAGTCGAGAATGGCAAAACACTTCTCAACAGCGGGAACACGTTTAAAGGCGGGTGGCATGCAATGCTCCTATTGTTCTATATGTAGAAAGTATGAATGGTATATATAACGACCTATAATGATGTCAAGCGAAAACAAAATCTTCACGCTCCGACTTAAACATTGAGAGAAAGCGCCGACCTCATCATCCGGCATGCCGGGTCGCGTCGTCTCCATCGTCGCCCAAGGGCCGCACTACAATATCAGTGAAGCCGCGTTCCCACCGGCAACCAATTCCTTTTGGGCTGTCGTTAAAAAAGGGATATTGAGCAGATAGCTTAGCTCGGCGGCCTGATCGGTAAAAGGGCTGTCGGTGCCGAACAGGATTCGCTCGATGGGATGCCGGCGGAAAAACCGCTTAAGGGTCTCGGTTTCCATGATTTGCAGAACAAAGGCCGTATCCAGGTAGATTTCCTCGCCGAGCAGCAAGGCTTCGGTCTCCGCGTAATTGTCTTCTCCGCCCATGTGAGCGGCGATCATCACCATCTGGGGAAACAGGCGATGGATTTTAAGCAATCGATGCGGCAGGGCATGCACCGGCGGTGGCAATCCACGATCCAGCCCGGCATGGAACAAAACCGGGAATCCGATTTGCTGAGCGGCTTCATAAAAAGCGAACATACGGGGATCATCCACATAAAACCCCTGGTAGTCGGGGTGGAGTTTGACCCCCTTGAATCCTTCCGATCGCAGACGTTTGAGATCGTCGGTGGTCACCGCAAAGTCGGGATGCACCGTTGCCAGGGGCATCACCTGGGAATGCCGGCAATTGAGCAACCACTGGTTGACGGCGGTCACGTTTTCGGCCTTGGTCGTAATCCGACTGACCAGGGAGTAGGTGATTCCCGCCGTCTGCATGGAATCGACCAGTCCACTCAGCGTTCCATCCGTGTAATGCGGGATCTTGCCGCGACGCCACAGATCGTCCATGATGGCGGGCGCCCTGTGGCGAGGAAAGATGTGGGTATGGAAATCGATAAACATAACATCATTTTCTGTATTGTCGGAGAACCATCGTTGGCGGGCCATCGCCCACCGCATTCCCGCCACCACTGGCCATCCGCGTACGAAAGAGGCAATTTAAGCGCTCTTGCGCGGAAAGTCCATACCGAAGCGCAGGGTTCAGACTTTCTTGGCTTGTGCCCTTCAGCGGTTTTCCAGGGTTTCCCAGCGGACAAAGGCGTCTTCGAGGGCCTTTTCGATTTCAAGGAGTTCTTGCTTCACCGCCGCGATGGCTTCACCCTCCCGGCGATAAAAATCGGGATCGGCCATGGTCTGATACAAGGCCTGTTGTCTTTCTTCCAGTGACTCGATCTGTCCGGGCAGGGCATCGAGCTCACGCTGTTCCATATACCCCAGTTTCTTGCGGACCACCTCAGGTGTCTTTTTTTTCGCCACCGCCGCAGGTGGTTTCTCGGCTTTGGGGACAGAGGGGACCTGTCGCTGGCTGAGCCAGTCATCATAGCCACCGGCATAGCCCTCGATCCGGCCGTTGCCCTCGAAAACCAAAGTACTGGTCACCACATTGTTGATGAAGGCGCGATCATGGCTGACCAGCAGCACCGTTCCCTTGAAATCCAACAACAGCTCCTCGAGCAGCTCCAGCGTCTCGACATCCAGGTCGTTGGTCGGTTCATCCAGCACCAGGACATTGGCCGGCCGGGAGAACAGCTTGGCCAGCAGCAGGCGATTCTTTTCTCCGCCGGACAGCACCCAGACAGGCGATCGGGCGTTGGGGAGAGAAGAGAAAATCTTTCAGGTACCCGATCACATGGCGTCGTCTGCCCCCGACATCGATCATGTCACTGTCGGGGGAGACATTTTCCTGAACGGTTTTGTTTTCGTCCAATTGATCGCGCAACTGGTCAAAGTAGAGAATGTTCAGATGGGTCCCCGGTTTAATCGTCCCCGTTTGCGGCGTTAGGGCACCCAAAAGGACGCGAATCAGGGTGGACTTGCCGGCGCCGTTGGGCCCCAGGATGCCAATTCGGTCGCCGCGCATGACGGTGCAGCTGAAGTCAGCGATAATGGTGCGCGTATCATAGGCGAAGGAAAGCCCCTTGGCCTCGACCACGGTCTTGCCGCTCCGCTCGGCATCGACCAGGTTCATTTTCACCCGGCCGGTACGGTCACGCCGGCTGCGGCGGATTTCGCGCAGCCGCAAAAGCTCGCGAACACGCCCCTCGTTGCGGGTTCGCCGGGCCTTGATGCCTTGCCGGATCCAGGCTTCTTCGGCAGAGAGCTTTTTATCGAAACGGGCATTTTCCTTCTCTTCCGCATCCAAACGCGCCTGGCTGTGCTGCAGGTAGGCATCGTATCCACCGTTCCAGGAATATACCGTGGCGCGGTCGATCTCCAGGATGCGCGTGGCCAGCTTGCGGATCATCATGCGGTCGTGGGTCACCAACATCAGGGTTCCGTTCCACTTGAGCAGAAACGTCTCCAAGCGTTCGATGGCCGCCATGTCCAGGTGGTTGGTAGGCTCGTCCAGCAGCAAGAGATCCGGCTGGGCGGCCAGTGCCGCGGCCAGCAGCACCTGGCGTTTCATGCCGGCCGAAAAGGTACGCACCTCGCCTTCCAGGGGAAGGTTCATCTGGGACAGCGTACGTTCGATCTGCTGCCGAAGCGCCCAGCCGTCTTCCGCATCGATGGTTTGCTGCAGGGTGAGCAGACGCTGCTGGCGGGATACGTCCGTTTCGGTACCGGTTTCGTTCAGCCGGCAGAGCTGATGGTATTCGGCCAGGCGTGCGCCCTTGGCGCCCAATTGCCGGCAAACGGCCTCCAGTACCGTGCCCGTCAATCCCTCGGGGACCTCCTGGGTCAAACGGCTCACCACGATGCCCTGGGCCTGGACCATTTCACCGCTGTCCGGCGTCAAACGTCCGGCAATGATCCCCATGAGGGTCGATTTGCCGGTGCCGTTACGGCCCAACAAACAGATCCGCTCACCGGGAGCCACCGTAAGATCCACCCCTTCGAGCAGCGCTTCCGCACCAAAGCTGATTCCGATGCCACGTAGCGTAACCAGAGCCATTTGCCTATTTTCCTGTCACGGCCCGTTCAGTAGATCGCATACTTGACCACGCGGCCGTCCAGCCCGCCGTTGCGTAGCGGTTTTTTCCAGGCCGGTTTCAAACCGATGCGTTTGATCATCTCCCGGTTGCCGAAATAGATATAGGCATCGGATCCCTTGCAACGTTGTTTCAGAAAATCGCCCAACTGGCGGTAGAGATCTTCGAGGGGCGCCGCCCCCTGCAAGCGGATGCCATAGGGGGGGTTGCACACAATCGTATGGTTTTGGAGGTTTTCGATGCGGTTGAAGTCCAGTCGCAAGACATTGATCCCACGGGCATGGGGAAGCTGCTTGCAATTGGTCCGGGTCGCGGTAATCGCCTTGGGATCGATGTCGCTGGCACTGATGAGGCCTGTGGGCAATTTGCGGATCCGGCTGTCCATTTGTGCCTTGACCGAATTCCACGCCACGGGATCGTACTCGGGAAGCTGCTGGAACCCGAAAAAGGGACGCCGATATCCCGCCGGGATACGGCAGTAAGCCATGGCGGCTTCGAGGACCAGCGTGCCGGAACCGCACATGGGATCGGCCAACGGTCGCTCGCCGTTCCAGCCGGAAAGACGGACCATGGCGGCGGCCACGGTCTCCTGCATGGGGGCATCCACACTGTCAAGCCGGTACCCCCGCCGGTGCAAGCTGCCGCCGGACGTATCGATGCTGATGGTTCCCTGGTCTTTCTCGATAAAAAGATTGATCCACAGATGCGGATGGTGGGGGTCGACGTTGGGCCGCCGACCGAATGCGGCGCGGAACTGATCGACCACGGCATCCTTCAACGTCAATCCGGCAAACTGGGAGTGGGGAACGCGGCTGCCGGCCGTGCTGGCGAAAACGGCAAAGGTCTGTTCCAGGTCGAAATAACGCGACCAATCGATACTGCTGGCGGCCCGGTAGATGGCCTTGGCATCCGGACAGGCGAATCGTTTGATCGGCAATAGGATCCGTGTGCACAGCCGGGTGCCGTAGTTGATGCGGTAAAGCGCGGCCGGATCGGCCATGAAATGGATCCCCCGGCGTACCGGTCGAAGCCGGGCAGCCCCCAGTCCGGCGAGCTCCTCACGCCCCAGGGGTTCGAGTCCATCGGCAATTTGGGCGAAACAGGATGCTTTTTCGTCTCGTCGATCATACAGACAAATAGATTTTGGCAGACAAACAGATTTTGGGGGTCATGGGGCTGTTTTCCGCTTGGGTCTGGGCTTCGGGCCTGAGCGTGAACCCGAAGACCGGCCGCTGCTGGCGCGCGGATCGCGT
>NZ_BBCC01000240.1 GCF_001311845.1 Desulfosarcina cetonica JCM 12296 | reverse complement strand
CCTGATCCTATTGGACATCAACATGCCGGAGATGAACGGTTTTGAGGTCTGCGAGGCATTCAAGGCCAGGGCCGATCTCCAAGCGATTCCGATCATCTTCATCAGCGCCATCACCGACACCGAGGAAAAGGTGCGCGCCTTCAAAAGCGGCGGTGTGGATTACATTACCAAGCCGTTTCACATGGAAGAGGTATATGCTCGTGTCGACACCCATCTGCAATTGCACCGGGCACGCGAATTGATGCGTACGTTCAACGATCAGCTCAAAGCCCGGGTGGCCGAACAGGTCGAGGAGATCAACCGCTCCCAGCAGGCGATGATCTTCGCCATGGCCAAACTGTCCCATACCCGGGATGACGACACCGGACTCCACCTCGAACGGGTGCAGTATCTCTGCCGTCGGCTCGCCAGTGCCTTGAGCGAAACGGACGCCTTCGCCGATGTCATCTCACCCGATTATATCGACTGTATCTTCCATGCCAGCCCGCTGCACGATCTGGGCAAGGTGGGAATCGTCGACGCCATCCTGCTCAAGCCGGGGCCCCTGACCCCGGAGGAGTTCGCGATCATGAAGACCCACACCACCATCGGTGCGGCCACCTTGGCATCGGTTCACGAACAATATCCCAACAACACCTTCGTGCAGATGGGCATCGATATCGCCAAATACCACCATGAGAAGTGGGATGGCAGCGGCTACCCCGAGGGGCTGGCCGGCACGGCCATTCCGCTGAGCGCCCGTATCATGGCGCTGGTGGACGTCTATGAGGCCCTGCGGGCGCGTCGACCCTACAAGCCCCCCTTCTCCCATGAGAAATCCAGGGCCATCATTCTCGATGGCCGCGGCAAGCATTTCGATCCCCGGCTCGTGGACAGTTTCGCCGGGATCATGGTGAGTTCGATGCCATCTATACCAGCATGATCGACGAGGCCTAACATCCCGATTCGTCTGTCAGCCAGCTCCTGCCAGGCTTTTTTTATTTTCCCGTTTGGTGTACAGCTTCCCCTGTGATAGCCAATACCGGCGCGCGGGCGGAACGCGTGCGCCGGTGCCGTTTGTCAAACCGATCATTTAGGGAGAGGCAGGAACGATGGGAACCGATTTTCATGTGCCTGCCGGAGAACTTTGCCGGCGGCAGGCGAGGATTCAGGCCAAACTTCAGGAGAAGGATATCGATGGCCTGCTGATCGTGCAGCGGGTGGATCTCTTCTATTTTTCAGGAACGGCCCAAAGCGGTTTTCTCTATATGCCGGCCGAGGGCGACCCCTTGCTGATGATCAAAAAATATCTTCCCCGGGCCGGCGGGAGTCGGCGCTTTTGAACTTGACGGCCATCGGGTCCATCCGTCAGATTCCCCATCGGATCGCCGATACCTATGGACGCCTGCCCGGCACGCTCGGCCTGGAAATGGATGTCCTGCCGGTCAATTATTTCAACAAGCTCCGCAACCTGCTGGGCGTCCGCGACTATGTCGACGCCGCGCCGCTGATCCTGGCGACGCGCATGATCAAGTCGGACTGGGAGATCGACCAGATGGCGCAGACCGCGGCGCTGTCGCAACGGACCTTTGATTACATGACCACCACCATTCGCCCGGGCTGAGTGAGATCGAATTCACCGGTATGTACGAAGCGTTTGCCCGTAAGTGGGGGCATGGAGGCATGCTGCGGGTGCGGGATTTTCTCACCGAGGGCTACGCCTGGCACCTGTTGTCCGGAACGAGCGGCGGCATGGTCGGCGTGCTGGATTCACCGGCCAGCGGGGAAGGCACATCGGCCGCCTTTCCCTGCGGGGCGGGCGGTAGGCGACTGGCGGCCAACGAGCCGATCATGATCGATTTCTCCTGCGTGCTGAACGGCTACCACATGGATGAAACGCGCATGTTCGCCATCGGCGACATGCCGGCGCGAGCCATGCGGGCCTGCCAGGCCGCCATGGAGATCCATGACGCGGTTCTCGAAAAGGTCAGGCCCGGGGTGACCCTGGGCGACCTGTTCGACGTTTCCGTGGACCGGGCGGCGGCCCTGGGCTACGCCGACCCGTACCTCGGCCCGCCGGGTAGCAAAGTCACCTTCATCGGCCACGGCATCGGGCTGGAGCTGGTCGAGGCGCCGATCATCGCCAGGGGCCGGGACATCCCGCTGGAAGCGGGCATGACCCTGGCCCTCGAACCCAAGCTGGTCTTCGAGAACGAATTCTCCGCCGGCATCGAGGATGTTTTTCGGGTCACCGAAACCGGTTATCAGATGGTCAGTCAGGTGCCGGGAAAAATTTTTATCTGCTGATGGGTCAAGGACCTCAACCGGTCCGTTGAATCAGGTATAGACTGACCATCAAGCCGAGACAGCCCATCAGGCGGAAACCGTTGATCGGGTGCCGGGCCAGGCCGAAGAGGGCGAAATGGTCCAGGATCACCGAGATGATCAACTGGCCGACGATGGTGGCCACCACCGTATTGGCAATGCCGATACGCGGCGCCAGGACGAGCAGGGTGGTCACGAACACCACGCCGTATATGCCGCCGCTGTAGTAGATTGGCGGGATCGCGCGCAGCTGGGCCATGCTGGGCAGGGCGGGGTTGCGAATCGCCAGGATGAGCAAAAGCGCGAGCACCGCGCCGAAGAAGGAAATAAACGTGGCCTGCAGGGGGTGATTGAGGCTTTTGCCCAGGTGGCCGTTGATGGCGCCTTGGATGGGAACCAGGCCGCCGACGCAAAGAGCGATCAACACCAAGAGGAAATTTTTCATCGGATGTCTATCCGTTCCTATTCAATCAGACACACCAGGTGGTCGTGCTGGCCCCGTTCGATCTGGAACTGGTCGTTGTGTTTCTTCAACAGGTCGGCGAAGCTGCGACAACCGTAGTTGGATTCGTCAAAGGTCGGATCGAGCCGTTTGACCACCGGCCGGATGGCGGCCTTGAGCACCCATTTATCGCCGTTTCGAAGGGCAATCTGTTTGATCGCCTTGGTGATCAGCTCGGCGGCATCCTTGACCGTGGCGGTTTCGATATCCTCCTCGCAGTTCTCGCATTGGGGTTCGAGGGCAAAGGTTTCGTAGTATTTGAAGTCCGAACAACTGTTGGCCCAATGCCGATTGGTGGCGTTCTTGCACCCCACGCCGATCAGGTCCTTGCCGGCGGCCTTGAGTTTCTGGGCCAAGGGAATGAAGTCGCTGTCCCCACCGACGACGACGATGGATGAGATGTGCGGAAACCGCAGGATGTCCTCCACCGCGTCCAGGGAGAGCTTGATGTCGGCGCCATTTTTGGCCAGGGGACCGGGGGGAAAGAGCTGGATCAGCTCCACGGCGCATTTGAGCAGGCTTTGACGGTAGTTGCTGAACCAGTGCCAGTTGCAGTAGGCTTTGTTGATCGCCACGTTGCCGTAGGTGGTGGCGAAGTCGTAAACGCCCTGCACGTCCACGAGGACTTCCTGCTGGCGGTTGCGGTTGGCGGGCTTCGGATAGCTGCCGCTGCCGTTGATGGTGTCGAAGATGCTGGCGTGCAGGTTTTCGAAGTCCCAATAGATGGCGACGGTTTCCTTGGTCATACCCTGGCCTCGTTGAATGGTGTCTGAATGATGGAGCCACATTAAAGGGGATCGCGATGTTTGTCAAATTTAACGGACTCGAAAGAGGCCCCATCGGAGAATCGATGCTTCGCCTTTTGGCCGGCGCAAACCCGTATTATATTAAAGCTTCCCTTGGCAGGCGGACCGACCGGGTGGCCGATCCCGTGCCTGCGCGCAACCTAACCGACCATCCGGGAAGGACCTTCCGCTGAAATCGCACACACCTCATCCTGCCGCACCGTCGCCATTCGCCGTGAAAAATGTCCGCCGTTTCATCGCGTTCCGGGTATTTTTCAACTGCCGTTTCTACTATCCGGTATTCACGGTCATGTTTCTCGATTTCGGGCTCAGCGTCGCCCAGTTTTCGATCCTCAATGCGGTCTGGGCAGCCACCATCGTCTTGGCCGAGGTGCCGTCGGGGGCCCTGGCCGATATCGTCGGCCGGCGTCGATTGCTGGTCTTCGCGGCCGGCTCGATGCTCCTGGAGATGGCCATCCTCTGCCTGGCCCCCGGGAAACGTTTCCCTGCTGTTCATCTTTTTTGTGTTCAATCGCGTGCTCAGCGGTTTGGCCGAAGCCGCCGCCAGCGGTGCCGACGAAGCCATTGCCTATGACGCCCTGCAGGCCCGCGGCCTGGCCGGCCAGTGGGGGAGGGTTCTGGATCGTCAGATGCGCCTGCGCTCGGTGTTCTTCATTCTTACCATGAACGTGGGCGCCGCCGTTTATGATCCGAGCCTGATGACGCGCATGGCCGCCGCCGTGGGCTGGCCGCATGTTTTCACCCAGGCCCAGACCCTCAGGCTGCCGGTCTATCTGACCTTCATCCTGGCCCTGTTGACCCTGGCCGCCGTCCTGGGCCTGGAGGAAACCGCGCCTGGCGGGGAAAACCACCCGGACCCGGCGACCGGTGGCTCCGTCTGGTCGGCATTCCGGCTCACCCTGGCCTCGGGACGCTGGATTCTCAAGACCCCCTTTGTCCTCATGGTGATCCTTTTCGGCATGCTTTTTGACGGGATCCTGCGCATGGTCGTCACCCTGGCCAGTCAATACTATCGCATGGTCCAATTGCCCGAATCCAGCTTTGGCCTGATGGGATCGGCCATGGCCGTGGCCGGGATCTTCATTCCCCGGATCTGTCTGTGGATCGCCGAGAACCGCTCGCCCTTGTTCTGCCTCTGGTCCACCACGGCCGCCGCCCTGGTCGGACTCGTCGGCATGACCTTTTTCTGGCCCCTCGTGGGGCTCCTGCCGGCCCTGGTGGCCTTTTCCGCCATGTACATGGTCGGCTTTTACGTGAGTTATTTCATCAATCAAAAGGCCGCCTCCGCTCAACGGGCCACGGTGCTGAGTTTCAAGGGACTGGCCTACAACATCTCTTACGGAATCATCGGCATGGTCTATGCGGGATTGCTGGAGGCGAAGAAAAGCGGGGTTGGCACGGCCAGCCGCCAGGCCCTGGAGAACGCCGTTTTCAAGGACAGCTTCTACTGGTTTCCCACAGCCCTTGCCGTGGGGCTGGCGGTGCTGGCATCGGCAAGTTTTTTTATTTACCGTCACCGTGGCATGCGCCGTTGAGCGGAGGTTTCATGGATCGCACGACGGCCAAGGGCGTCCTCCTCATTCTGCTGGCGACGCTGTGCATCGTTTTGATGAACACCTGCGCCAAGGCGAGCAGTGTCAGCCACGGTCCGGTGGAGATGGTGTTCTACCGGGGCGTGGTGGCCCTTTTCCTGTTGGTGCCCTACATGCTGGCCAACCATCCGGTCGGCGTGTTCAAGACCCGGCGGGCGGGCGCCCACCTGTATCGTTCGATCATCGGCAATATCGGCGTGGGGCTGGTGTTCTGGGCCTATGCCCTGCTGCCCATGGCCAATGCCACGGCGCTGCTTTTCTCCGCGCCCTGTTCGTCACGGCCCTGTCGCCGGTGTTGCTCAGGGAACGGGTGGATGGGGCCCGTTGGATGGCCGTGTTTCTCGGATTCGGCGGCATTCTCCTGATCGCGCGCCCCTCCATGGGGATTCTGAACGATCGGGCCGCCATCGTGGGGCTGGGGGCGGCCCTGTGTATCGCCCTGGTGGACATGGCCCTGCGCAACCTCGGAAAAACGGAAAATCCCCTGACCACGGTGTTCTATTTCATCCTGGGCGGCGTGATCATCTCGGCCCCCCATACCTTGATTGCCGGCCACTTGCCGGCCGGCCGCATGCTGCCCTGGATGGCCGGCATCGGTGTTTTCACCGTCGTCCAGCAGCTGGCCAAAACCGCCGCGTACCGCCACGCCGAGGCGTCTTTTCTGGCGCCGTACACCTATACGGCGATCCTTTGGGCCACGTTGGTGGGGTGGCTGGTGTGGCACGAGGGGGTGTCTGTCCGCGTGATGATCGGCACCGCCGTGGTGGTGGCCAGCAACCTGTTCATTCTGCGCCGTGCCGATTGACCCGAAGAACTCACCAAAAGCTCCTATTGACAATTAAAATGCATTTATTTTATTTTGCTTTTTATTTTTGCCGCCATTCTTTCCGATTGATCCCGATGCGTTGCGGCCCGATCCACCCCGGGCCAGCCTTTCCGATACCCTTCAACAGGGGACCCAGTGGCGGTTGCACCGCGAAAGCACGGCCAGCCGTTGCCAACCGTTGTGGGGCCGCCACCACTTCCGCCAAGCGACAAGGATGATCTATGGTCCAATCCGATGCCATCGAACAATTGCCCTTGCCGGGCAGCCGTCACCTTCATTTTGTGGGTGACACGCTCACTTTTTTCCTGCAGGTACCCGAGACCTGGCAGGGACAGGCATGGCTGCGCACCAGCCTGGGACACGCCCGTTCCGTGCGCCGGGAGATCATCCGCCAGGTGGATCGGCGGGAGAATCCCCTGGGCCGCTGCTGGTACGACCTGCCCATGACCGATCTCGCAAGGGCCGCTACCGCATCACCGTCGTTTTGACCGAGGTGGGACATTTCGAAGCCAAGGGCTATTTTCTCAGCCACGACCGCGTCGATCCCCTTTGGCCGCCGGGCGCCAACACGGCGATCAACGTGGCGCCGGCGAATACCTGCTGCGCCAATATCATCTACAACGCCTTCGTGCGTCAGTTCGGCCCCAACAAAAGCGGTGCCATGACCGACATGGATCCCGCCGCAAAGCCCCTGGACGAGGCCGGCTACACGGTCATCCCGCCGTCGGGCACCTTTCGCGACCTGATCCGGGAACTGGATTTCATCATCGGCCATTTGGGATGCCGGATCATCCAACTGTTGCCCATTCATCCGACCCCCACGACCTATGCCCGCATGGGCCGCTTCGGCAGTCCCTACGCGGCCCTGAGCTTCACCGCCGTCGATCCGGCCCTGGCCGAGTTTGATCCCAAGGCCACGCCCCTGGAGCAGTTCATCGAGTTGGTGGATGCCGTTCACGCCCGGGACGCGCGGATCATCATCGATATCGCCATCAACCACACCGGCTGGGCGGCCAGCCTGCACGAAAGCCATCCCCAGTGGCTCTCCCGCGAACCGGACGGGCAGATCGAGACCCCCGGCGCCTGGGGCGTGGTCTGGGCCGATCTGACCCGTTTGGACTATACGCATCAGGATCTGTGGCAGTACATGGCCGATGTTTTTCTCACCTGGTGCCGCCGGGGGGTTGACGGCTTCCGTTGTGACGCCGGCTACATGATTCCCACGCCGGCTTGGCGCTACATCATCGGCAGGGTGCGGGATCAGTTCCCCGGGGTGATCTTCCTGTTGGAGGGATTGGGCGGCAAGGTTTCCGTGACCCGGGATCTCCTCAACTGGGCCGATTTCAACTGGGCCTACAGTGAGTTGTTCCAGAACTACGATCGCGGCCAGATCGAGTACTACCTGCCGGTGCCCTGGAGATTTCCCGGGCCGACGGTGCCACCATCCACTTTGCCGAGACCCACGACAACCTGCGCCTGGCGGCCACCTCGGCGGTCTATGCCCGCATGCGCACCGCCCTGTGCGCGCTGCTCTCCGTTCAGGGCGGCTTCGGGTTTGCCAACGGCGTGGAATGGCTGGCCACCGAAAAAATCGATGTGCACGGCTCACCGTCCCTGAACTGGGGGGCGCCGGAGAACCTGGTGGATCATATCCGTCGCTGAGCGCCCTTTTGATGACCCACCCGGCCTTTGCTCATCCGGTGCGGGTGGCGATGATCCAGGAGGGGACGGGTAACTGCATTGTCATCGCCCGTCGGCACGAACCGTCCGGTAAGGGACTTGTGGTGGCGGTTAACCTGGATGTCGAGAAGGAGACCACGGCTGCCTGGCCCCTGGCAAAGACGCCCTTGAAGGCCGTTTCATGGTTTGACCTTTTAGAGGGGACGTCGGTGTCGGTCGACAGCGACGGCGAAACCCTGCGCCTGGCGTTGGCGCCGGGACAGGTGCGTTGCCTGAGCGACGATCCCGGCGACCTGACCGCCTTGACCGCGACTGAAGCGCATTTTCCCCGGACCCCGCAGCGCGTCCGGCAGCAGCGTCTCAGGGCCAAGGTGCTGCAAGTCTGGCGTCTGTACCGCGGGGTGGGCGATTTGGGCGATTTCGACGTGGATGCGGCCACCCAGTCCCTCGCAGCGTCGCCCCTGGCGTTTTGCCGGGCCATGAATCCCGATGGGAAAACCCCCCGGGCCGTGGTCTGGAATTATCCCGAGGATCTGCGCCGGGAGGTGATGGTGCCGCCGGGTCACTTCCTGCTGGTGCGGGCGGCCGACCCCTTTCGCGCGGTGGTCGATGAGAACCAGACCGCCATGGCCGTGGAAGAAAGCCTGACCGATGCGGCGGGTCATGCCTTCGCCCTTTTCAATCCCTTGCCGGTGGCTCGTTTGCACCGGTCCCGCTCCCTGAAGATTTCCTGCTACCACACCGATGGCGGAAGTCATCATACCGCGCCCTTATTGTATCTCAGCGACGCTCAGAATATGCGCGTGCGTAAAGTCTTCGCCCGGCCGCGCCGGCACCTGGCCACCATCACA
>NZ_BBCC01000239.1 GCF_001311845.1 Desulfosarcina cetonica JCM 12296 | reverse complement strand
CCCGTTTCACGCATACCAAGATATCCATGATTTGACTCCTGTTTCGTAGTTGAAAATCGGCATGATCACATGGAAATGCTTACCAGGGGAAAAGGCACGGGAAGAAAAGAAGGACCATTTGTGAATGTGGTACGCTACCATGTGGATGATCACCAGTGAGAAGAACCGGATTGCTCAGGATCAAAAATTTGGCGAAGATGATGCTGTGCACATCATCCCCGCCTGCATGTAGCGCGGCTGGCAATACCGGCCCAGCCAGATGAGATGCGCCTTTTTACTTGCTGCCGAAAGCATCTTCGGATATTTGTATGACCGTATCGTCACCGGCAATAATGATGTCGGCTTTGGCTAACGTTAACGGAAGCACGGATTTTATAAAATACTGGGCGCTTTTCACTTGCCCTTCATAGAAATTCAGATCTTTTTTCTTGGCACCATCGGAGAGCTTCCGGGCCGCCAGAACAGCCCGCCACAAGAGCATCCAAGCCATAACGATATCCCCGGTGACCTCCATGAAGCTGTAGGCATGCGCAAAGGCAGCCATCATCTTCTCGGACCGGGCGGTGCCGCCGATGGACAACGCCGTTTCTTCCAGTTTGTTGATCGCTTTCTCCACGTCCGCGGCCAGTTTTTCCAAACCGCTGACGGCTTTTGCGGTTTCAGCCATATCCCGCATCTCTTTGATCAGATCTTTATATGACTGGCCTTTATTCAGCCCCAGCTTGCGACCCAAAAGATCCATGGCCTGGATGCCGTTGGTGCCTTCGTAGAGGTGGGTGATCTTGCAGTCACGCAACAGCTGCTCCTGGGGGTATTCTTTGGTGTAGCCGTATCCGCCGAAAATCTGAACACCCTTGTTACACACCTCAAAAGCTTGTCGGTCACATACCCCTTGCCAATGGGCGTAAGCACATCGATCAGACCCTGGTATTTTTGCTTTACGTCCGCATCGCTGCTGGTGCGGATTTGATCCTCACACCAGCCGATGTAATAGATGATGCTGCGCATGCCTTCCGTATAGGCCTTCATTGAAAGCAGCATGCGCCGAACGTCCGGATGCTGGATAATGGGCACCGCAGGCGCCTCTTTGCTGGTGGCCTGCAGGCTCCGGCCCTGAATCCGCTCCCGGGCGTAAGCCAGGGCATTCAAGTAGGAGGCGGAGGCGCACCCCAATCCTTGCATGCCCACCTCGAGGCGGGCCTCATTCATCATTACGAACATGGCCCGCATCCCCTTGTTTTCCTTTCCCAGTAGCGTGCCGCGGCAGTTACCTTTGCCGCCCAGCGTCAGGGAACATGTGGGGCTGCCGTGAATACCCATTTTTTCCTCGATGCCGGTACAGACCACATCATTGGGTTCTCCCAGACTGCCGTCATCGTTGACACAGATTTTGGGTACGAGAAACAGTGAGATGCCATCGGTTCCGGCCGGTGCGCCCTCGATCCGAGCCAAAACCGGATGGACAATGTTCTCAACAAGATCGTTTTCTCCTGATGAAATAAAGATCTTGCTGCCGGTGATGGTATAGGTACCATCGTCGTTTTTCACGGCAGAGGTGGTCAAGGCGCCCACGTCCGAACCCGCTTCGGGTTCCGTGAGCAGCATGGTGCCGCCCCACTGTCCGCTTAACATTTTCTTCAGGTAAAGCGCTTTTTGCTTTTCCGTGCCAAAGGTTTCCACCAGCTTGGCGGCACCATGCAGAAGAATCGTGTGGAGCATGAAGGGGTAATTGGCACCGTCAAAGTAGTTCATCGCGGCCAATGAAACCGTGGTGGGCATCCCCTGACCGCCCCATTGGGGATCATCACACATGGCAATCCATTCGCCTTCTCTGAGAAGCTCATAGAGTCTTTGGAAGGCTTCCGGAACGGTAACCGTTCCGTTTTCAAACCGGCATCCTTCCTCATCGCCGATCTTCAACGCGGGCAGCATCTCTTTAATGGCCAGGGATCGGGCCTCGGAGACAATCAGGTCGACCGTTTTCCGATTAAAGTCGGCGAACTTCTCATGCTTGCTGAACTTTTCGACTTCCAACTGCTCGTGAAGCACAAAATCCACATCTCTTCGTTCTACAACCAGCTGTGCCATGTTCTTTTCTCCCTATTTATTGTAATTGTAGAATCCTTGACCGCTTTTGCGTCCCAGATAGCCGGCCCGAACCATTTTACGCAAAAGGGGCGCGGGGCGGTATTTGTCTTCACCCAGCTCCTGATGAAAACCGTCCATTACCAGCAGCAAGGTATCCAGGCCGATCATATCGGCCAGTGCAAGCGGGCCGATGGGTTGGTTGGCGCCCAGGGTCATGGCCCGGTCGATATCTTCGGCAGCGGCGACGCCTTCGGAAAGCACAAAGATCGCCTCGTTGATCATGGGGCACAAAATGCGGTTAACTGCAAATCCGGGGGCTTCCTTGACCTCGACCGGCGTTTTGCCGATGGCCTCGACAAAGGTATTGCATGCCGCAAAGGTCGCGTCCGTGGTGACCAGCCCACGAATCAACTCAACCAGCCGCATAACCGGCACGGGATTAAAAAAATGCATCCCGATCACCTGGCCCGGCCGCTTGGTGGCCGCAGCCATCTCCGTGATCGACAGCCCCGATGTGTTGGAAGCAAAAATGGCTTCCGGCCGGCACAAGCCGTCAATCTCCTGGAGTACTTTTTTCTTGATATCCATCCGCTCGACGATGGCTTCGATGACCAGGTCCGCATCGGCGACCGCTGCGTTCAGATCGGTCAGACCTTTAACGCGGCCCATGATTTCCGACGCAGTGGCTTCATCCATCTTTCCTTTGGCCACAGCCCGTTCCAGATTCTTGCGGATGGTATTCATCCCTTTTTCCACAAAGCCATCTTCGATATCGCGCAAGGTGACCGCAAAGCCCGCCTGTGCCGCCATCTGGGCGATACCGGCGCCCATGATACCCGCCCCGAGTACACCCACTGTTTTTATTTCCATCTTTCGTCCTTCCTTATGGTTTGATAGCAATCGATCCATTTGCTTCTCGGATTAAATCATTTCGATCGCACAGGCCATGGATACGCCGCCGCCGCCGCATAGCGTGGCCAATCCCAACGCCTTGCCGTGCTTTTTCATCGCATGAATCAACGTGACCATAACCCGACATCCGGTTGCCCCGACCGGGTGCCCCAGGCCGATGCCCGAACCATTAATATTGGTGATCTCACGGTTCAACCCAAGCTCCCGCTCGCAGCCGATGTATTGGGCGGCAAAGGCTTCGTTGACTTCCGCCAGTTCAAAGTCACCGATCGTCAGCCCGCTTCGATTCATCAGATCATGCACGGCCGGTACCGGTGAAAGCCCCATGATAGACGGATGACAGGCGCCTTTGCCCACAGCCCGGATGCGAGCCAAGGGCCGCAAACCGAGTTCTTCCGCCTTGTCCTCGGACATGATCACCATGGCTGCAGATCCGTCGTTGATACCGCTGGCGTTGCCCGCGGTGACGGTTCCCGTTTTGGGAACAAAGGCTGGTGGTAATTTAGTCAGCTGTTCCATGGTCAGCCCGGGTCGAAAATGTTCGTCTTTATCAAACAAAAAAGGATCTTGCTTACGCCGCGGCACCGGCACGGACACGATTTCTTCGACAAACGAACCGTCGTTGGTGGCCCTTTCGGCATTGTTTTGGCTGCGCAACGCGACCTCGTCCATCTCCTGGCGGCTGATACCCAATTTCTGGGCCACAAACTCGGCTGTATGGCCCATGATAAATGGCTTGCCGATGTATGCGCTGGCCGGCGCTGGGTCGTATCCAGGGGGGCATCCTCAGACAGCGGTAAAAGGTGCGAACCGCAGTGCAGTGCATGGATCATGGCGTCCACAAAGGTTTGATCCTGAAGCCGCCCCCCCCAACGGGCACACGGCACGGCATAGGGCACACCGGACATATGCTCGACGCCACCGGCAAGGATGACATCGGCCATGCCGGCCTGGATCATGGCCGCGCCGGAGACAACCGCTTCCATCCCGGAGATGCAAACGCGGTTGATGGTAACCGCCGGAACGCTATCCGGTATCCCCGCCAGCAACGCTGCCACCCGTGCGATATTCAGCGTATCGTGATGCTCCATGCAGCAACCGTAGCGGACATCATCGATCACCTCGGGGGCGATACCCGCCCGTTTAACGGCCTCTTTCATGGTGATGGCGGCCAACGTCGCCCCATTGAGGCTTTTTAGCGTTCCGCCGAAGGCGCCGATGGCAGTTCGGCAGGCACTTACAATGACAACGTTTTTCATGTTGGGCTCCTTTTATTAATGGATAGGAATAATGATCGAAGCATGAATGAATAGAATGGTAATTTAGCAGAGACCATGCCATGTTGATATTTAATATAAAATAAGATAGTTGTGATTTATCATGATTATTTTCTGCGCTATGATAAAGTTGCTTCTGGACTATTTGCCAGACAATTACTATATCCGGCAAATAGTCCAGAAAAGGAAAGGGCCCTCATGAGCATCAATGAAAGTGATTTTTTCCGTGAAGCCACGCTAAGAATTTGCGGTAGCCTGGATATCGAAAAGGCCATGCAACGATGCCTTCAATACCTGTCGCGCTTTCTGCCGGCCACGCGGCTTTGCTTTCACGTCTATGATCGTGCGCTGGGCATTGTGGAGACGATCGCCATGGCCACCACGCAAAACAGCCAGGCCATGGCGCTGCGTACACTGCTGGACGCCAGGGGCCGGCAACAGGTGGAAGACCAGCGTTCCCTTCGTACCAAGCTGGTAGAGCGAATGGGCGAAGATGCCGTGGCCGGTCCGGTGGTTCGGCAAATGGGCGTCACCGGTGATATTTCCGGGTTGCTGCTTGATCTGGCGCTGGAAGGAAATTTCGTCGGCACCGTGTCCGTGTTCAGCGAACCGGACATCAAATTCAACCGCCACCATGTCCAACTGCTCTCTTTGCTCAACGAACCATTTTCCATCGCATTGGCCAACAGCCTGCGCTACCGGGAGCTTCAAACCCTTCGGGATAAGCTGGCCGACGATAACCGCTACTTCCAGGATGAAATGCAGAAAATAACCGGCCAAGCGGTAGTGGGCGCTGATTTGGGATTAAAAGGGATCATGGACATGGTGCGCCAGGTGGCCCCTCTGGAAAGTCCGGTCTTGCTGCTGGGAGAAACCGGCGTAGGCAAGGAGGTCCTGGCCAATGCCATCCACAACCTATCCCCTCGCAGCAATGGCCCCATGATTCGGGTTAACTGCGGCGCCATTCCGGACACGCTCATGGACAGTGAGCTGTTTGGCCATGAAAAGGGCGCTTTCACAGGTGCCTTTACACGCAAACGCGGGCGATTTGAGCGCGCCCACCGGGGGACGGTGTTTCTGGATGAAATCGGAGAATTGCCGCTTGAGGCCCAGGTTCGTCTGCTACGGGTGATACAGGAAAAGGAAATTGAACGGGTGGGAGGCTCGGAAACGATCCGAGTCGACATACGGGTCATCGCCGCCACCCACCGTAATCTGGAAAAAATGCTGAAGCAAGGCACCTTCCGGAAGGATCTCTATTTCCGCCTGCGGGTGTTCCCCATTGCCATACCCCCCTTGCGCCATCGACGAGAAGACATCCCAGCGCTGGTTCAGCATTTTATTCAGAAAAAATCGCGGGAAATGAAATTATTTGTCAAGCCCACGCTCTCACCTGGGGCCTTCGACCGATTATTACAATACGCTTGGCCAGGTAATGCGCGAGAGCTGGAAAACGCCATCGAACGCGAGCTCATTGTCTGCAAGGGAGGTGTTCTTTCATTTGACGACCTAAACGTAAAAAACAATAAACTCAAGCCGCTGTCGCCCACCCCTTGCCAATCCAGTCAAGATGAGCTTCTTGAACTGGACGCCGTCATGGCCAGTCACATTGGTAACGTGCTGAAAAAGTGCAACGGCCGGGTTGAAGGCGACAAAGGTGCTGCCCGGTTGTTGAATATCAACCCTTCCACATTGCGAAAAAGGATGAAAAGGCTCGGTATTCCATTCGGCCGCAAACATGACAGAGCGGCCAGGGAAGGGATTGAACATGGAGAAAAGACAGACCCCGCCTAATCAGGTTTTAAACCCAGAGCAAACTGTTTTCCCACCGTCCATAAGTACTTCCGAATGATCTTTGTGACCGCTCAAACCCACACATCAAAAAAATAATCCCACATTTTTCCCTTGACATACACCAGAATATTCTTTAAGTACCAAATATGGATATATTAATAACACATATGGTACTTAAAGAAAAAATAGTAAATTAAAAACTCATTTTTGTCTGCTGGACAGCGTTTAAGGCTCTGTCGCTCCTTGTTCCCGCATTTTCCTTTCTGCATGCTCGTCGCTCGTTTTTCGGATGGCAATATCGCCTCCGATAATTTCTGAATAGGGGTTGCCATCCGCATATCCACTGAAAACCTAAAAGAAGGAGAACGTAAATGTCGGAGGAAAAACTAACCTATAACGCAAATATGTTCAAGGAAACCTTTGAGAACGACTTCACCTATCTTAATGGTTTTTTAAGAAATGTGCACCGTTTTGAAGAAAGAACGGCATTAATCTGCCCGATGAGAGACCTCTCCTGGACTTATCCGCAAGTCAACACCGAATGCAACCGGCTTGCCCATGCATTAATGGAAGATGGTGTTAAAAAGCAGGACCTTGTCATGTACCAGCTTCTAAACAGTGCTGAGTTTGTTTTTCTATATCTGGCCCCGCAAAAAATTGGCGCCATCAACTGCCCGATCAACTTCCGACTTTCCTATGGTGAAACCGCTTACATTATCGATGACAGCAAACCAAAAGTATATTTTTACGACAGCGAATTGAAGGATGTCGCAGAAAAGGCCTTGAACATGGCAACGCACAAGCCCGAAAAAGTCGTGATGGTCGATGTTTCGGGAAAAGAAGTCCCGTTTGCCGGTTCTATCAGGTATGAAGAATATGTCCGTGACAAACCCGAAACCGATCCTGAAATCTCCCGTCCGACTACGATTTATGACGAAATAACGCGGCTATACACATCCGGGACCACGGGCATGCCCAAAGGCGTGCCACTGAATAACATCAACGAAATCTTAAGCGCCCACGATGTATTGATGCACTTTCCCTTGTCTCCGTTCGATAGGACCATGAACATGACCCCATGGTTTCATCGGGGAGGACTCTACGCCGGAGGCCCCAATCCGTCCTTGTACGTTGGCGCATCGATGGTTGCTCTTCGCGCATTCGATCCACAAATGGTAATCGATTATATCGAAAAGTACGCGCTGAACTTTTTGATCGGTGCGCCGGTTACCTTGAAGGCGCTTTGTGAAGCGCAGCAGAAAAAGCCCCGCAATTTAGAGAAATTAAAGGGTATCGTCACCATGGGGTCCCCATTGGAAAAGCAGGCTTGCATGGTTTTCCAAAAGGTTCTTACAAAAAACATCTTCAATGGTTACGGCTCTACGGAGGCATTCTGGAACACCTTCCTACGCCCGCAGGATTTGCCCGAAATGGCCGGTTCGGCGGGTCGCTCATGCACAGACGATGACATGGCGGTGGTGAATGTCTATCCGGATCGATTGGCCGAACCGGAAGACATCGTCGCCAAAGACGGAGAGTCCGTTGGAGAAGTCGTCATCCGGGCGGCGGGCAAGTGCTCCTATACCTATATCAATCGGGAAGAGGAGGCAAACGCCAAATACTATCGGGGCTGGCTGTATATCGGCGATCTGGCGACGTGGAATGAAAAAGAGTTCGTTACGATTGTCGGCCGTAAGGATGACATGATCATTTCGGGTGGTGAGAACGTTCAGCCGGCCCAAGTAGAGGAAATCATCAATGAGAACCCAATGGTCGCCGACTGTATCGTGACCAGCGTACCCGATGAAAAATGGGGAGAGTTGGTGGTGGCTTACGTTATCAAAAGGGATCCCTCGTTGACCATCGGGGACCTGGACACGTTCTGCAAGGAGCACCCGATGCTGGCGACCTACAAACGTCCCCGGTACTACCGTTTCGTAGAGGCACTGTATTTGACGGCCACCGGCAAGAAAGTCCACTACAAGGCGAAACAAAAGGCAGAGATCGAAATGCGGGAGGGATTGTTCGAAAAAGCGTCGTCGATTTAATTCACTTACAACTATCTATAAGAATAATTGTCGCAATTAAGGAGACAATGCAATGATCGTCGAGGAGTTTTGTAAAGCGGACGCCAGTATCGGTCTGGCCATTGATTTGGCATCGCTGCCATGTAAATTTCTTTATCGCTTCGGGAATTCGGTGCATGGCATCCAGCCTGAAGGCTGAAATCGCATCAGTTTGAAAACGCATTTAATATCTCAAATTGAACACAAAGCTTGGTGCGCCCGCGTTCGAATCTTTTCAGCGCCCCCTCTTCCAACCCATTTTCAGAGTGAGAAGGAGTAGAAGAAGATGACAACAATGATATCTTGGCAGATGGTCGAAAGAAACAAGCCCCTGGTGCGCGTCGAAGCTCCCTTGCCGGAGCCGGGCCCCGGTGAAGTCCTGATCAAGGTCGCCGGATGCGGCGTTTGCCATACCGACCTCGGCTTTTTCTACGACAACGTTCCGATGAAG
>NZ_BBCC01000238.1 GCF_001311845.1 Desulfosarcina cetonica JCM 12296 | reverse complement strand
CCCGATCGCGCGCATTTACCGGGATGCTCCCACCTACTACATGGTGGAAGGCTCGGCCAACATCTGCAAGTCCATCATTGGACAGGATCAGCTGGGATACCGCAAGGCCAACCGCTGATTTATCGACTCCGGCCGGTTATTCAGCCGAAACGGGTCCAGGGCGTGAAGGGCGGCGCCGGTTGCCGCCTTTCACGCCTTTTTTCCCATCGTGGCTTCCTTTTGCTCTCCGCTGTTCCCCCATTCCGTTCGTTTTACCTGCCATTGCCCATCCTTTCAGACTCGGATCGGCCCTGCAACAATACTTTTTCATTGTGCTGCAAAGGGCTTCGGATTAAAAAGAAGGCGCTGACATTTTAGATTAGACCGTGTTAGATCCGTGCCCATCCAGGAAGTGGAGGCTTGTCTTGCCATGAAAATCGTCCAGCGCGTCGAGGATATCGTCAACCGCAGCCTGCTGCCGCCGGGTACCCGGATCTACGCGTCGGGCACTGCCGCCGCGCCCCAGGTGCTCTTTCGCCAATTGCGCCGACACGAGCATCCAGGACATCGAGCTGATCGGTGCGCTGTACCAGGGGGATGTGGACGCGCTTTTTTCCCGGGAGACCTGCCGCCGGATCACCCATCGGGTCATCTTCAACAGCCGCCACACCCGCGAAGCCGTCAACCGGGGATGGGCCAAATACCAGCTCATGCACCTGAGCAACATTTCCACACAGGTGCGCGGGTACTTGAAGCCCACCGTGGCCATGATCAGCGTGGCCGGGCCGGACAACGGCGGCAACTACAGCCTGGGGACCACCGTCGAGGGGGTCATGGACGCCGTGGAAACGGCCCGGGCCAACGGCGGCCGGGTGCTTGCCGAGCGTAACGCCAAAATGCCCTTTGTGCTGGGCGATACCGTGCCGGAAGCCTGGATCGACTATTTGCTGGACACCGACTACCCCTTGCCGGCACGGCCGATCGATCCCCCCGACGAGGCGGAACGGCGCATCGGCCGCATCATCGCCGGCCTGTTCGTCGAGGATCGCTGCACCATTCAATATGGCATTGGCAAGGTTCCCGAGGCGGTTACCGATGCCATCCTGGACAAGGGGGTCAAGGATCTGGGGATCCACACCGAGCTGTTTGGCGATGCCATGCGCCGTCTGGTGGACACCGGGGTGGTGACCAACCGTTATACCCGTGAACGCAACAAGTTCAGCATTTCCACGCTGTTCCTGGCCGGCAGCCAGTCCGGCTACGATTGGCTGGATTACAACTCGGCCGTGCAGAGTCGGCCGTCGGACTATACCAACAGCATTCTCACCATTGCCGCCCAACCCCACATGGTGGCCATCAACAGCGCCATCGGCGTGGATTTGCACGGCAACATCTGGGCCGACTCCATGAAGGCCTGGGAGATTTACAGCGGTGTGGGCGGCCAGTGCGATTTTTGCGCGGGGCCAACCTGTCGCCAGGTGGGGTGCCGATCATCGCCTTGAAATCGATGACCGCAAAAGGCATTTCCAAGATCGTGGACATGTGTCCGGAAGGCATCACCACCACGGCGATCGCCGCCGATCCGGTCGTCATTGTCACGGAAAACGGCGCCTTTGATCCGCGTGGGCTGAGTATTTCCGAGCGGGTTGTGGGTATCGCGCACCTGGCGTCCGAGCCGTTCAAGACGCAGTTGTTGCAAAAAATCTACGACAGCCCGGCCTTTCACCACGCCAAAGGCGCCCTGACCGATGGAAATCCCAAGGGATTCCATCCTTATGAAACCCTATGATGTATTTTCTGAATCATGCTTAAGAAACCGATCCTGGTCGTTGATCAGGCGCCCTATGGGGAGACGCTGGCACCGTCCCTGGAGGCCTTGGGGTATCGTGTCGTTTCGGCGCGTAGCGGCGTGGACGGCCTGCGTGAATTCGAGAGCCTGCGCCCGCCGTGGGTGATCGTCAACACGGCGACCCACGGCGCATCGGAACTGGTGGACAGCATCCGGCTGCGCGATACCACCGTCCAGATCCTGGTCGCCACCCTGGACCGGGTCGAGACGATCATTTCCGAATACCGGGGACGGGCGGACGAGTTCCTCTCCCTGCCCGTCGCGCCGGTGGTGCTGGAAGTGACCTTGCAGCGCATGGAGCAGACCGTGCGCCTGCAACGGCGCATCCGTTCCATTTCCGAGAACCTGGAGTCGCGCGCCCGCGGCAGCATGCGCGAAATCGTCGATACCGAGCGCTTCCTGGCCGTGCGCCAGATCGTCGAGAAGATGTCGATCTTCATCGGCCAGGTGGCGCGCAGCGCCCAGGGGGGCATGCGCTATTTCAACCAGCTGCCCTATTTTGTCTCCATCCACAATCGGGACTGCACGGTGCTGGCCGCCAACAGCATCTACCTGCGTTACCTGGCAACCGGCTCAACCAGGGCAGCTGGGGAATCTACGTCGGGCGCCGCGGTACCCCCAACGCCTGCCCCGTGGGCCGTACCCTGAGAAAAGAGAGCGTTTTGAATACCCGGGCCCTGGTGCGTTATGTCAGCGGGGCGGAAGTCCCGGTGAACGTGCACACGGCGCCGATCTACGACAACGACGGCAACATCGAGCTGGTCATCGAAATCTTCGCCGGTACCCGCGAGATTGAACGCCTGGCCGAGGAGAGCCGCCATACCCAGCAGCGCTACGAACAGCTGTTCAACGCCGTGCCCTCGAGCATCGTCGTTCTGGACCGGCGCTTCCGCATCAACGCCATCAATCGGCGTTTCCGGGAAAATTTCGGCGAATGCACCGGCCGTCTGTTCTTCGATGTCTTCCGGCCGGGCATTTTTCCGGCCTATCGGGATCCCATCACGAAAACCGTGCGCTCCGGCGAGGCGCATCAGGGAGAAATGGTGCTGACCAACAACGAGGGCGTGAAGGTCAACATGATGGCCTGGACCGCCCCCATCAAAACCGTTTCCGGAAAACTCGTGCAGGTGCTGGCGATCTTCGCCGACGTGACCCAGATTCGCGAGTTGCAGGCCAACCTGGCCAACCTGGGACTGATGGTCAGCACCCTCTCCCACGACATGAAGGGATGCCTCACCGGTCTGGATGCCAGCATGTATTTGATCGATTCGGGGTTTTACCGCGACCGGCCGGGGCGCATCGAGGAAGGGCTGGACGCGGGCAAGCTCATGGTCGAGCGCATCCGCAAGCTGATCACCGACATTCTCTATTACGCCAAGGAGCGGGCGCTCAACCTGGCGACGGTCGACGTCGTATCGTTTACCGGGGATGTGATCGCCAACGTGGAGATGAAGGTGCGCGGCGCCAATATCCAGTTCCAGCCGGTTCTGCCCGACCATTCGGTGGAGATGGAAATGGATGCCGATCTGATGCGCACGGCGCTGTACAATATCATCGACAACGCCGTGGAAGCCTGTATCGCCAGCGCCACGATCCCCGACCACCGCATCGACTTCTCACTAAAAGTGGCGCCGGAGAACATCGTTTTCACCATTGCCGACACCGGCGGCGGCATGAACCCCAAGAAAGTCGACTCCATCTTCGATTTGTTCTACTCCACCAAGGGACGCGGCGGGACCGGCATCGGACTCTACGTGACCCGCAAGATCATCCAGAAGCATCACGGAACCATTTCGGTGCATAGCGAACCGGGGGAGGGCAGCCGTTTTACCATTGTTTTGCCGCGCTGAAGCCGGTCAGACTTTAGATGCCCATGGAAATGGGGCCGCCGGCGCCCTCAGCAGTGGTTGCGGAGTCGCAGGTCAACGGATGGGGGTTCAGGTAGGTTTGCGCGGCCAGATAGGATTGTTGGTATTTGCGCACGAAATGGTTGATCAAGGTCACCGGCACGATCAACGGCACGTTTTTCTGCCGGTAGTTCTCAATCAGTTCGAGAACTTCCTGCTTTTCGTCGGCGGAAATCTGTTTTTTGAAATACCCCAGGACATGCATGAGGGCGTTGGTTTGCTTGGCGCGGGTGGCCTTTTTGGAAAGGGCTTCCATAAGGAGCGTCTCATAGGCGGCGTGGAGGGATTCCGGTAGCATCGTTTTACTCTCGGCGACCCGTTTGCCCATGCTGCGGTAATGCTTCGGGCTGTGGGCCATGAGCAGCAGCTTTTCACGGGTGTGGAAATCGACCAATTTTCCGACCGTGGGTTGCCTGTCAAGGAAGCTGCGCCAGCGTTTCAGGGCAAATATCCGCTCGATGAAGTTCTCCCGCAGTTCCGGATCGTGCAGACGTCCTTCTTCTTCCACGGGGATGCGCGGAAACCAACGGGTGAAGGCCGCGGCAAACAGGCCGCGGCCGCTGTTGGACGGATACCCCTGATCATTGTAGACTTTCACGCGGTAAAGTCCGCTGCTGGGCGAGCCTTTCTTGAAGATGAACCCGCAAAGATCTTCCGCGGCCAGGGCTTTGATCCGCTCGTTCACCCAAGTCGTCATCCGGGCGGTGTGATCCACATGCGTTTTGTTCGTGACCAGGCGCGGATGCGCCGGATCGCCTTCGAGTCGCATGGCCTCACGCGGAACCCCCAAGCCACATTCGGTTTCCGGGCAAACGGGCACAAACGCAAAGTAGCGTCCGAGGGTGTCGGTGATGTAGCGGTCATGCTTGTGGCCGCCGTCGTAGCGCACCTTTTCCCCCAACAGACAGGCACTGATTCCGATTTTAATCAAATCCGACATGGGCGATTTCCGTTTGGTCAGGATATGGAGATCAGGTAACTCCGCAGATTGGTTTGGCTGTTGCTCAAACCGAACTTTCGGCGCAGGTTTTTGCGATGAAAGTGAATGGTGGTTTCGGAAACATTCAAAATATCGGCGATTTCCTTGCTGGCCTTGCCGTCCTTGACCAGGGTGGCCACCTGGATCTCCTGGGGCGTGAGGATGATGCTGGCGTTGGCCAGCTTCTGCATCATCGGGGAGATGATGTCCTGCAAGTGGGCATCGATGATTTCCACCAGGGTTCGGTCCCTGGGTTTCAACTGGGCCCGCTTGAGTTTCTCCACGTAGGGCAGGATCATTTCCTTGACGTTCGTGATGACCTTCTGCTCCAGATCGGATTTGTCTTCCTCACGTTGTTTGAGCAGGACTTTCAGGGCGATATTGGCCTCCTCCAGCTCAACTTTCCGACGGGTCAGCTGGGCCTCGCTTTCCCGCAGCTTCCTCGGTGAGCTTCAGGGCGGTGATCTCCTCGTGACTGGCCACCACGCGAACCGGTCCCCCGCCGGACATGCGGATGACACGCATATAGTACCAGTGGGGAGCGTCCGGTCCATGGCAGGGGTAATCGAAGAGAAATTCGTTCACCTGGCCATGGATCACATTGCGGATGCCATCAGCCACCCGGCGCGCGTTTTCGCCGTCATCCCCGTCGGCGGCTTCGCAGATGGCCAGGTAGTTTTCGCCGATGCCGTCATAATTCTCGGGCATGCCGTTTCTTACGGCAAACTGGCGCCAGGCGCGGTTGGTGTCCAGAATGGTTCCGTTCTCGTCAACGATGGCGATGTGCGCGGAAAGAGAATCCAGGACGGTGCGTGCCTCCTCGCTGGAATAGCAAGGCGGCATGGTGGTGGTCGGCGTTGACGGTGGTGGGGGCATCGGTTTTGCCTGAATGGTTTGGCCAAGGAATCCGTTTGAATCGAAATCTATCATAGGGGAACCAAGATCACAAGATTGACACACTTTCGGATGACAACCTTCAATTGACAGTTGGCATTGATTGATCCCAAGCACCGGGTTTCTGATCACACCAACAGCAAGGATGAAATCCAAATGCGGTGGCCCTGGTGTCATACTATTATTCTTGTTTGTATGGGTCGGTTTTGGTCGTTTTTAGGAGGTCAGCCGGCGGCGGGTTGATCGGTTTTTCAAAAAAATGTAACGGAACGTGTTGCTTTTCGTTATTTTAACCGGAATCGACCGATCAGCGGCCCTGCCCGATAAAAAAGGCGTTGCTAAAAAAGGCCGGGCCAGCCTGGCGGGAGCCCCCCGGCCGGTCCGGCCCTTGCGGAGCGGTGTTTCGTTTACTGGCGGTAGATAAAGGTTCCCACGTGCTCGCCGTTCATGGCCCGGGTGATGTTACCGGGAACCATGCCGTTGATGATCTGCACCCGGTCGATCACTTCGCTGTTCTGAATGATTTCCAGGCACGGCCGCTCGATGACCAGATCGTCCAGGTCACGTTCCATGAGATCCCGGGCACCAATTTCGGGAATGAACGTGGCATCGGGGTCTTTCTTGGGGTCGGCCGTGTAAAGACCGTCTTCATCCTTGATGAACAGGACGGTTCGCGAACCGATCAGGTCGGCCAGGATCACCAGGCCCACATCGGTGCGGTGGATGGGGATGCGGCCGGTTTTGGGTTTGATGGCGAAGTAATCGTACGGCGGCATGCCATGCATGACCGGAATGATGCCCTCGGCAAAGTAGGTGGGCAGTTTGACGATGTCGGAATGGGACATCTTGATGCCACCCCAGGGGGAAAGCAATGTTGCCACCATCAGGGCGTTCTGCTCGGAAATCATGCTGCCGAATTTGGCGATGATACCGGTGGGCATGCCCATTTCCAGACCGATGGTGTAGATATGGCGGCTACGGGTGCCGCCGCCGGTGGTGATCACCAGTTTGTGCTGCCGGCGCACCTGGACGATCTCCTTGAGAATGGCCGGCAGGGCCTGGGCCCCCCGATCGCAAATGGACTGGCCGCCGATTTTCACCGCGGCCACATCCGGATAGAGCCGCTCCTGGGGGGCCACATCGAGGTTGTCGATAAATTCCCTGCTCACCAGGCTTTCCCCCATGAGCCGGCTTTTGACGTGCAGACGCTTGCCATCCTTGTCCCTGACCAGTGGCATGGTTTATCCTTTCGTTGAATGACGACCTTTAATGGCCTGCCTGGTGGGATCCCTTATGCCCGCCCCCGGTCAGCTCAACCAGCTTGGCCCCGACCGCATCGGCAAGCTGCTGCAACTCGTGCATACGCAAATGCTGGGCATAGACCTTGAGGTCCACGCCGTTGATGGCGGCGATCCTGAAACGCGGGGTTTTGGCGCCGTCTTTTATTTTTTGTCGTTGACGATAGAAAATTTGTCCGGCCATGATTGCCTCCTTATCCGCGAAAAAGATATTGAAAAAGACCTCCCAACAATTTTAAATTTTATCATAAGGCCATTTCGCCTGAATGTAAAGTATTGAAAAATATATATTTTATTTTTAATTCGGCTTATCGATGATGTTGGCGCTTGCCCGCTATCGGTCGCTTGGGGTCGGACTGCCCCAATGGAGCGCAACCCCGCAGAGACGGCCGGCAAAAAATAACCGTGCGCTTCGTTTCGACAGGGGCTTCGGGTGGACCGGCAGGCGGGTTGGCGTGGCTGGGCATTGTCCATTCAAGCTATCGGGCAAACATGCCGATAGCAAAGATGGCGAGACTGCCTGTTGGGGAAAGGAAGCAAAGAGTGCGCATTCTTTTGGTCGAAGACAATCTGATCAACCAGAAGTTGACGCTGGCCTTGCTGAAGCGCTTCGGACTTACCGCCGACACGGCCGGCAATGGTAAAATTGCCTTGGAACGGCTGGCTGCCAGGCCATATGATTTGGTATTGATGGACGTCCAGATGCCGGAAATGGACGGCTACGAAGCCACCCGGCAGATCCGCGCCGGCCAGGCCGGCGTGCTCGATGCGCAGATTCCGATCGTCGCCGTGACGGCCCATGCCATGCAGGGTGACCGTGAACGCTGTCTCGCGGCGGGGATGAGTGATTACATCGCCAAACCCATCAAGCCGGACCGCTTGAAAGCGGTCATCGACAAATACAGGACACCCGCCTGATCCCCCAGCGGGTGTTATCCCGGGCCGGTACTGTGCCCGGGGGGCGCTTTCCCACCCCAATCCTTCTTCCTGATTTCACCGCATTTCGCGCTTGACGAGCGTGCATTTCACCCGATAGTATCCGCAAAAATCGATGGACTCGTAAAAAGTCGCGTTTCCGACGGATTTGTAAAAAGCCCGAGATCAAGGCTTGCGAATCACGAGGAATGAGGCGTACTGATCGTACTCCGCAGTGACGAGGGATACGCGTAACGCCGATATCGGGCTTTTTACGAATCCGTCAAAATCGATTCTCTCTTTTCCCGACCCACGGCACCATGACGATGGATGCCGAATCCACACCGGTGTGTGGCGTTCACCTGGGCCGCCTTCCGCCGGTGACAGATCCACCTTTGCCGAGCCCCTCCACCATGCTGGCAGGGCAAATGCGGGAGTCATGC
This sequence comes from Desulfosarcina cetonica JCM 12296, assembly GCF_001311845.1. GTDB lineage: Bacteria > Desulfobacterota > Desulfobacteria > Desulfobacterales > Desulfosarcinaceae > Desulfosarcina > Desulfosarcina cetonica. Next base: position 348 of record NZ_BBCC01000238.1, on the reverse strand, counting down.
GATGAAACACGTAATTATCGGCAATGGCATTGCCGGTGTGTGCGCGGCCGAGGCCATTCGGGTGCTCGACGAATCGGCCGAGCTCACCATCATCGGCGATGAAACCTTTCCCCCTTACAGCCGCCCCATGATCAGCCATGTGCTGGAGGCTCCCAGCCCCACGGCAAGCTGCCCATCCGTTCGGAGCGCTTTTACGACGAATTGAAGATCAAGGCCCTTTTGGGCCGGCGGGCCACCGGCATTGATGTGGACCGCCGGCAGGTGCTGCTTCCCGATGGCGCCGCAGTGGATTTCGACACCCTGCTGATTGCCGCCGGCGCGGATCCGCGTCCGCTGGTCGCCGCCGGC
>NZ_BBCC01000237.1 GCF_001311845.1 Desulfosarcina cetonica JCM 12296 | reverse complement strand
CCCCACCCAGTATTGACGATTCTATTAGTTCTGAACAAAATTGCCAAGAAAAATCAGACCGGCCCGATCGCCTGTCATTGGTGCAACAACCAATTCAATATTATCAAATACGGCACCTACAAGCGCTATGGCTTTTCCGGACAGGAGCAAATCAGGCACTGGTTCAGTTGAATAGGTGCTGTAATTGGCAGAAAATACATAGAAAAGCTGGACAATAGCAAATAAAAGATGTACGGTAATCTACCCCAACCATGATCAAAAGGAGTAGATTATGCTTTTATTTACATGCAAATGTCCCAATTGTTCATCTGAAAATATCCGGAATGACTATGTATACAGCACAATTTCTAACGGTTATAAGAAAATGCTCCTTTGTCGAGACTGTTCATCTTCATTCTCAGAAACAAGAAACACTTTCCTGCAATGTATCAGGACGCCTGCCAGTAAAATCTGGAAAGTCTTAAAGGCCCGAACTGAGGGAACGTCACTCAATGCCACCTGCCGGATTTTTGACATCGCTAAAAACACCCTTCTTGCCTGGGAACGAAAATTTTCTTATCTTTATCGTGCCTTATTCATCTATTCAATGGCGCACACGTTCATCCAGTCAGTCATCGAAGGCGATGAATTCTATACGAAAGTCCAGAAAAATGTTCCGCCTGAAGAATCTTCCGGATGGACTATCGTTCTCATGGATAGAGCCAGCCGTTTCATTTGGGAAATGAGCTGCGGTAAAAAGGACAGGTCCCTTTTTGAAAAAGCAATCAAGACACTGGCAGAACTTGTCAATCAAACTGAAGACATAACCCTTCTGACAGATGGTGAACGTCGATATGGAAAAATTCTCTTTGAAATATGCCACGAGCTTTTGCAAACCGGTATGCGTGGTCGTCCTCGAAAAGTGTTGAAAAATGGAGTTACCGTCAGGGTAAAAAACAAAGGCTCCCAAGCCCATAAGAAAGGACGCAAAAGGCCAAAATACCAGACAACATGTCCACAACACCCTGAGACCACAAACCATATTACAGATAAGGAAACACACGCCAACCACGTTGAAGCCAACAATAGCGCAATGCGCCGAAAATGTTCCGCGTATAGAAGAAAAACAAACACATATGCAAAATCAGAAACGGGTCTTCAACGCGTGTTGAACGTTTATTGGGTTGTCCATAACTGTTACCGCCGATTTAATTCCCCGCCAATCCCCTCGCATCTAATTCCCGCCAAAACCACCGCACCAGACCAGCCACCGGCAATTTAATTCCATCAATTCTTAAAAAATTCATATAGTTCCTCTTATTCACATCCGATAAATGGACACCCATCCAGGAGAGGGACTATGGAACCGGTGCCGTGTTTCCATTGTGCAACGGTATTTACCCCGAGGAACAAGAAACAATATTGCTGCAGCCGTCCGGAATGCCAAAAGGCCAGAAAGGCGAATTGGCAGAGGATTAAAATGAAGACAGATCCGGACTATAAGGTCTCCCAGAAACTCAGCCAACAAAAATGGACCACCAACCATCCCGGGTATTGGAAATCCTATCGAGAGCAGTATCAGGAAAAAACCGATAGGAATCGGATGCTTCAAACGGTCCGCAATCGGCGCAGGTCGACCAGGAACAAACCAGCCGACGTCCTGATTGCAAAGATGGACGTGACAAAAGTCAGTATCTATACGATTTCGGATACCTGACAATGATTGCAAAGATGGACTCGGGGACAAGACCTCAAAAACCATGGTACGCCGTTTGTGAACACCAACATTTTAGGAGGCGGCCATGGTTAAGAAGAAAATTATCGATAAAACCCGAATCCGGCGGATCAACGGCGGGTTTGCATTCATTCCCCACCGTTTTCTCACAGGTGGCTTTCTCAGCGATTTGTCTCCCGATCAATTGCTGCTCTATTTCTTTCTGGTACTGGCGGCAGACCGCTACGGACTTTCGTTTTACAGTTACGATAAAATTTGCAGCCTGCTCGAATTCAACTTGGACCAGTATGTCGAAGCACGGTGTGCGTTGATAAAAAAAGACCTGATCGCTTTTGACGGAACCGTATTCCAAGTCCTCGCATTACCAGAGGCACCCCCAAAATCAGGTCGACAACGAGCGCATCCGCTTGGGCAAATCGCCCAAAACCTTTTTAAGGAGGTGGGGGCATGATTGACAAACGCACCATCTTCGAGATTCATCGATTGAAGCATCTGGGTTGGTCAGACAGGAAAATTGCCAGGCATTTAAACATCGACAGGGGGTCGGTAAAAAAATATGTTGCCAATCCCGTGGCCGTTCAAAAACGGCCGCGAAGAGGATCCAAATTGGATCCCTACCAAGACCAGATCAATCGTTTGGTGGACCAGGATCCTACCGTCAGTGCCCCGGTGGTGCTGCAGCACCTGAAAGCCAGTGGTTTTGATGGAAAGATCACCATTGTTCGCGATTATTTGATGGAACTGCGGGGTAAACGAAAACAACGCACCGCCTATTGCCGTTTCGAATCACCTCCCGGCGAACAAATGCAGATCGACTGGGGGCATTTTGGCGCCTTGGATTATGGAGACACCCGCCGCAATCTTTACGGCCTGGTCGTTATCGAATCCTTCAGTCGAATGCTTTATGTGCACTTTACGCATAGCCAGAAGCAGTGGGCTTTGCATAGCGGTCTACTCGACGCGTTTGCCTGGTTTGGTGGTAGCCCAAAACAACTGGTGGTCGACAATATGGCCACCGCCGTCGTAGAGAGGCTGGGTTCCGTGGTTCGTTTCAACGATGCATTCCTGGACTTTTTAAGGCATTTTTGTGTCGAACCGGTCGCATGTAATCCGGGATCCCTTTTGAAAAGGGGAAGGTCGAGTCCGGGGTAAAATACGTCCGCCGCAATTTTCTGCCTCTGCGCTCGTTTACCGATCTGGATGATGTTCAACGCCAGGCCCTTTCCTGGTTAACTACCGTAGCCAATGTCCGCATCCATCAGACAACGGGAGAACGTCCAGCTCAGCGGTTTGAAAAGGTAACGTTGACCCCTTTGCCGGAATGTCTGCCGGAGACAAAACAGACCGAATCTTTACTTGTGCACAAGGATTTTGCCGTTCGATTCGATGGGAATACCTATACCGTTCCCCCGTGGGCCGTCGGCAAAACCGTGATCGCCAAGGCGGATGCTGCCACTGTCGCCTTGTACTTTAAAGACAAACGCATCGCGGCGCATTCACGATCTTGGCAGCGAAAAACGCGTATTGAAACGCCCTCCCACCGAGAGCAGGTAAAAAAACTTCGCAAAAGGCTCTGGCAGGACCGCCAGGTCGCGGCCTTTCTCTCTTTGGGACCTGTGGCGGTCGATTATCTCGAAGGCCTGATTGAAGCCGGCCTGCCCACCAAAAAACAGGTCAAACGGCTCCTTGCGTTGGAAGACAAATACGGAACCGAGGCCGTGATATACGCGATCACAAAATCGATGGCCTGCAAAGCCTGGGGAGCCGACTATGTCGAAAATATTGTCCACCAGGAAATGACGCCGAAAAATGAGCACCCTCCGGTTCGATTGAGAAACGAGAATTTAAATCGCATCCGTCTAAAGCACACTTCTTTGCAAGAGTATGATTCTCATGTTCTCAAAAGGATGAAAAAATGATCGAAGAAATCTGCGAAAAGGCAGGCGCGTTGAGACTTAAGACCATCGCTTATGAATTTCCACAAATCATCGAGATGGCCGGGAAAAACAATTGGCCCTGCTCGAAAACCATTTGCCATCTGTTTGATCTGGAAATCGAAAATCGCCGCCAAAACCGCATCGTACTTTGTTATCGTCAATCCAAATTGAACGAAAAACCCACCATCGATCAATTTGACTTTAACCACCACAGTTCTCGTAAAAACCAAAAAACTCAAATCCTCAACCTGATGTCTTTGGCGTTTCTAAAGGAAGGGATGGATATCATTTTGATTGGCAATCCCGGTGTCGGAAAAAGCTTTTTAGCCAAGGCCGTGGCCTATGCAGCCACCCAGGCCGGCATCAAGGTCCTTTTTACCACCGCCATGGATATGATCAATCATCTGATCGCAGCCGATGCTGACCACTCCCTCTTGAAAAAACTCCAGTACTATCAATCTCCGGAGCTGCTTGTTATTGACGAGATTGGTTACCTTGGCCTTGGCAAGAAAGGGTCCAACTTGTTTTTCCAGGTCATCAGTCAGCGGCATGAAATCAAGTCAACCGCCATAACGACGAACTTGCCGTTTGCAGACTGGGGGAAAATATTTGACTCGACCACAGTCGCCACCGCCATTGCCGACCGCCTTGTCTATAACTCGCAGATCCTTATCTTGGAGGGACCCAGTTATCGAAAGAGGTCGAAGTCAAAAAGACCATAACCGAAAAAATTTGATGCAAGGAGTGGGCTGCGCGCTTTTAATGCATGCTCATTACGCAGACCTGCGTCTTGCGCAAGTAGTGGTTGGTTTTAATATCGGTGATTTTGGCTGGTTTTAAAACCGGTGGTCACACCATAACTTCCTCAGAGTTCACTTTACAACCAAAGAAGTGCCTGCTGTAAGTTTAGGAGTAATAGAATGCGAGACCACTCCGGAATCGCTTTTCAGTGCACAATATATATAACTAACCAAAATAGTGATCTATAGTTATTACCTATTCAACTGAACCAGTGCCGCAAATCAGGATTCAGCGTTATCTTTGTGTCAAACTCAATCTCTCTTTCGATTGACGCCCACAAATTCTTATATGGTATGACGGTTAAAATTTGCGCGAAAATCGGTGTATAATATCGTATGCTGCAAGGTATGTTTTTACCATTGGTTGATAAAAGTGAATGCAATAAAATTTTAGTAGAAAGGATTATTATCTATTAAATCCATGTCCTCAGGAGATAGATTTCTTTTTAGAATTAAACGGTAATAAGCACGAAAATGCCGGCATGTTTTTCCCCAAGAAAATAGCTTAATCCTTTTTTTTCCATATTCGACTAAATTTTTTCTTAATTTCTTATCATACCATAATTTTTTGATTGCTTCAGAAATATCAATAATATTGTAAGGATCAAAAATAAGCGCAGCGTTTCCCGCTTGTTCGGGAAGAGATGTGACATTAGAGCAGGCAACTGGTGTTCCTGAATAAAATGCTTCAATCAAAGGAAAACTAGCTGCCTCATATTTCGTAGGAATGATAACAAACTTACACAATTCATAAAGTGATTGTAACTCACTAAGTGAAACAAAGCCAACAAATTTAATTTGGTCAAACATATTATTTTTTCTAATCACATTTAAAATTTTTGGATAGAATTCATTCATATGTCCAGAAAACACAACTGGTATTATTAAGTTAAAATTATCTCTTAAGTATGCTACAGATTCTATGAGTCCAATATGATTTTTATGTTCCCATGTTTGGGCAGGATAAAAAATGAATTCATCTGGGAGGTTAAATTTCCGTTTAGTAAGTAGTAAATCATTATTTGATGGAAAAGAACAAAACTCGTTAGATTGAGCAAGAGGAATTACTTTAACTTTTTCAGAATCTATAGAGTAATGTTTAATTATATCATTTTTAATCCAAGAGGAAGCAACTGCAATTATTGTCGCTTGGTTGCAGAATTTTCTGTAATTAATTTCTCGATTTGTAATTTGCCATTTGTTAAAGAATTTTGGATGATGCAAATGCTGAAGGTCGTGAGGATGGTAAATGCTTGGAATTCTAGTTATAAATGCACTTTGAATTGGGAAATGTATTAAATCAATATTGTACTTTTCGATAATTCCCTCTGAATGTGCTAATTTTACCGCTTTATCCTTTATTATGAGATATTGAAGATATTTAATAAAATGCCAAAAATGCTTCAGATGTATACTTAAAAAATTAAATTGAGATATCCAGTGTGTGGATGGGCCACTATTCAAAGTAGTGATAATTTCACATTGTCCTTCGGTGTGCGTTATCAACCACTCTTTTGTTTCTGGATAGGTTAAAAAAAAAGTATCTTTCTTTATCATTTTGCAATTTTGAGAGGCCCTGAGAAAGACCTATGACGACATGTTCTAAACCGCCATATAAACCTTTTTCAATTCTCGCATCGATACAGATATTTATCATAGTATTCAATCAGATTTTTGACAATTTACTTCAAAAAACGCATATTTTTAATAAAACACAGTTTATAGCATGTAAAACCATAATGAAATGAAAATAAATTATCTTAGCGATGATGACCTAATAATAGAGCAAATTTTTTCTATTTCTTTTTTAGATAAATTAGAAAATGTCGGAAGGTTTAAACCAGAACGACTTATTTTTTCGGTATGAATTAATGAATCCTTTCTCTCTACTGATTGTTCTCTGAAGGGAGGAAGCAAGTGCAAAGGTATAAAAAAAGGACGTGTTTCAATTCCCTGATTTTCTAACAGACGAATTAGATCATCTCTAGATTTTCCATATTCTTTCTCATTTACAACAATACAGAATAACCACGGAGTCGGCTCAGCCCATTCTGCAACGGGTTGGAAGCTAATTCCATTGATTTCAGATAAAAATTCACGATATGTACTGAATATATTTAATCTTTTCGTTAAAATGTTTTTATAGCGTTCCATTTGAGCACACAGAATTGCACAGGCAATATTGGTCAAACGAAAATTATAACCGGTCACTGGAAAAAAGTATCTTCGATTTGGATCCATGCCTTGTCCACGTAACGTTTTAGCACGGATAGAAAGATTTTTATCATTTAAAGTAATTGCGCCACCTTCTCCGCAGGTAATAATTTTATTGCCATAAAATGAAAAAGTACCTACACGTCCAAGGGAACCGACTGGATCGCCCTTATATTTTGCAAAATGTGCTTCGGCGGCGTCCTCAATTACCCAAAGTCCATGAACGGCTGCAATGTGGTTAATTCGATCCATGTCTGCCGGATGACCGTATAAATGAACGACAATTATTCCTTTTGTCCTGCGAGTGATGCTATTTTCTATCAAATCAGGATCGATACACCATGTTTTAGGATCTACATCAATAAAGATTGGTTCCGCACCGACATAACGTACCGCATTAGCGGTAGCTATATATGTAAGAGAAGGAACGATAACCTCGTCTCCGTGTCGGACATCCAAAGCTAACAAAGCGAGGTGAAGTGCGACGGTTCCGTTACATACACTTAAACAATAATTGGTACTGCATTTATTGGCAAACTCCTTTTCAAAACGATTTATGTAGGAACCAGTAGAAGAAATCCAAGTGCTTCTGATTGCATCAACTACATTGGCTTCTTCCATCTTCGAAAGGTCCGGCGCTGAAACTTGGGTCATTATTTTTTTCATTTTTAATCCTTGAAATTAATGAGTCATGACCTCCAGCAAAGCTGGAGGCTTGACACGTGAACCGCTCAAAGCGGTCAAGTTCATTAGCCACCTAAAGGTGGCGTCGCTTTAACCAGACATCTGAAGCTGACCGAGCCTTCGGTCTTCCTGTTCCTACTCTCTGATATATTTCCGGATTGTTTCTCATCCCTGCCGACCGTTGATACATGGTAGCCTCCGGCCCAGAAGTACTGCCCTTTGTAGTTTCTCTTTTGCCCCATGTAGACTCTGGCAATATGGATCGCACTTTTACCTTTCAAGTATCCAATGACTTGCGATACCGCGTATTTGGGTGGGATCGATACGAGCATGCGAACATGGTCTTCCATCAAATGCCCCTCAAGGATCTCACATTCTTTCTACCGGGCGAACTCCTGGAATACCTTGCTCAGATACCTTTCGGAGTTCGCCATAAAGGTTCTTTCTCCGGCATTTGAGTATCCAGGTTATGTGGTATTTGCATTCCCACTTGGAATGGTTTAATGATTGTATACTGCGAATGGCAATAAAATGTGAAAATTACCGCCGATATTAATTTTCTACGGGACAAAAGTGGTATTATTTGCCATACTACCCTGGATGCATTGAACCTTCAATGAGCAGCCAGGGAGAGACCAATGATTAAAGTAGTATTTTCTGACCAGGATCTTAAAACCATTGACTATGAAAGGTTTCATCATCCCATTCCCCGAGTTCAGCGCAGGATAGAAGTCCTCTGGCTAAAAAGTCAGGGGCTTCCACACAAACAGATTGCGAAAATATCGGGTGCCTGTGACAATGCCGTGACAAAATATTTGCGACTTTACCGTCAGGGCGGCCTTGATGAAATTAGAAAAGTCAATTTTCGCCGTCCTCAAAGTGAACTTGAAAAATATAGCGATTCGATTGAACTTGGATTTCGCTTGTTCAAATCTTAAGTTGAAAAATTAGCTATTCATAGGGAATCGGAGAAAATCTTTAAAAATCAGAGGAAAATTACCGATTACGCACTCTAATCAGGTATAACTATATATAATCATTGAAAATACGCCTAGATTTTTCTTTGCCAATATTATATGTGATTTCCATACGTTACGGAACTCACCGTTATGCCAAAGAATATTATCAACGACGTCCGCACCAAGCCTGTCGGCTTCGCTCCGATTCTGGCGCATTATTTCGAAAAATGCCAGTAATGTCCGGTTAGGTTTTTGCTTTCGCGCTATGTACTCATAAGTGGCTTAAAAAAATGAAAAAAGTGAGTTTTTTCTCTTGACAAATAGG
>NZ_BBCC01000236.1 GCF_001311845.1 Desulfosarcina cetonica JCM 12296 | reverse complement strand
GTCACGCATGCGCGGCTTTTGCCGCAGATCGACCTCGGCCACCGGTGCGCTGAATTCAATGGGGATGTGATTGGGGTCGAAGGTGTAGATGGAATGGATAAAGCCGTGATCCATCACTTCCGAAACCCAGAATCCCGCTGCCTCCAGGCGGTCCTTGAGCACCCACAAGGCGTCGTCATCGGTAACCCCAAAGGCGATGTGGTCAAAAGCCACGGGACCTTTGAAGGGCACACCGTGATCCTTCTCCGGGATGGGTTCCGCACCGGACCATTCAAAAAAGGCAATCATGTCCCGGTCGGAAATCTCAAAAAAGTAATGTCGATAACCCTTGCTGCCCAGCCCGCCGACCAGGTGCATCCCCAAAAGGTCGCGCCAGAAACGGACGGTGCGGTCCATGTCGGCGGTGACCATGGCCAAATGGTTAATTCCCGTGTAGGTCGGCATGGAAAGTCCTCCGTCTGCCGGTCAGCCAGGCTGATCCACAGCAGTTGCATCTGTGGCCGGCGCAGTCCGGCGGCAAAGCATATCGAAAGCCGCTTGCCGCCGGACCAGCGTCGTCATTCAACCGCCGGCCCGGCCATCGTCACAGGGACCGTCGTCTTCGGTACCGCGGGAATGCTCCGCCGAGAACGCCGTCGTGCAGGCCGGCAGGGGTTCGGCAGCGGTCACCGCGGCAAGCGCCGGCGCGTAATCCGGTTCCTGGGAAATCTCGTCCACCAATTGGGTGTAGACGATCTTGCCCCGCTCGTCGATGATCACCACGGCCCGAGCCATCAAACCGGCCAGGGGACCATCGGTCATCCGGGTTCCGTAGACATCGCCGAATGCCGGGCTGCGGAAGGTGGAGGCCGAGACCACATGCTCCAACCTTCGGCACCGCAGAATCGGGCATGGGCAAAGGGCAGATCCGCCGACACACAAAGAACGACGGTGTTCTCAAGCTTGCCGACCTCGGCGTTGAATCTTCTCACCGACATGGCACATACCGGTGTATCAATGCTGGGAAAGATATTCAACACCACAATTTTGCCATTGTAATCATTCAGTGAAACCGTGGACAGATCCACTTTCGTCAGGCTGAAATCGGGAGCAGCCGAACCCACCGGGGGAAGATCGCCGGCGAGTTGAACCGGGGTTCCTTTAAATTTAGTCTTGGCCATTTGTATCTCCTTATGCGAGAATAATTTTTGTTTTCGGAACGTGTCAGGCGAACCGATCAAGTCAATCGATTCACTCTCAACACTATCAACAACCATGCCAACATTACCGCAACGGTTTCATCCTGGCATTGATTTTGCTTTTTTTTCAAAATCATCAGATCCACTCAACCCCGTCAAATCACAGGAGGAGAACCGATGAGCCACAAACACTATAAAATCCAATCCGCCTGCCCGCAGTGCGGGTGCAGTTTCGCGCAGGTCCTGTCCAAGGAAGAACTCCTAAAAAGGTATGGCGACACACCGAATATCGAATTGGAATGCGGCGAGTGCATGTTGAAATTCCAGGCCGAGCGAAAAAGCGCCTGCCCGGAGTGGGATGCGGAGTGCCGGCTGAACGAAGCCGAGTCCTAAAATTCCAGAGCGGGATTCATTTTGCGGTTGACAGTGCTTTGCCGAAGCAGGCATGTATCAAGTTGCCTGTTTTGGCAAAGCTCGCTTTGATGAACCCCGCTATTAAAGAAAGGCAGGCCCATTCATGAGTTATGATTTCAACGCCGATGACGTGTTTGAAATGGCAATGCAAATCGAACGCAATGGCGCGACGTTTTACCGGGACGCGGCTGCGAATATAGCCGATCAGAATGCGAAAGAATTTCTGCTGGACCTGGCGGCGATGGAAGACGACCACGAAAAGACCTTCGCCGCCATGCGCAAGGGGCTCGGTGAGGCCGAGAAGACCCAGACCGTCTTCGACCCGCAAAACGAGGCGGCGGCCTATCTCAAAGCCCTGGCGGACACCCGCATCTTTTTTAAAAAGGAGATGGATACCAGTTCGTTGGAAGCGATCCTCAAGGCAGCCATCCTGGCGGAAAAAGACTCCATCGTTTTTTACCTGGGGATGAAAGACCTGGTTCCCGAAAGCCTGGGGCAGTCCCGCCTGGATGATATCATCAAGGCGGAAATGTCTCACATCAAACTCCTCAGCCACCGTCTGGTCGCCACCCGATCGTAGCGCCCCTGCAACGGCCGGAAAGCCTATGGGCAGGCCTTCAGCGGCTTTCCGGCCCAATGAATGTTTCACCATTTTCATGAGACACCGGTGTGCCACTTTCGTGCCTGATACGTCCGATTTTCCACTCGGCGTTGCTGTACCCGCCCGCATCATCCTTAAACGCACCATCTCGACAATGGGCGGCAAGAACCGGAAATTCATCGATGTTGCACCATCAAGTATGTATTCCGATACACATTTGTCTCACAATCAACCTGAGAATACGATAAACCCTTTTCACCACAAGCGATAACACTCGAATTGAGTCTCTCGTTCCGTGTCCGCCCTGTCCCGTGTCCGCGGCAAGCAGTGCCAGGATGGGATTTGAAAACGGGTCATCCTGCCTGAAAGCACATTTTTTCCGACCCGTTGACGGCAGACACGATGATCACCGACAGATTGGCATGCATCTTGATGTAGAAATAAATCAAATAAAGATCGCTGATGTTGCCCCCCGGGACGCCAGCGCAAGCCAACCCCTTTTCGGAAAGTTTCAATTCGTGAGACGGTGCGACCATAATCTCAAGGAAGTCATTCTGCTGGCCGAACGCATGATCCAGCTTGCCAACCAGGGTGACGATGATCGCGAGGATACCGGTTGCGGCATTCTCTTTGGCATGTTGCGCGACTCAGGGTATAAAATCAAACGCCTGGCCGAAGACGAGAAGATCAAGCATATCGCCAAAGGCTGGTGGGATACGTCATGTTCATCATAACAACCCTATCAACAAAAACCCCAACCCCCATATGAAGGAGGACATGAAGTGGCCAGTATCAAAGGAACCCAAACCGAAAAAAACCTTTTGACGGCATTTGCCGGTGAATCCCAGGCACGCAACCGTTACACCTACTTTTCCAAACAGGCAAAGAAAGAAGGCTTTGTCCAGATCGCCGACATCTTCGAGGAGACGGCCAATCAGGAAAAGGAACACGCCAAGCGACTGTTCAAGCTGCTCGAAGGCGGCGAGGTCGAGATCACCGGCGCCTTTCCGGCTGGCGTGATCGGCACCACGACCGAGAATCTCCAGGAGGCGGCCGGCGGCGAAAACTATGAATGGACCACGATGTATCCCGATTTCGCCAAGGTTGCCCGGCAGGAGGGATTCGATCACATCGCGTTCATTTTCGAAGCCATCGCCGTGGCCGAAAAGCAGCATGAAAAACGCTACCTGGATCTGAAAGCCAATATCGAAGCCGGCCGGGTATTCAAACGCGAGAAACCGGTCACCTGGCGTTGCCGCAACTGCGGGTATCTCCTGGAAGGCACCGAAGCACCGGAAATCTGCCCGGCCTGTGCCCATCCCCAGGCGCATTTCGAAATTCTCGGCGAGAATTGGTAATCCAAATCACAAACCGACAACCACGCGTCATCAAACCGAACCAACGAAAGTAAAGGAGAACATAAAATGGCTGAAAGGTATGAGGTCTACAAGTGTGATGTATGCGGCAACATCGTTCAAGTGCTCGTCGGCGGCGGCGGTGAACTGGTTTGCTGTGGACAGCCCATGCAGAAACTGACCGAGAATACCGTTGATGCGGCGAAAGAAAAACATGTGCCGGTCATCGAAAAGATCGACGGCGGCTACAAGGTCAAGGTCGGCAGCGTCGCCCATCCCATGGAAGAGAAGCACTACATCCAGTGGATTGAACTGATTGCCGACGGAAAGTCCCTGTTCCAGTTTCTTAAGCCGGGAGATACCCCCGAAGCCGTGTTCAAGGTTGACGCGGCATCGGTATCGGCCCGCGAATACTGCAACCTTCACGGGCTTTGGAAAGCGTAAGCGTCGTTTAGCGGACCTTGGACGGCACGTTCCGATTCGAGACGTCCAAGGTCCGAATCTCCACCGTTCCGGTGACGGTCCGGTGAACAGTGAGGGGCTGCGGAACATGCTGGATCCACGCGTCGAGGGATGATGCCCCCGTATCCAACATTAAGGAGGAACCCATGGGTAACTGGAAATGTGGGAACTGTGGATATGAACTGCAGGCGGACAAACCGCCGGAAAAATGCCCGTCCTGTAAGGAAAAATGTGAATTTCTGGACAACACCTGCTACACACCCGACTGCCAGTACGAAGGCAAGGACCCGAGAATCAAATAGTCAGAAAGGGAGCCGAAGATGGCCAAAGCGCTGATCGTGTTCGCCACGCGCACCGGAGCGACCGAAAAAATTGCCAATCTGATCGCCGAGGGCATTCGTATCTCAGGTCACGAGGCGGAAATCGTAAAGGTTACCGACATTAAAAAAGAAGATGATTTGAAGGGATATGACGCCGTGGTTCTGGGCTCTCCCACCTACACGGCGAGATGGTCCAGGGGATGAAAACCCTTTTGTTCATGGCGGAAAAAGCCCAACTGGAGGGCACGGTCGGCGGTGCCTTCGGTGCCTTCGGCTGGAGTGGCGAAGCCCCCGATCGCATTTTCGAAACCATGAAAAATATATACAAGATGAATATGGTTGGCAATCCGTTGCGGCTCAAATCCGCCAGCTTGGGCGGCGGCGTCACCATGGCCCAGGACTATGGCCGTGAAATTGCTAAAAAGATGGCCGGATAACGGATGTTTTGCACCCCGTGCAACCGGTTCCGGTCTTATCTCCGTTTAACGCCTTAAAAATGAAAGAGGAGGATGCCATGTCCACACCACAACACTGCCCCGGTTATGAAAGCTTCAAAAACCTGAAATCGTTCGTCTGCAAGTGCCCCGAATGCGGCGAAACCAAAGAGATCTTCTCCGACGAATTCGACAAGGTCCATACCTGCAGCAAGTGCGGCAAGCCCATCGACTTCACCCAGTGCACGCTGGATGGGGCTGCCTGAAGCCGTCGGCTGACGCCACGCTTCCCCCGTCCCTCATCGCGGCCATGGGGCCTCGGGCGACCGTGGTTCCCGATTCGCGCCAGCGCTGGCCACCATCGACGGGGCTTGGACGTGGATCGTTCGGGTTGACCGCCCCTTGAATTCACTTTCCGGCAGCCTTGCCATTCGTGGCAACGGCTGCCTGTATCCGCTCGAAGGAGGACTTTGTATGGACGTTGTCATGCTATCCCGGCTCCAGTTCGCCGCCGCTACCATGTTCCATTTTCTGTTTGTGCCCCTCACCCTGGGACTGTCCGTGCTGGTGGCCTACATGGAGACCCGATACGTGAAAACCGGGGATGAGACCTATTTGCGCATGACCAAATTCTGGGGCAAACTTTTTCTCATCAACTTCGCCCTGGGCGTGGTGACAGGGATTACCCTCGAATTCCAGTTCGGGACCAACTGGTCCCGTTACTCGGCCTATGTGGGCGACATCTTCGGGTCCTTGCTGGCCATCGAGGCCTCGCTGGCCTTTTTCCTGGAATCGACCTTCATCGGTATCTGGATCTTCGGCTGGAACAAGATCTCCAAAAAGGCCCATGCCACGGTCATGTGGCTGGTGGCCGCGGCCGGCAACATTTCGGCGGTCTGGATCCTTTTGGCCAACGGCTGGATGCAGCAACCGGTGGGCTATACGATTCGCGGCGGCCGTGCCGAGCTGACCGATTTCCTGGCAGTGGTGACCAACCCGTTCGGCCTTTTGGAAATCGTTCATACCATTCCTTCGGCCTTCCTGCTCAGCGCCTTCTTCATCATGGGCATCAGCGCCTGGCATCTGCTCAAGAAACAACACATCGAATTTTTCACCCGCTCCTTCAATATCGGCCTGGTGGTCGGGTTGGTCGCCTCCCTGGTGGTCGTGATCACCGGCGACATGCACGCCGTGCACGTGACCAAAACCCAACCCGCTAAATTGGCGGCCATGGAGTCGCACTGGGAAACCCAGGCCCAAGCCCCCATCGTTCTTTTCGCCATCCCCGACGAAGCCCATGAACGCAACAAGATCGAGATCGGGAGCCTGCCCGGCGTCCTGAGCTTTTTGGGATATCACGATTTCAACGCCACGGTGACCGGCCTGAGGGACATTCCCAAGGATGAGCGTCCCCCGGTACTGCCCACGTTCGTCTCGTTCCGCACCATGGTCGCCCTGGGCACCCTGTTCCCCCTGCTCACCATCATCGGTCTGCTGTTGAAAAAGCGACTGCTCGAATCCCGCTGGTATCTGTGGGTGATGCTTTTCGCTCTGCCCCTGCCCTATCTGGCCATGGAAATGGGCTGGATCCTGGCAGAGGTTGGCCGTCAACCCTGGATCGTCTACGGCTTGCTGAAAACCGCCGTCGCCGCCTCGCCGGTGGCCGAGGTGCAGGTGATGACCACCCTGGTGGGATTCATCCTGGTGTATGGCCTGTTGGGGATCGCCGGCTTCTACCTGATCGCCAACTACGCCAACAAGGGACCGCAGCCGGCAACCGAAAACAGCTGATCGACGTCATTCGACGACAACAACCGAATCGATAGAACACGGGGGTTCAAATGCTTTTACAATCCGTATGGTTTTTTCTCTGGGGGCTTCTCTGGGCGGTCTTCTTCATGACCGATGGGTTTGATATGGGAATTGGATCATTGTATCCATTCCTGGGTAAATCCGAGCGCGACAAGCACATGATGATCCACGCCATGGGGCCCATGTGGGACGGCAACGAGGTCTGGCTGATCACCGCCGGCGGCGTCACCTTCGCCGCGTTTCCCCTGGTCTACGCAGTGATGTTCTCATCCCTGTACTCGGCGTTGATGCTGATTCTCTTCGCCCTGATCCTGCGCGGGGTATCCTTCGAATTCCGCAACAAGGTACAAAGCGCCGCCTGGAAGCGGGTATGGGACACCTGCATCTTCGTGGGCAGCTTTCTGCCGGCGCTGCTCTTTGGCGTGCCTTCGGCAACATCTTCCAGGGCATTCCCATCGATGAGGCGGGAATCTACCAGGGCACGCTTTTTACCCTGCTCAACCCCTATGGCCTTTTGGCCGGCGTGCTGTTCGTCTGCCTCTTCGTGATGCACGGCGCTGTGGCTGATCGTACGCACCGATGGCGACCTGGCCGAACGGTCGGCCCGGCTGGCCGGCAAGCTTTGGCCCGTCCTGACCGGCGTGGCGGTCGTCTTTTTGGTGGCCACGGTCTTCTTCACCGGCCTGTACGGCAACTATCTGGCCCACCCGACGCTGTTCCTCGTGCCGGCCCTGGCCGTGGTCGGGCTGGTGGGCATCCGCTTTTTCCTGGTGCAACAGGCCGCCTTCAAGGCTGGTGCGCATCGGCCCTCACCATCGTGGCCTGTACCTTTTTCGGCGTGATCGGGCTCTTTCCCAGCCTGTTCCCCTCCAGCATCGATGCGGCCTTCAGCCTGACGGCCTTCAATGCCTCGTCGAGCCCGCTGACCCTGAAAATCATGCTCATCGTGGTGCTGCTTTTCATCCCCGTCGTCCTGGCCTATCAAGTGTGGGCGTATAAACTCTTCAGTGTAAAGGTGACCGACGAGGATCTGGCCCATGAGGAGATGTACTGATCATTGGCCCTCAACGCCGCCTTCGCACCCGCGCCTTTATCCGCCCGGTGCGGAGGCCGCATTTCAAGTTAGAAGGGATCGTTTGTATGAAGCGCTTTGTCTCGGGAATCGGTACCATGGTGATTCTTCTGGTGGGCGCCGTGGCGATCTGTGCCGCGGCCGCCAACCGGGGGCCCGCCGACATGCAACTCTTTGGCGGCAACCAGGGGAAAGTCCCCTTTTCCCATGCCCGGCATCAGGACCGCTTGGGCGACTGCAACGTGTGCCACAGTGTCTTCCCCCAGACGCATGCGTCCATCGAGAAGATGAAGGCCGCCGGCAGCCTGAAGCCCAAACAGGTCATGAACACCCAGTGCATCAAGTGTCACAGGCAGGAAAAAAAGGCCGGCAACCCCCATGGACCGCTGACCTGCAGAACCTGCCACGTCAAATAGCATCAACCGCGAGGAACCATCGATCATGTTTATTCTGGGACTTCAGGGAAGCCCCCGCAAGGGCGGCAACACGGACATCCTGCTGGCCACGTTCCTTGAAAAAGCGGCTGCGGCCGGCGCAGCGGTCCAGACCATCCAGGTGGCCCGGGCCGGGATCACGCCCTGCAAGGGGTGTGGCTACTGCGAAAGCCACGGCACCTGCGTGATTGCCGATGATCCCATGGCGAAACAGATTTTCGGCCTGCTGCGCCAGGCGGACATGGTCGTGGCGGCCTCCCCGATCTATTTTTACGGTGCCAGCGCGCAGCTCAAGGTGCTGATCGATCGCTGCCAGACCCTCTGGTCCCGGAAATATGCCTTCAAACTCAAGGATCCGCTGGTTGCCACGCGCGAGGGGATCCTGCTCAGTGTGGCGGCTTCCCGGGGCCGCCAGCTTTTCGACGGCCTTCAGCTGACCGCCAAGTATTTTTTCGATGCCATTGATGCCCGCTTCAGCCAGGCCCTGACCTACCGGGGCATCGAAGGCAAGGGCGCGATCCGGGATCAGGCCGGTGTCGCCGGCGATATCGATGCCATCATCGAAAAAAGTGTCCGCCCGTTGGTGGCGCGCAAAGGCATCCTCTTCGTCTCCC
>NZ_BBCC01000235.1 GCF_001311845.1 Desulfosarcina cetonica JCM 12296 | reverse complement strand
ATTTGTTGTCGCTCTGACGGTAGACGGTGACGCTGGCATGGAACGGTTGGCCTGACTTCATCGTTGCGATCCGAAGGGTACCCGAGCCGCCGAATGTGACCGTCTTCTCCACGGTCTGAGCCGACACGATCGCGACATCCCGGATCTCCTGAGTCTGGTATGGCGTCACCGATCGGTCCGTGACCTTTACCGAATAAACGTCCGGGACCAACGTGTAGGCCGCCGGCTTGCCACCCGCCCAAGAGCCCTTCATACCCATGGATGCGTTGTCGCTTTGGCGATAGACGGCAACGCTGGCATCGAAGGGCTGCCCTTCCTTGACCGTGGTAATATTCAGCATGCCGGGCTCGACAAACGAGATCGTCTTCTCCACGGTCTGACCTGACACGATTTCAATATCCCCGATCTCCTGCGTCTGATGGGGCGTCGCCGACCGGTCCGTTGCCGTCAGTGCATAGATGCCCGGCATCAATTTGAATCGGGCCGGCTTGCCATTTGACCAGGTGCTCTTGCTGCCCATGCTTTTGCGGTCCTCTTGTCGATAAACCTGCGCATGGGCGGCAAACGGTTTGTCGGTTTTAAGCGTGGTGACCTTCAAATACCCTCCGGAAAACGTCGGTGCCTCCACCACCTCCCGGGCCGCCGCCAGAAACTCGCCCGCATTGCCGGCGGTATAGTACTGCCCGCCCCCGGCATTGGCCATGCATTCCAACTGCTCCCGTTCTTCCTCGGTCACATCGAACCCGATGACGTGCATGACGAATTTGATGCCGGCGTCCTTCAGTTCCCTGACCAGCCCGCAGGGGTCCGGATCGCAGGTCTCCTTGCCGTCGGACACCAGAATGATGGTGGTCTCGTCCTCAAGGTTTTTGATTCGCTCGGCGGTCAGGCGCACCGATCGGCTGATGGGCGTCTTGCCTTTTGGGTTCAGGGCCTGGATGGTAGCGACCATTGCTTTCTTATCCAGCCGGCCTAGGGGAATCAATTCCTCCACGTCATCACAATCGCCCTTGCGGCGGTGTCCATAGGCCACCAGGCCAACCGAGGCATCGTCCGGGAGTTCCCCAATCAGCCGGGTGAGGACCTCCTTGGCGATGGCAATTTTGGCGGTTCCCTCGACCTGGCCCCACATGGATCCCGAGGCATCGAGAATAAAAACAAGGTTGCCCGGGGAGGAGGAAGGGGGCAACGGGGTTGGGGTTTGTGCTGCATGGCAGGGAAAAACAGGGAGCATCAATGTCAACAGAAACGAAACGAGTTTCCACACGCCGGTTAATCCGCATTTTGTCATTTTTCATCTCCTTGTCTTGGCGAGTTCCCGTTATCGGACCAGATCCAGACGTCTCAAGCAGCCGCTTCGATGATCTCTTTCCGGATGAGATATTTCAATTCACTTAAGCGTATTAAAGTAACACAAGAAAGGTCACAGATCGGTCACGGATGATTTGTCGGCATTCCCAGAATATGCTATTGACCCGAAAAGCCTTGCTGTTCTGACTGAAAAATGTAGTTCGGTATAATGGTGCTGTATCCATGGATCGGAACGCCGTCGCCGCGGGTAAAATTACCGCTCCAAAACTTCCTGATATCCTTAATCGGACGCGGTTATTCCGGCACCTGGAAGCAATCGCTCCCCGCACGGTTGCCTGGCTGTCCGCCATGGCCGGATCCGGCAAGACCACCTATGCCGTGAACTATCTTTCCGAAACCCGGCAGGCCTATGTCTGGTATCAGCTGGATGCGGGTGATAACGATCCGGCGCTGTTTTTTCGGAATCTGAGCTGGGCCGCCGCCACGCATCTGGGCCATTTCCCCGAAAAGCTGCCCATGTTTACACCGGAAAACAATCCGGGCGGGGAAGCCTTTGCCAAAATCTATTTTGAGCGGCTTGCCGACGGACTGAAAAAGCCCGTCTGGCTGATTTTTGATGATTACCAGGAGCTCCCGCCGCAGTCGACGATGCACCGCTTCCTGGCCAAAGGGTTCTCCGCCGTCCATCCGCAGGTCCGAATCCTGGTCATCAGCCGCAACGATCCGCCACCGGAAATGGCCGGATTGAAGGCCAAACGGCAACTGTGTATCATCCATGCCGATGAACTGCGTTTCGATCGCGCGGAAACCAAGCAACTCTTGGCGATCCTTTCGGGTCGGCCGGTGGATGACCGGACCCTTGGCGCCGTCTACAACCAGACCCAGGGATGGGCTGTCGGCATTGTTTTGTTGGCCGGCAACCGGGGCGCAGAGGCCGTGGATGCCGCAAAATCATCGCCGGTCCTCCCTCTAGGGGTGTTTAACTATTTTGCCGTTGAATTGTTCCACCGTCAATCGGCCGATATCCAGCACGTACTGCTGAAAACCGCCCATCTACCCCAAATGACGGCCGCGGATGCCGCCGCACTGGCCGAAATCCCCCACATCCAACGGATTTTGGAGCAGCTGATGCGCAGGCATCTTTTCATCCAACGCACAGCGGCCCCGGAGCCGGTTTATTGCTACCATATGCTCTGGCGCCGGTTCTTGATTGACCAGAACCCGGCTCATTTCAGTCGGGAAGAAATTGTGCGGCTGCAAAAAAAGGCTGCCGGCATTCTGGCCGGCCAGGGGCAGTTGGAGGCTGCCGCGCAGCTGCTGTGGCGGACGGACGATACGCAGGCGCTGACGGCATTCGTTCTTCAGCATGCCCCTGACCTTGTCCGCGGTGGATGCCTGGGGACCCTGACCGAATGGCTGGGCCGCCTGCCGGCCGAGGCAACGCATGGCCACCCCTGGCTGTGCTACTGGTCGGGGGTCTGCCTACAGTTTGACCAACCGGCCGACGCCCAAACGAAACTGGTTCGGGCCCTTGATCTTTTCAGCAAGGCGGGCAACGTCGACGGCAGCCTGCTGGCCTGGTCCGGTTTGGTGGACAGTATTGTTTACCAATGGCATTTCTTTTCCCGGTTGGATCGTTGGCTGCGTTGGTATGACCGCAACGTCAACGACCGAGCGTATCGATTCTTAAATGTCGGGATCAACGCACGGGTGATGGTCAGCCGAGCCGTTGCCATGTTGATCCGGCGGCCACAGGACAAAACCACGCTGTCCGCCGTCGACCAGGCGGTTCAAACGGCCCGTCAAAGCGGAGAAATCGATTTGATCCTGCGGGCGACGGTTTGGGCCGTAACCTACCTGGCCTGGCTGGGTAAATTTGAAGATGCAACGGTGGCGTTAAACGAATTCAAGCAGGTGGCCGACGACCATGCCGACCGCCTGCCGTCACTGACCCTGCAATGGAAATGGCTGGAAATTGGCATCCGCATCGCCACCCTGGACCGGCTCGCGCATGCGCCCCAGGAAATCCAGGAAGCCATTGCGCGTGCGGCCGCAGCGGCCTTTATTTCACGGCCCAAACCCTTGTTTTCCTCAAGGCCTCTGTCGGCATGACCCGGGGGGACAAACGCCTGGCCCAGGCGGGCATCGATCAGCTGGCCTTTCAGTTGGACGAATCGCATTACCACGGCCACTCGGTCTATCATCATTTTTCCGGCTGGTTCCAACTGCTTTGGGGAGATCCCCGCAAGGCCCTGGCCCACGCCAGAAAGGCCACCGAGATTGCCGATGAAACGGGACACCGACTGGCCACCCTGGTATGCCGGATTCAATTGGCCTTCTGCCTTTTTGAAAACGACCGCAAAAAAGAGGCCTGGCGGGAAATTAACCGTGCCTGGAACGGGTCGCGCAAAACCGGCAGCGCCATTTTTCAATTTATGGTGTTGCTGGTCAAAGCCGATTTTGCCGCCCGGGCGCAGTCGCCGGTTTCCCTGCGCTATCTTCGCCAAGGCTTGGCCATCGGGCGGCGTCATCATTATGTCAACATGGTTTGGTGGGGCCTGCCCCGGCTGTGGCAATGGGTCGCCGTCACAGCCATGCAGCGGGGTATCGAAACCGATTATGTAAAGGAATTGATTCATCGCCATCGCATCGTCGCACCCGCATATGCCTGCATCGATGAATGCTGGCCCTGGCCCTTTCGTGTCCACACCCTGGGTGGTTTGAAGATCGAAAGGCACGGCCAGGCCTTGGTTTTCAGCGGCAAGTCCCCTCAAAAACCACTCGCCTTGTTCAAACATATCATTGCCCGCGCGCCGGCCGCGGACGGCGTGGAAACGGTTATCGATGATTTGTGGCCGGAGGCGGACCGGGACAGCGGGGCCAGCGCGCTGTCGACAACGCTAAACCGTCTGCGCCGGTTGTTGGGTGATCCGGCCGCCATCAGCCTGGCCAACGGCTATTTATCGCTCTCCCCCGGCCATTGGTGGATCGACGCGATCGCTTTTGAAAAAAAGGCTTCCGCCGCCAGACGATCCCATCGCGATCAGAACATGAAGATGGCGCTGACCCATTACCGTGACGCACTGGCGCTTTACCATGGGGAATTCATGGCGGGTGAGAAGCCGGCATCGCTATGGTTGGCGACGCGGCGGGAGCAGCTAAAAAAGCAACTGGTCGATTTGCTGATCAACTATGGCCGCTGTCTGGAAGCCTTGAACCGGAACCGGCAGGCGTTGTCGGTTTATCAACAGGGGATTGGCCTGGATCGGTTTGAGGAAATTTTCTATCAGCGCCTGATCGACAACTGCCGTCGTTTGGGGCGCTATGCCGAGGCGGTCCGCCATTACCACACCTGCTGCCGGCTTCTGGAAGAGGAGCTGGGGGTTCCGCCTTCGGAAGAGACCCAGCGCCTCTACCGGAAAGTTTGCGCGGCGGCTACAATCCGTGAAGCAGATGGTGCCCGGAAGTGATATTGACGCGACATTTGCAGCCATTCTTGGTTATATCGCAATCGGACCTCTGTTTTTCGTTAACCGGCGATTCCCTGGTCGTCTTGGCTTGCGATCGGATCGCTGAAGATAAGGTATCAGCTGCCAGGTGACCCACGCTGAGCTGGGTTGGCGGAGGGCCGCCCACACGTCGGTGAAATCATCTCGATGATGTCTGCGCTTGTCATTCATGACTGTTCTCCTTTCCTATCCGTGCTTGGGTGGCTTGATCGCCCGACCCGTTCTTTGGAAAGGGTCGGGCTGCTTTCGATCACGACGGGTTGATTTATGAAGCAATATAAGCTATCCCAATGGATAAGGAAAATGAATCTATTTGATGCTTAACATAAAGGATGCTTATGCGAATCGAGTTGCCCATCGACCTGCTTCAGACCTTTGCATCGGCAGCCGAAGCCGGCAGTTTCACCCGGGCAGGTGAAATTCAGCACATTACCCAGTCCGCCGTGAGCATGCAGATGAAACGGTTGGAGACCAATGTGGGGCGTCCGCTGTTTAAGAAAAACGGCCGCCAGGTTCGCTTGACACCTGACGGCGAGACGCTGCTTGAGCACGCGCATCGCATTCTTACCGCCCATAACGACGCCGTGGCGGCATTTTCAAACCCTGAGCTTTTCGGACGGGTGCGGTTCGGTTGCGCGGAGGATTATGCCGCGCGTTTTCTGCCCTCGGTATTGCCGGGATTCAGAAAGGCCTTTCCCCGGATTCGCGTGGATATCCACAGCGCACCGGGTATCGAGCTTTATGAAGCGTTAAAGAAAGAAGCGCTTGATCTTTGCCTTTTGGAGAGCATTGCCGATGACCGCCGGATGGTGCACCGGGAATCGAAAAATGCCCGGCAGCCGGCCCCCTGTTCGCACTGCATCGTCGAAGGGGGACAGATCGTTCACCGGGAGCCGCTGGTGTGGGTGACATCGCGCAGCGGTGCGGCCCATAAGGCCGACCCTTTGCCCCTGGCGGTCTATCACAAGGGGTGCGTCTACCGGGAATGGGCCGAGAAGAGCCTTCAGTCGGTGGGTCGGCGATACTGGCTTGCCTTTGTCAGCCCGAGCATCTCCAGCATTCTGGCAGCGGTGAAGTCCGGTCTGGCCGTGGCCCCCATCGGTCTGGGCAGCATGGAAGAGAGTCTGCGTCCCCTGCGCCCGGAGCATGGATTTCCCCTGCTGCCGGTCACCGAAGTCTCCCTTCACCGGGCTTCATCCGCCGATAACGAATTGGTGGATTGCTTCGCCAATTATGTGGCCGAAGCCTTCCGGTCGGTGCGTCCGTCCGATCCGGTGGCAGGATGACGGACAGCCTTTACCCCACGACGGGGTGAAGAAAATCCACGCTAAAATCCTTCCCTTCAATTGACAGGTGGCTGACCACCGGTGCCGTCTTGGCGATGACTTTTCCACCCCGAATCACGAAAAGCCGTGCCGGGCGCAAGCGAATGGCGTCGTGGACGTCTCCGGCCTGCAGCACGACCATGTCGGCCTGGCAGCCCACCTCGATGCCGTAGCCTGTAAGCCCCAGGGCCCGGGCGCCGTTGACCGTCACCGTATCGTAGATCTGCCGGATCTCTTCCGTGCCGGTCATCTGGGCCACGTGCAGGCCCATGTGGGCCACCTCCAGCATGTCGTGGGAGCCGAAGCTGTACCAGGTCCATGACGCAATCATGGCCGAAGGCGACGTTGATGCCGGCGGCCAGCATCTCCCGCACGCGGGTCAGGCCGCGGCGCTTGGGATAGGTGTCGTGGCGGCCCTGCAGGGTGATGTTGATCAGGGGGTTGGCCACGGCGTGCACGCGGGCCTCGGCCATCAGGGGGAGCAGTTTGGAGACGTAGTAATTGTCCATGGAATGCATGCTGGTGAGGTGCGATCCGGTAACGCGCCCATGCAATCCGAGACGCTGGGTGTGGTAGGTCAACGTCTCGATGTGGCGCGACCAGGGATCGTCGCTTTCATCGCAGTGCATGTCCACCATCAGGCCGCGCGTCGCGGCCAGTTCGCACAATTGGCGGATCGATTCGGCGCCCTGGTCCATGGTGCGCTCGAAATGGGGGATGCCGCCGATAACGTCCACACCCATGTCCAGGGCGCGTTTCAGATTCTCCATGGCGCCGTCGCTGCGCAGCACGCCATCCTGGGGAAAGGCCACCAGCTGAAGATCGATATAGCTCTTGAATTGCTCGCGCACCTCCAGGAGTGCTTCCACGGCCAAAAGCCGGCTGTCACAGACATCCACATGACTGCGAATGGCCAGGGTTCCCCGGGCGATGGCCCAGTGGCAGAGTTTTTCCGCGCGCTGGCGGATGGCCTCCACGGTGAGAAGCGGCTTGAGTTCTCCCCACAGGGCGATGCCTTCCAGGAGGGTGCCGCTTTGGTTGACCCGCGGCAGGCCGTAGCTCAAGGTGGCGTCCATGTGAAAATGGCTATCCACGAAAGGCGGACTCACCAGGCAGCCGGTGGCGTCGATGACCTCGGCCGTTTCGGCATGGATGGCGGGTTCCACGGCGGCAATGCGGCCGTCCGTGACGCCGATGGCCATGCCCCGGCGTCCGTCGGGCAGGTTGGCGTTTTTGACGATCAGATCGAACATCAGCGCTCCTCCTTTCGAAAAGGGATCAACAATGCCGCCGGTGCCTTGGCGTTGCGTGACACCAGGGCCATGCCCACGATGGTCAAAACAAAGGGCATCATCAGAAAGACCTCGTATGGCAGGTTGAGGGTGCTGGCCTGCAACCTGAGCTGCAGGGCGTCGATGAAGGCGAAGAGCAGGGCGCCGGCCGCGCTTTTCCAGGGATTCCACTGGCCGAAAACCACCAGGGCGATGCATACCCAGCCGCGCCCCGAGATCACGCCGAAGGTGTAGGCGTTGTACTGGGCCATGGAGAGAAAGGCGCCACCCAATCCCATGAGGCGCCGGAGAGCAGCAGGGCCTGGTAGCGGATCTTGATGACGCTCACCCCGGCGGTGAAGGCGGCGTGGGGATTCTCGCCCACCGTGCGCAGGTTCAATCCCCAGGGCGTTCGCCGCAGAACCCAGGCAGCCGCCGGCACCAGCAGGAACGCCAGGTAGACCAGGGAGAAGTGATCGAAGAGAATCGGTCCCAGGATCGGGATGGCCGACAGGCCCGGAATCGGCAGCGGCGTGAAGGCGGTGATCTTGGGAATCGAGGAGGGCTGGCCGAAGATCAACCGGTAGAAAAAGAAGGAGAGACCCGAGCAGAGCAAGGTCACGCCGATACCCGACACATGCTGGCTAAGCCCCAGGCTGACGGTGAGCAGCCCCATGAGCAGGCCGGCCAGCATGCCGGTGGCCATGGCCGCGGCCACGCCCAGCCAGAGGCTGCCGGAGAAGTAGGCCGTGGAGAAACCGGTCATGGCGGCCAGCATCATGATGCCTTCGATGCCCAGGTTGAGAATGCCGGCGCGCTCGGCGAAAAGTTCTCCCAGGGTGGCGAAAATCAGCGGCGTGGCGATGCGGATCAGGGCGGCGAAGAATCCTACCTGGCAGAGTTGAGCGATGAGGTCATGCATGGGGAAACCGCCTTATGCGCAAGCGATAACGGGTGAAGAGCAGGGCGACCAGCATGGCGATCAGGGCCGTGCCCTGGATGACGTCGGCCAGGAAGACCGGCACGCCGGTGGCCCTGGACATGGCCTCGGCGCCGGTGATGATCACGGCGAAGAAGAGCGCCGCCGGAATCACCCCCAAGGGATTGAGACGTGCCAGCATGGCGATGACGATGCCCGTGTAGCCGTAGCCCGGCGAGAGTCCGGCCATCACCTGAAAGTGCAACCCGCCCACCTCGCCGACCCCGGCCAGCCCGGCCAGGGCGCCGGAGACGGCCGCGCTGATCAGGATCACCCGATTGACACTGAATCCGGCGTAGTTGGCCGCCA
>NZ_BBCC01000234.1 GCF_001311845.1 Desulfosarcina cetonica JCM 12296 | reverse complement strand
GGAGCACGTAGTGAGCCTTATGCCTATGGTTCCTGAAGCGGGGCCGATTGCTTCGGCAGCATTAAATACCAAATTTTTTAGCGCTTCATGGATTTGTTTTTCATTGCCATCAATGAAAAGTTCCGTGGATGGTAATTGAATATCCAGAGTAATGTTCGAGTTCACTTCCTTCTTTAACTCCAACAACGCTCGTCGACAAAAAGCGGAAAGATCGATTGACGATTGACCTTCGAACGATTGACCGACGTAGGTAAGCATCTGAGTGCTTATTTCGGCGGCTTTGTAGGCTATTTTAATGGCATCGTTTAAATTTTGGACTGTTTTCCCCTCAGAACGAAGATCTTCAATCGCAATTTCTAGATTGCCTATTAGTGCCGTCAAAATGTTATTGAACCGATGTGCGATCGCTCCGGCCATTTGGTTCAGGCTGTGCGCTTTTTGGATAAGTTGTCGCCTGTTTTCCCATTTTATTCGTTCCTGTTCTATTTTTTTTGCGTCCGTAACATCCGCCAGGGTAAATACAAGAGCGTTCACGTTTCCACACTCATCCATGATCGGAATCAAGCTCCAGTCCCAATAGGTAACGCCTCTCGCCGGTTGATCTGGGAATTCAAACGGTTTGGCCGCCACAAAAAAAGGAATTCCTGTTTCAACTACTTTTTGGAATATTTTTTGGTTTTCTTGGTGGGGATATAGGTCGAAATGATTTTTGCCTTGGAAAAAATCCGGTTCATAACCGCAGGTCTCAGCATAGGCGCGGTTGACCCAGATAAAATTGAATTGTGAATCGAGTAAAACAACCTTTATGTGCGTGTTTTCCAACACGCTGGTTAAAATTTTATTGGATACATCAAGATTGAACTTGCTGTCTTTCAAAGACTGTTCAACCTTTTTGTGGTCGGCCAAGGCATTTGTTAATTCTTTAATCTTTTTTTGCAGTTCCTTATATTTCGGCATAATAGGCGTCCTTTTTTTTGTTCTCCGTTCAACTGTGCCTATGCCCAATAACCTCCTGATAAGATTTAGACCACCTAATGTTTATTAATAGACTATACTTGGAACAAAAAAAATGGAAACTATGGAATCAAAGCAATCCGCCCGGATATTTCTATCATCCTAAACACTGGATTCACCGAGGAGTTCGGAAAATGGGCCGACCTCGACAACTGTCGGCTGGCTTTCAAGCCAGTCGTGATTAAGGACATGGCCCGTTACATGTGGGAAGCGTTGACGCCCTGACCATCGATGCAAAGCCAGTATGGGTAGAAGTAATTAACTACTCTTTTCTTAATTGGGTAGTTTTACGTCTTGCCACCGCATTTAAAATTGCTTTACAATCAAAAATTAAGGTCTTAATCATTCAACCATCCTTTCCCGGTGACTGCCGAGCCATCCCTTTCAGGCCGTTCAAAATGGTGTTTAGCCGTTTGGAATGAAAGGGCTGGTACCGCTCGCGACCCGTTGCGCTTTTTATTCCCATCGCTTAGAATTAAATAGATAGGAGCGTACATGCTTAGCGTGATCGGCCTTCTTCCCAAAAAGCAAAAACGTCCGTCAGAACTCGAATTGGGGCATATGAACGATCGGGTGACTGATGAAATCCCTTTACAATTGGATACCCGTCGCATCCTTGTCGTCGATCATGATCCTGTATCTCTTCGTCGTATTTCAAAGATTATCCAACATGTTGGTGGGTACCAGATGACCAGTGCCAAAGATGCCTTGATGGCTCTCTACTACCTTAACCAAGGTCCATACGACGTGGTGGTTACCGAGTACCAACTGCCATTCATCGACGGGTACGAATTGGCGGATCACATCAAGGAAAACCACTTCGGGACCAAGGTAATCGTGATGGCCGGTCCGTGTGAAACCGATATCCTAAACATCTTAAAGGCCTCTCCTGTTATCGATGGTCTTATTTATAAGCCATATAAAATAACAGAAATTACAGATACATTAGAAAGGGTGCTATCGCACTGAGAGGTATATACGGAAAGGCCGTTTTGCATTAACGCATCGTTTTTCGGGGAAACCAGCAATGAATGACTACAACAACAGACTTCATCCACGTATTTGTACGGATGCCGCCATCTCCTGCCGGCATTTTACCAGTGTAACCGTTCAACCAACCGATGGCGTCATGCGCAACTATTCGAGAGGGGGCGCGTACATTGAGACATCATGTACATTTACACCCGGAACTATTGTCGTCCTTCGTGTCACCCTATCGCAATCAAAGCCATTGTGGTTGGAGTCCTTCGATGGATTGCGCTCCCTGTCCCTGGCTGAAGTCAAATGGGTGCAGGCATTTTCCGAGGGAACGCCTGGCCGATATGGCATGGGATTACGCTATCTTGAATAGCGGCGGCTAAACAGAGAACGAGATTGAACAGGTAAGTCAATGGCAAAGATATTGATTATAGACGACAACAAGGCGGCTTCGGCATTTCTAACGTTGGTGTTGCTGCGCCACCAGCACCAGGTCGTCCGAAGCAGGGAGGTCGCTGAAACAACTGCTCGCTCCCGTGATTTTACACCCGACTTGATTCTGATCAACCACGCCTTTAAAAATAATTCCGGGTGGCAGGTATTTAACGACTTGAAACAGATGGCCTGTAATTTACCGGTAATGGTCTATGTGCTGAAAGATCTCACAATAGGCAACGCCGATTGGATCGATAGGGCCGTGGATGCAGCCATAAAGGAAAGCAGGAAAGACCCCCCTCTTCGATGTAGGAGAGAGGCGAGTTGATTTTTGGCGATATTGTTCGCTAATAAACAGTTTGTGAGCTTCGCATGCGTGCGGATTATCAATATGGTCTGAATACCCCATTATCCCAGGGCCACTCTTTTCTCCATCGGTCGAACACTCAGTGCCTGGGAGAAAAAACAATTTTTAAACCGGGCGTGAACGGATTGTCGCCACCGATCCGTATGCCCTGGTCACCTTCGCGGAACAAAAGCACCCGTTAAACCTTCCTCAGTCGTTTCCCCTATGCCCATTCATTCTTCCAAAAAAATAATCCCGTTGTTTGCGCTAACGCAAAGACTTGCATCCCAAGCCTGGATAGAATTGTCTTTAAATGAGACGTGAATCGACGGCGGAGACCGGTCGAAAGCGCGTCAACCTTGAGAAGAAGGCCGCCATGCCTGTTGTGGGAATGAGACTGTCGAAATCGACAACCGTTAAAGAACTCTCCGGTCACCACTCCCATTTGTATCCCCGCATCGACCGATTCTGTATCGATCAACGCAGGGCTTGCCCGAATTCTGAAAGGAGAGTAATAATGAATGGTGTTCAAAATATGTTGACAGATAAAGCATTCAACCTGAAACAACATGTCGAATACGCCGATGGATCGGTTGTCAGCAAAACATTGTTGAAAGAATATATCAGCAATATCAAATTGTTTACGTTCAATGTGGGCAGGACCCCTGCGAGCACACCGCGCCTTTCGATGCCGTCGTTCAAGTTCTGGACGGCGAGGCCAGGATCACCATCGGTGATCAACCACAGACCGTCTCAAAAGGCGACATGCTGATCTTGCCAGCCAATATTTCTCATGCCCTGCACGCCGAAAAACGCTTTAAGATGCTGTTGGTCATGATCCGCGGGGAATAAGTGTCCCCATCGGCCGGAAGCCCGTTCGTTTCATCATTTCACCTTTCAATGCAAGGAGACGCCTATGTTTTGTTATCAATGCGAACAGACCGCAAAGGGTACCGGATGCACCGTTCAAGGGGTATGCGGCAAACAGCCCGACGTGGCGGCACTGCAAGATTTATTGATTTATTCGTTGATGGGGCTGTCGCAGGTCGCCGTGGAAGGCCGCAAGCATGGCGTGACCGATAGCGATGTCAACGTGTTTACCGTCAAAGCGTCATTCTCGACGTTGACCAATGTCGATTTTGACGCGGATCGGTTTGTCGAACTGATTGGGCAGGCTGTTGAAAAACGCGATCAACTCAAAGCAAAGGTAAAAAATGCCGGTGGCAACCTGGCATCACTGAACAAAGCCGCTCACTTCATACCCGAAAAAACGATGGAAGGGCTGCTCACCCAGGCCGAGGCGGTCGGTCTAAAGTCCTACCCCGCCGACAATCCGGATATTCTATCCCTCAAGCATACCGTGCTTTTTGGCATCAAGGGCGTTTCGGCCTATGCGGATCACGCGCAGATCCTCGGGCAGGAGGACGACAGCGTTTACGCGTATGTCCATGAGGGCCTGGCTGCCCTTCAACGAACGGACATGGACACGGCGCAATGGGTCGACATGGCCCTTAAATGCGGCGGTGCCGCCGTCAAGGCAATGGAACTGCTCGATCGGGGCAATACCGAGACCTACGGCCACCCGGTACCGACCCAAGTGCCGCTCGGCCACAAAAAAGGGAAAGCCATCCTGATTTCAGGGCATGACCTGCAGGATCTTGATGCATTGCTCAAGCAGGCGGAAGGCAAAGGAATCAATATCTACACCCATGGAGAAATGCTGCCCACGCACGGCTATCCCAAACTCAAACAGTACGGCCATTTTTATGGGCATTACGGAACGGCCTGGCAGAATCAGATCAAGGAGTTCCCCAATTTTCCGGGGCCGATCCTGATGACCACCAATTGCATCCAGCGGCCGAAAAATGAGTACAAGGACACCATTTTCACCAGCGGGTTGGTCGGATGGCCCGGGGTCACTCATATTGCCGACCAGAATTTCAAGCCGTTGATCGACGCGGCCCTGGCCATGCCGGGGTTTGAGGACGATGCGGACAAGGGGGAGGTGACCGTCGGCTTCGCCCACAATGCCGTCCTCGGGGTGGCCGATAAGGTTATCGAAGCGGTCAAGGGTAAAGCCATTCGCCATTTCTTTCTGGTGGCCGGTTGTGACGGGGCCAAGCCCGGGCGCAACTACTATACGGAATTCGTCGAAAAAGTGCCCGAGGATTGCGTGGTGTTGACTCTGGCCTGCGGCAAGTTCCGCTTTTTCGATAAAAAGCTGGGCGATATCGGCGGTATCCCGCGGCTTCTGGACGTGGGGCAGTGCAACGATGCCTATTCCGCGATCCAGATCGCCAGTGCCCTGGCGAATGCGTTCGGGATGGGCGTCAACGAGCTCCCGCTATCGTTGATAATTTCCTGGTATGAGCAGAAGGCGGTTTGTGTGCTGCTGGCGTTGTTGCACCTCGGTATGAAGGGTATCCGGCTGGGGCCTTCCTTGCCCGCATTCCTGACACCCAACGTGCTCGACACGCTGGTGAAAAACTTCGATATCAAACCCATCGGGACAGCCGACGAGGATCTGAGGGCGATCCTGGGATAGGCGCAAGGCAATCTTGTATTATGCTGGGGTTGCGCTATCTGGCAGCCCCTTTCTTTTTCTCGCATGTGTTGCCGGATTGATCGTCAATCATGGATAGCCTTTATTCGGAGGACTCTACACACAAGGAGGATCACATGGAAAATTCGGTGTCCGACGTCCAAGAAATCCCGCCGGTCGAAGAAGCCAAACTGTCGCCGCGATGGCGTTATGGAGCGCTTTTTGTGTTCATTGTCGGACTCATCATCCTGATCTACCTTTCCACGATCGCCTATCGAGACGCCCCGCCGATACCCAAAATGGTGGTCGACCAGCAAGGCCAGATACTATTTACCGGCGACGACATCCAGGCCGGGCAGCAGGTGTTCCTGAAATACGGGCTGATGCAAAACGGTTCCATCTGGGGGCATGGGGGCTACATGGGGCCGGATTATACGGCCGAGTACCTCCACACCCTGGCGATTCAGACCAACGAACAATTGGCGCCGCACATGTTCGGCAAACCACTGGCGGAACTATCCGACGCCAATCGCGCGGCGGTTAACGCGGAAGTGCAACAGTTGCTGCAAATCAACCGCTATGATCCGGCCACGGGCGCGCTGGTGTTCACGGATCCGGAAAAAGCGTCCTACTTGGACCAGATCGAACGCTGGGAGGCGTACCTGGCATCCGGTCCGGCCAAGACCGCCGGTCTGCCGGCAGGTTTTATCGGCAAGCGCGAACCCGTGGAGAAATTGACAGCCTTTTTCGCCTGGACCGCCTGGGCATCAATCGCCAGGAGACCGGGGAAAGCCTTTTCCTACACCAATAACTTTCCCTATGATCCTTTGGCGGGCAACACGATTTCGAGCGATGCGATCCTCTGGAGCGCCTTGAGTGTCATTATGTTGTTGGCCGGGCTGGCCGCGGTGCTCTTCATTTTCGGGAAATTCGATTATCTCGGGTGGAAGGGCGAACATACGCGTCCACAGCCACAGATGCTGCCCGGTGAGACCACGCCGAGCCAGCGGGCAATTGTGAAGTTTTTCGTGATCGTCTCGCTGCTTTTCCTGGCTCAGACGCTGGTGGGCGGCGCGCTGGCACATTTCCGGGCCGACCCGGGCAGTTTCTATGGCTTCGATCTGACCGGGATTTTCCCCAGCAATGTCCTGCGCACCTGGCATGTTCAGCTGGCCCTGTTCTGGATCGCGACCGCATTCGTAGCCGGGGGGTTGCTGCTGTCTTCCACCCTGGGCGACAAGGAACCCCGGGGGCAGTCCGCCGGTACCCATTTCCTGTTCTGGGCGTTGGTGGTCGTGGTGGTGGGCAGCCTGCTGGGTGAGCTCTTTGGGGTTCACCAGCAATTTGGGGAATATTGGTCGATCTTCGGCGACCAGGGCTGGGAATACCTCGACCTGGGGCGCTTTTGGCAGGCCCTTTTGGTCGTCGGTCTGCTGTGGTGGCTATTCTTGCTTTACCGCAATATCAAGGACAGTAAACGGGATCCACGACGCCGTGAAGTGATTCTCCTTTTTCTTGGTGGGGCAGTGGCCATTCCCTTTTTCTACCTGCCGGCCTTTTTCTTCAACAGCACCACCAACTTCTCCATCGTGGATATCTGGCGTTTTTGGATCATCCACCTCTGGGTGGAGGGCTTTTTCGAGCTGTTCGTCACCGTTATGGTGGCCGTAACCTTTTTCCAGCTGGGGGTGGTATCAAGGATCACCGCCACGCGTATCATCTACCTGGATGCGATCATCTTTCTGGCCGGCGGCATGGTGGGAACCGCCCACCACTGGTACTGGACCGGTCAATCCAGCATCACCATGGCATTCGCGGCCTTGTTCTCAGCGTTAGAGGTGGTGCCGTTGACCCTTTTGACATTGGACGCATGGGACTTCATCCGCCTGACAGGGACCAAGGGCGAGGCTGACAACAAGGGGTTGGTGATTCCTCACAAGTGGGCGTTCTATTTCCTCATGGCGGTCGGTTTCTGGAACTTCGTGGGTGCGGGAATCTTCGGTTTCCTTATCAATATGCCCATGGTCAGCTACTTCGAAGCCGGTACCATGTTGACCCCCAACCATGGGCACGCAGCCCTGATGGGCGCGTTCGGCATGCTGGCCATTGCCCTGATGATTCTGACCCTTCGCCAGGTTCTTACCGACGAACAGTGGGAGAAACCCGAGAAATTTATCCGAGTCTCTTTCTGGGGCCTCAACATCGGTTTGGCCCTGATGGTGATCAGCAACTTGCTGCCCGGCGGGGTCATGCAGTTGTGGGACGTCATGGAAAACGGCTACTGGCACGCTCGCAGCATGGCCTACACGGGCCAGGAACATGTCCGTTTGCTTGAGTGGTTGCGCATGCCGGCGGATATGGTCTTCATCCTCCTGGGGGCGTTACCGGCGGTCATTGCGGCGCTGTTGACCTACAAAGCGATACGCTTTGGCGGACGTCCGGAGACATCTCCCCACGCGAGTGAGGACGTATAAAGCAACCTACCCTATGCGGGGAAATATCCATGATTACGAAGTGACCCGATTTTCGGGTCACTTCCTCAGATGGGATCGTAAAGAAGGGGCTTCACCAGGCCTAAAGGGCGTCTTTACCAAATGACTCGGTGATCGGTGCCTAATACCCATGTGACAACTTCTATTTGATTTTGTGTTTACTATGCCAATGAAATCAATACTAATTGTTGATGATGATGCTAATGCCAGGGATGCTTTGCGTAGAATCCTCGAACGCGCTGGCTTCACGGTGCTTCAGGCTTGCGACGGAAATGAAGCCATTGAGCGGTTCAACGATCATCATCCGGACTTGGTCATCATGGATCTTTTCATGCCGGAAAAAGAGGGGTTGGAAACAATCTTTGATTTAAAAAGAGAACATAAAGAGATCAAAATAATTGCCATTTCAGGCGGCTGGAAGGTCGGCTCACAGAATTACTTGGAAGCCGCCATGGAGATAGGGGCTTGTGATTATATCGCCAAACCATTTAGCTCTGAAGCATTGATGGCCACTATCAACAAGGCTTTTTCCACTGATTGATATATGGAGGTCAAGTATCGGAGAGACAGGAATAGTTGTCTTTTCAATCCATTATGAGACGTTGTGAACACTATTTGTATCTCTGGTAATCAATCTGGCTGCAAAACAAGCAGGTCGAGCAGGGCTCGGTTCCAGCCGTTATGAATGTTCGGCAATGATTAGCGTACTATTTTTTCTGTTTCGTGAGCAGCCTCCTACTACAATGCTTTTTATCTTGTAATAATCAGAGCCACCCCGCAAAAGGCGAGCAACATCCCGATGATATATCGGATAGTAAGGGGTTCATGCAGAAGCAGGATGCCTGCGATACTCGCGATAAGTAGGCCGACCAGGCGCACTATTGGAGATGCAAGAGAGATTGGCGCACCGGCGCCGAAAGTAATGTATAATCCGATGG
>NZ_BBCC01000233.1 GCF_001311845.1 Desulfosarcina cetonica JCM 12296 | reverse complement strand
CCGGCGATCCCGACCCGCCGCGCGCGGGCCGCTTCGCCTCCCCGGATGCTTTGCTGACCCCGTCCTACATGGCCATGGCCGCCGCCGACCCGAAGCTCCGCATCGAACCGGCCTGGAAAGTTTCCATTGTTTACGGCATGCCCTGTGCCATTTATCATCAGTTGCCGGCAGCTTACTACCTGGCGGCCCGCTTTCACGATGATTTCGAGCCGGCCTTGTTGCATGCGGTCAACGGCGGCGGCCAGAATCAGGCCCGGGCCATTCTTACCGGCGCGCTGACCGGTGCCCAAACCGGTCTTTCCGGTATTCCGCGGCGTTTTCTCGACGGTCTCGAAGACAGCCAAGCCCTGGTCCAGTTGGCCGAGGCACTGGCCGTGGCCGCCGATTCATCCGGTGCGGATGGTGCAATTTAAAACGCTACATGTGAAACGGGGCGCCATCTGCTATGGTAGTCGCTGTTTTCATGAGACGTTCGCACACCAACGCGGGAGATACGATGCGCATCCTGGTCGTTGACGACGATGCATCCAGTCTAACGACGGCGGTTTCATTTTTGCTGCCTTATGGGAAATGTGATGATGCGAGCGATCGGGAGTCCGCTTTGGCGCGGTTCCGGTCCGCCATCGATACTGGTGTGCCGTACCAACTGGTACTCGTTGATATCAAGGTTACCGGTGCCGGTGGGGAGACCATCCTTGCCGCCTTCCGGGAGATCGAAGACCGGTCGAGTCTGCCGCCCGATCAGCGCGCGCACATTCTGGTCACCACCGAACAGTCCGGCCGGCAAATGATTACCGATTGCCTGCTCAGCGGATGTGATGATTTCATCGAAAAACCGCTGGACAAGGCCAAGCTGATCGGCACGCTGCATGACCATGGCGTGTTGGAGGACAAGACCTCGGCTGCGTCTGCCATGGAGAAAACGGCCCTGGACGGTGCCGTATTGGCCGACAAGGTTGCCAAGCAGCTGTCAACCGGTGATCCGGAACTTCCGCCGGCCATGAAAATCGCCATGCGGGTGCGACAGTTGATCGATTGCGGGGCGGAGATCGCCGATGTGGCCAACCTGTTGCGGCAGGATTCGGCCATTTCGACTCAGTTGCTCAAGACCGCCAACTCCGCCTATTATCGCGGGATGGGCAGGAGCGCCTCCATCGACCAGGCGATCAACCGCCTGGGACTTTCCCGGGCCAGCGAATTGGTCATGTCCCTTTGCTGCCGCGGTTTTTTACGACCACCCATCCACCTTACCAAGCCCTCGTCGACAGACTCTGGTGGCACTCCTTGGCCTGCGCGCACGCCACCCAGATGTCGTTTTTGAGCCCCGATGGCGAGGCCGACGAAGATCTTTTTTCCATCGGCCTTCTGCATGATACCGGCAAGCTGCTGTTGCTCCAGGCGGCCGCCGATGTGGCGCGACGCAAAGCCGATCGACACACGCCCGCCAGCGAGGCGGAGCTGATTCAGCTGATGGACGCGCATCATGTGCGTCTTGGGGTTCTTCTGATGCAGAAAATGGCTTGCCTGGAGATTTACGGCAAGGTCGTTCAACGCCACCATGATCCCGCCACCGGAGAAAAAGAAGTCCCTCACCAACTCAAGATCCTGCAACAGGCCAACTGGCTTGCCAAACGGGCCGGGTTCAGCCTGGCGCCGATGGATCCGGAAACGCTCGATACCATGCCGGAAGCACTGGCGATCGATGCGACGACGCGTGAAAAAGCCGTCGCCGAACTTCCCCTGCATATGGAGCAACTGCGCTATCTGTTCGGCTGATGGCCCGCAAGCGAACCGCCCTCACGTCCCGCCATTCCCAAAAAACAAACCCTTGCCGGGTTTTATCCCGGAAAGGGCTCGCCTTGCACGCCTCCGGCTTCAGCGCCCTTATTACGAATCCGACCTATTTGGAAGGTTCGGGAACCGGCACGGCCTGGGACCATAAGGTGTCTTGCCGGCGTTTTCCGGACAGCACCCGGCTCAGGGCAAACGCCCCATCGCCTATAAGGGCCTGGACCAGGCTGGCGGCGATCAGAAAGGCGGGATACTCCCAGCCGCCGCCTGGATTGGAGAAGACCCAACCACTGGCGCCGTGGACGAAAACGATGGTGCCGGCCAGGATGGGAATGCCGACCAGCGCCGCCAGGCGGGTCTGGATGCCGGCCACCAGGGCCACACCGACGATCAGCTCCAGGAAGAAGGTTGCGTAGGCCAGGGCAGGGGGCAGGCCGAGGGAGCCGAAGAAGCCGGCCGCACCGGCCAGGGTGAAGACAACGTATTTGAGCCCGGCATGGGCCAGGAACATGCTGCCCAGGGACAGGCGCAGAATCAGTGCCGCGTAGGGGGAAGTGGTATTTGCATTCATGGTGGACTCCTTATGAATTTTGGTTTCAGGTTTTGCGGGAGCATTGAACTCCCGGCTTGACGTGAAAGATGGGTTTTGTTTTATTGCAATTCAACTCTATTATTTTGCAAATGGGGATTGCAATTATGCAAAATACCATGGATTGGAACGACTATCACTACTTTCTCAAGGTGGCCGTCCTGGGCAGCCTCAACGCCGCTGCCGAAGCGCTTTCGGTCAATCACTCGACCGTTTTCCGGCGCATCAATGCCCTTGAGGCGCGCATGGACGTGCGTTTATTCGAGCGCCTGAAAACCGGCTATGTGCTCACCGAGGCCGGTGAAGAGATCCTGCAGCGGGTGCAGGCCGTCGAAGAAGAAATGCACGCCATCCAGCGTACGCTGTTGGGCAAGGATATTCGCCTGAGCGGTACCCTGAAGATCTCGACCACCGACACCCTGGGGTATCATTGGTTGCCGCCTTACATTCGGCGCTTCAAGGCCCGTTACAACGACATCCGCATCGATGTGGACATCAAGACCCGTTACACCAACCTGACCAAACGCGAGGCCGACATCGTCATCCCGGCGGTCAACACCCAACCGGAGACCATGGTCGGCTGGAAGCTGGCGCCCATTCTCATTCGTCTGTATGCCGCCGTCGACTACATCGCGCAAAACGGCCGGCCACGGACACCGGAAGAATTCGCCGGTCATCACTTCCTGCTTCCCAACGAAGCCCTGGCCGGTCTGCCGGCGGACCGGTGGCTGCGACGCCTGATCCCCGAAAGCGCCATCGTCGCCACCAGCGACAAGCTCACCGGGCTCTACCACCTGGCCCGCCAGGGCCTCGGGTTGACCTTTTTGCCCCACTACGTGGGCGATACCGACGAGCGACTGGTGGCAGTAATGGATCTCCCTGAGAATTGCTACCATGACATCTGGATTCTCACCCATCCGGATTTGCGCCACACCGCGCGGGTGAAGGCGTTCATGCAATTTATGTTTGAGGCGACGAGGGGGGAGCGGGGGGCGTTGACGGATCCGTAAGAAACCCGATATCGGCGTTACGCTCCCCCTTCGTCACTGCGGCGTACGCCCAGTACTGCCTCCCTCCTCAGGGCTCGCAAGCCTTGATCTCGGGCTTCTTACGAATCCGTTGAAGCATCGGTATGCTCCTGATTCGTGCAGAAAAGATTGTTCCTGCGGCGGTTATTGGTTATAAAAACGATCCACGTTCCACTTTTCCATTTCCACCCCATCATCCGGCTCAAATCGACAGGGAGACAGTATGGCACCGATCACCAGCGCGGAAAGGTATATCCTGCACCTCTCGGACCTGCACTTTGGAACCGAGACGTCACCGACAAACGCCTTCAACCAGCTGGCCGAGGATTTAAAAGGTAGCGACCTTCAGTGCCACCGGCTCGATGCATGATCATTTCCGGGGATGTGGCGAATTTTTCAGAGGCGGTGGAGTATGAGCAGGCCAAACAATTTCTGGATGAACTTATCAATGAGTTCAAGCTGAACTTATCGCGAATCATCATGGTACCCGGCAACCATGACTTTAACTGGGAGCTGGCAAGAGACGGATACCCCCTGAAAGAGCTCAAGGCAGTTAAAGCGGATCTTGTCGAAGGACAATATGTGTCAATTAGTGAGGATGCTGTCAGGGTTGAGGACCCAGCAACATACCCGCTACGCTTTCAATATTTTAACGATTTTTACCAGTTGATTAAAAAAGAAGTTTACCCCGTTGACTATAACCACCAGGCTACACTTCATCATTTGCCTGAGCTGAACCTTGTGATCGTTGGCTTCAATAGCTCCTGGAGACTGGGTTACTATGTCAAGGAACCTGTATCCATCTGCCCGGATGCCATTGCCAATGTGCTCACCACCATACGCAAAAATCCAGCCTATGCCGCTTGCCACAAGTTTGCCGTCTGGCACCATCCGCTCAATGGACCCGACGAGGACCGCATCAAGGATCATAGCTTTCTACAGCAGCTGGCCAAAGCCGGGTTTTGCGTTTGTCTGCATGGTCACATCCACAAGGCCAAGGCTGACCAATACTACTATGACGTGACCGAGGACGGCCGCCAGATTCGGGTGATCGGCGCCGGCACTTTCGGGGCGCCGGTCAAGGAATGGACGCCGGGATATCCCCTGCAGTACAACCTGCTCAAGCTCAGCGACAGCGCCCTGACCGTGAATACGCGCTGCCGCCGGGAGCTGAACGGCGCCTGGGAGGCCGACGCCATCTGGCGGCAGGGCAAGGGCAAGGATCCCTTGCCGCGCTACACCATTGAATTGCCTGCGACAGAAAGGCCAGCGGAACCGGAACCGCCGAAAAAAGCGGATGAAATCCCACTCGCGAGCAACGCTTCAACCCATGACCATGCCCTGGATGGCGATATTCGGGTCTATCGTGAGAAAATGGCGTCGCTTCATGAATCCCTGCCCCTGACCGGGTTCAAGACCAAGGCCCGCGTACCGCTTTTGATCGAAGAAATTTATGTGCCGCTGCATGCTGCACTGGATCTGCGGGTCGTGGGCGATGCCTGCTTTTCCGATGCGGCGGATGCCGAAGAAAAGGTTTGCCGCATGGGCCGTTCGGCGGAGATCTCCATCCGGATGCCTTTGCCCAATCATCGGCCCTGAAACGGCGTGGCATCGTCATCCTGGGCGATCCGGGGGCCGGCAAGACCACCCATTTGAAACGCTTGCTGCTCTGGTGCCTGCGGGGTGATCCCCAGGCGTATGGCCTTCCCACAGATATCCTGCCGGTGTTCCTGCCCCTGCGGGAGCTTCGGCAACTGGATCAAGGACTGGATGCCTTCATTGAAAAGCAGTTGGAGGATCCCCATTTAGGGATCCCGGCAGGATTCGGGAAACGCCTGATGGCCCGAGGCCGTCTGCTGTTGCTCTTCGATGGCCTGGACGAGGTGGCCGATGCTGGAGACCGCCGGTTGGTTGCCCGATGGATTTCCAACGTCCTGAAGGCCGCCCCTTCCTGCCATGTTGCCGTGACCTGCCGGTTTGCCGGGTATACCCGGGAAGCGCGCCTCGACGAGCAATTCCTCGAGATGCACCTGCGACCGCTGAGCGCCGACCAGGCCGAGGCCTTCATCCGCAATTGGTATCGTCTGGTGCAGAAATGCCTGATGACCGACCACCACCAGGCGGAGATATCCGCCAAAAAACAAGCCGACGATCTTGTCGAGCGGCTCAAGGCGCCCGAATTCCGGGCACGGCGGGTATTCGAGCTGACCCGCAACCCGCTGCTCTTGACCAATATCTGCCTGGTGCATCTGGACCGGGGCGGCAAACTGCCTGACCGCCGCGTGCGGCTCTACGATGAGTGTACCGATGTGTTGCTGGAGCTGTGGCGTCATTCGACAGGCGTCCGTTCCACCATCGATGCAACCGTGGGACGGCGGGTGCTCCAGCCGGTGGCTTATTGGCTGCACCAGCAGGAGGGCCGCACGCGCGCCTCGGCCGTGGAACTGGCGCCGGTCATGGAACCGGCGCTCAAGGCTGCCGGATGGACCCATGGAACCGCTGCGGACTTCTTGGAAACCGTGCGCAACCAGAGCGGCCTGTTGACCGGTTGGGATCAATCCAATTACGGCTTCATGCATCTGGGCTTTCAGGAGTATCTGGCGGCCGGCGAGGTGCGGCGGCGATCCGTGGAGGCCCCGGCTATCCTTGATGAGCTGGCCGCCAGGTTTGGCGACAGCTGGTGGCAGGAGGTGATTTTGCTACTGTTAGGCATGAGTGATCCCTGCCTGTTTACTCCATTTATGCATGCCGTATTGCGGACGCCGAACTTTGCCAAACATATAGATCTGGTAACGTCATGCCTGGATGATGCGGCCGAAGTGTCAGTCGAACCCTTTTTAGGATTTTTGAGGGCAGCCGCAAAAAAGACCTCCTGGGAAGAGCCACGCCTGCTTGCCTTGCAACTCCTTGAACGGTTCGCACCGGAAGATCTTAAGCAGATATTACCTGCATTGAGGAAGGATTACTCACCTATAATTCATCGATGGATATTGAATAAAAACCAACGTGATGCGGCTGACACCATAAAATCGGATCCCAGTGGCTACGAGCTGGTCAGGATCCCCGGCGGCGAGTTTATGATGGGCTCGCCGGAAACCGAAAAGGGGCGGTTCGATAGAGAAGGACCGCAGCATCGTGTACACGTTGGCAATTTCTACATGGGGCGCTATCCGGTAACCAACGCCCAGTACGGACTTTTTTTGAACGCCAATCCCAATATCGCCGTTCCCGAATACTGGGATGATCGTCAATTCAACCAATCCAACCAGCCGGTGGTGGGGGTGAGCTGGGAAGACGCCAACGCCTATGCCCGTTGGGCCGGATTATGGCTACCTAACGAGGCTCATTGGGAATATACCTGCCGGGCGGACACCACCACCCGCTACCATAGCGGTGATTCGGATAGCGATCTGGATCGGGTGGGTTGGTACCGTGAAAATTCTGGTCGCAAGCTCCATGCGGTTGGCGAGAAGGAACCCAACGCCTTTGGCTTGCATGACATGCACGGCAATGTTTTCGAGTGGGTGGCGGACGACTGGTACGAAAGTTACAAGAATGCTCCGGATGATGGTAGTGCTTTGATCGACAACCCCCGTCGTCCGTACCGCGTGATCCGTGGCGGCAGTTGGTTCGATTCCGCCTGGAATTGCCGATCGGCTTTTCGCGACAGAGGCGAGCCTGGCGACCGCTGCTTCTACGTCGGCTTCCGGCTTGTCTTGCTCCCAGGTCAATCCGGTTAGACAGGCAGGAGCGGAGTCGGGGGCACAGCCGTCAGGGAGGGCCGTGCGGCAGCCGGAACGTCATCGGCTGGGCCGTGCGACGGGGCGGCGGGAAAATGAATTTGGTTTTCAACTGAGTGGTGGACGCCGGATCAGGTTCGGCAGGGCGGCTACTCAATCTTCGGCGGCGATGGCATACGCGACTGCATGGTGGCCATTTCAACCATGGTTTCCAGGCGGATGAGGCGCTCGTTGATGCGGCGCAGATCCTGATCCATGCGCTCGACCCGGTCGATGAGGGTG
Organism: Desulfosarcina cetonica JCM 12296; assembly: GCF_001311845.1. Taxonomy (GTDB): domain Bacteria; phylum Desulfobacterota; class Desulfobacteria; order Desulfobacterales; family Desulfosarcinaceae; genus Desulfosarcina; species Desulfosarcina cetonica. Next base: position 1,448 of record NZ_BBCC01000233.1, on the reverse strand, counting down.
CTGACCCGTTCGTTCAGCAAAATCCCCGAGCGCAGGGCTTCCATAACTTTCTCGCTGACACCCATGGCTTATGACTCTTCCAGGAGGGCGTGGGTTTCGTCCAGCCGCTGTTCCACCGCGTCCATGCGCTCGACCACGTGTTGCGTGGTGCGGATCATGGTTTCGGCCAATGCTTCCAACAGGGCATCATCCTCGGCCGCTGCATCGCCGCTGAAGGCGTTGACCGCCTCGCGAACCACCTCGGCAAAGGAGATCTTGCGATCGCGGGCGATGCGGTCGATTTTGGCGATCATCTTGGGCGGCATGAGGATCGGTTTGCGCCGCATGGTTTCGTTCAGGGCCGTGGCTCCCATGGCAATTCTCCTTGGGGTTCGGGTTCATTCAGAAAGTAGCACATGTGCCGCACATGTGCAAGGTAAGTTTGAGGTGAATGTCAAATGCCAAAATCCGAATGTCAATTGAAGGATCGGGTCGATATTTAACTGGATAGAATACCTCCAATTGGCATTTTTTATTGGACATTTGACATTACCCTGCGGGGTTTGTAGGAGCGGTCCTTGACCGCGACATGTTTTCCGCACATGCGCGGGTTGCCCCGGGATCCGTTGCGAACACATTGACAGCGGACGGCAAAAGAGCGACACTTCTGCTCGATCGCTCAAATCGAAAGACAACCCCAAAAGGAAAACGGCCATGCATTCGGTCATGATTCATCCGGCCACCTATGACACCGTGCGCGAGGCGGTGGACCGCGCCTTCGAACGCTTTCCCCAACGGCTGGAAGGCCGCACGGTGCTGATCAAACCCAATGTGCTGCGGGCTTCGACGGCGGACGAGGGTATCGTCACCCATCCGGCAGTGCTTTCCGCCGTGGTGCAGAAGGTCGAGGGCCTCAATCCGGAGGCCATCGTGGTGGGGGACAACCCCGGCATGTTCAGCTACGGCGAGAATGCCATCGCCTTTGAGCAAGCCGGCCTTGTCGCGGCGGCCCACGGGTATTATCGCAACATCGGCCTCGAATCGGTGACGGTACCCTTCAATCCCGACTACATGCCGGCCGTGCAGGTATCCCGGGCGGTCATGGAGGCCGATGTGGTCATCAGCCTGCCCAAGTTCAAGACCCACGGGCTGACCGTAATGACCGGTGCGATCAAGAACAGCTACGGCATCTTGCCCGGTGCCCAGAAGGCCCGTTTGCACAAGTTGGCCGGCAATCCACCCCGCTTTCATGAGTTGATCGTGGATGTGTTCCGGCTACGCGTGCCGGATCTCTTTATCGTCGACGCGGTAGTGGGCATGCAGGGTAACGGCCCAGCCTCCACCGAGCTGCGCGACATCGGCCTGATCCTGGCGGCGGACAATGCCGTGGCCCTGGACGCGGTGATCGCCACCATGATGGGCCTGGACCCGGGGCGCCTGCGGTTTTTGCAGCGGGCCGCCGAGCTAAA
>NZ_BBCC01000232.1 GCF_001311845.1 Desulfosarcina cetonica JCM 12296 | reverse complement strand
GATGGCCGACGCGGTGCTCGCTGCCTGTCAGACGCTGCTCGTACCCGGTGCGATCCGCAGTCTGGCCGACCGCCCCGTCCGACCTCCGCTGCCGATTTATCATAATGGCGTGCTGGTCAACGATCCCGGGAAGCCCTACATCGGTACCTATGGCGGCGACGAGGATACCCGCCGCAAGCCGGCCTACCACAACGGCACGGCCTGGACCTGGGTCTTCCCCAGTTTTTGTGAAGCCTGGGCCGACGGCTACGGACCGGCCGAAAGGGAGACCGCCCTGGCCTGGCTGGCCAGTAGCAGCCGCCTGATCAACGACGGCTGCGTGGGGCATGTGCCCGAGATCGTGGACGGCGATGCCCCCCATCATCAGCGCGGGTGCGCGGCCCAAGCCTGGGGCGTCAGTGAATTGCTGCGCGTGTGGATCAAGGTGCATGGGATGAAAAGGCAGCCCCATCAGGAAAACGCTGCCGCCCAGGACACATGAAATCCAAACAATCGGTGGCTACAAAGAGAGGTCGTGTGGCTATTTCATATGTGATCGGTTCTCTTCGGAGGGCCCGGACCGACGCGGGGCGTCGGCGATTTCCGCAAGGAGGTATACGGTGAGTCTGAAAAAACAGTATCTAAAAAGCAAAGCGCGGTGTAAGGTAACTTTTCGTCTTCCCAAGGCGGCGGCGCCGGAAGCCAAGACGGTTCACATTGTTGGTGACTTCAACGACTGGAGCACGGTCAAGACGCCCATGCGGCACCTCAAGAATGGAGAATTCAGTTGTGTTGTGGATCTTGCGCCAGGCCGGGATTACCAGTTCCGCTACCTGATCGATCAGACCGTGTGGGAAAACGATTGGGACGCCGATCGATATGTGCAGAGCGATTATGGCGATTGTGAAAATTCTGTTGTGACCGTGTAACGCCCGTTTGCATGACGACTGTTTAGGGGTGTTGCCTGACCCGTAAAATCATCGATCCTCCGCTGCCACGACCGATGCGGATAGACTGCCCTTCCAGCCCGGCCGAGTGAACGGTTGCGCCGATGGACCCGCCAAGGAGTACTCCATGAGATCAATTCAAACGTTCCAGGTGTTTCCCGATATCCCCGAGCCCCTGTCATTTATTGAGACGCTTTCGCGCAATTTGTGGTGGAGCTGGAACCAGAATGCCATCGAACTGTTCCGACGCATCAACCCCGGGTGTGGGAAGCCTCTGGAAGAAACCCCATTGTTTTTGCGACCCTCATTCCCCAGGAGCGTTTCGAGGAACTGTCCCATGACGACAGCTACCTGGCCCACCTGAACCTTGTGCGACAGCGCTTCGAAAATCGCGTGCTGAATCAGAACGACACGGAAAGCCCTTGGGACCAGGGCGAAATGATTGCTTATTTTTCCATGGAATTCGGCATCCACGAAACCCTGCCGCTCTTTGCCGGCGGCCTGGGCATCCTGGCCGGTGACCACCTCAAGGCCGCTTCGGCGATGAAAATTCCCCTCGTGGGCGTCGGTCTGCTCTACCGGGAGGGCTATTTCCGGCAGTATCTGGACAAGGACGGCTGGCAACAGGAGGGCTATCCGGAGACCGATCTCTACCACCTGCCGCTGTCCAAGCAGAAGGACGCCAACGGCAATGACCTGGTGATCCACTTGACCGGTATCGGTCGGGATATCCACGCCCAGGTGTGGAAAATCCGCATCGGCCGGGTTCCCCTGATCCTGCTGGACACCAATCTTCCGGACAACCCGCCGGAAATTCGGGATATTACCGCCCGCCTCTACTCCGGCGAACAGCATATCCGTCTGGCCCAGGAGGTCCTTTTGGGGATCGGCGGGCTGCGTGCCCTGGAAGCCCTGGGCATGTATCCCACGGTGTGCCACCTCAACGAGGGGCACTGCGCCTTCGTGGGGATCGAACGGCTGCGTCAGCTTGTGATGCGCTACAATATCACGCTGGATATCGCCCGCGAGATCGTACCCCGCACCACCGTTTTCACCACCCACACACCGGTGGCGGCCGGACACGACGAATTTCCGCCGTCCATGGTCAGGCCCTACCTGGAACCGTTTGTCGATCCCCTGAAAATGAGCGCCGATCAGCTGGTGGGGCTCGGACAACTGGATGGCGCGGCCCCGGAATCGCCTTTTTCCATGTTCATCCTGGGCATCCGTTCCTCCCAGTATATCAACGGCGTGAGCGAGCTTCACGGTCAGGTGGCCCGGCACATGTGGTCGCATATCTGGCCCAACCGCTCCGACGACGAAACGCCCATCACGCACATTACCAACGGGGTCCACATCCCCACCGTGCTGGCACCGGAGATCAAGCTGCTCTTCGAACGCCACCTCGGTCCCAAGTGGAACATGGGGTCGACCATCCAGGAAAATGCCGCGCGCATCGACGATGTTTTCGACGAGGAGTTGTGGCAGGCCCATGAAATGTGCCGCTCACGCCTGATCCGGGCCGTGCGCGAATTGATGCACCGCCAGTACGCCCGCCGCAACGCGCCGCTCAACATCATGAAGGCCGTGGAATCGGTGCTGGACCAGGACACCCTGACCATCGCCTTCGCCCGGCGTTTCGCCACCTACAAGCGCGCCCACCTGCTGTTCCAGGACCCCGACCGCCTGGAAGCGATCATCAATTCCAAGGATCGTCCGGTGCAGTTCGTCTTCGCCGGCAAGGCGCACCCCAAGGACAACGAGGGCAAGGGGATCATCCGCAGCCTGGTGGATTTCGGCCGCCGCACCAACCTGCGCCACCGCTTCATCTTTCTCGAGGACTACGACATGTACATCGCGCGTTTCCTCGTGCAGGGTGCCGACGTGTGGCTCAACACCCCCCGGCGGCCCATGGAGGCCTGCGGCACCTCGGGCATGAAAGCGGCCTTGAACGGCGTACTCAACGTGAGCATCCTGGACGGCTGGTGGTGTGAAGGCTACAGCCCGGAGCGCGGCTGGCGCATCGGCAACGGTGAGGAATACCATGACCACAACTATCAGGACACCGTCGAAAGCCAGGCCTTGTACAACATCATCGAAAACGAAGTGGCGCCACTCTATTACGACCGCCCCCACGGCGGTACCCCCACCCAGTGGCTCAAGATGATGAAGGCCTCCATGAAAATGGCCATGGCCAACTTCTGCAGCCTGCGCATGATCACCGAGTACGAGGAACGGTTCTATCTGCCGGCCAGCCGACGCTTCGAGGAATTGGTAAGCCAGGAGGGGGCCGAAGCCAGCCAGCTCAGCCAGCAGCATCACCGTTACTTGGAGAAGTGGCACCAGATTCAGCTTTCCGCGCCCGTGCGCAGCGCCAAGGGCCCGTTTCGCGTCAACCAGGCTTTCGAGGTGACCACGGTGGTGCAGACCGGCGATCTGCGGCCGGATGAGTTGAATGTGGAGCTGTACTATGGCAAAATGAAACATTTGGACCGTATCGAGGATCCCCGGGTTAAGATGATGCACGTCAAGGAGGTGCGCTCGCCGGGCGTCTACCTCTACGGCTGCAATCTGCCCTGCGATGATTCGGGACGTTACGGGTTTACCGTGCGGGTGACCCCCAATGCCGACGCCTGGATCCGGTTCCGGCCGGAATTGTTGACCTGGGCGTAGTCATCGCCCGTTGTTTGCCGGCATCCGCCGACCCTCTTACGTGAAAGGATATGCCCATGCCCAAGGCCAAACGGAATCCGCGTGTGCTCATCGTTACCCCCGAAGTGACCTACCTGCCTGACCGCATGGGGAATTTTTCCCGTTATCTCACGGCCAAGGCCGGCGGGCTGGCGGATGTGTCGGCCGCCCTGGTCAGCGCGCTGTTCAATGAAGGCGCCGACGTGCACGTGGCCCTTCCGGACTACCGCTCGATCTTTCATGACCGCCTGGCCCCGTTTCTCGAGCGGGAACAGTGGGCCATCCGCAATGTCATGCCTGACGACCGCGTGCACCTGGCCGAGGACCGGGCCTTCTTCTACCTCAACCGGGTCTATTCGCCTTCCGGCGGCGAGAACACCAAGCTTTCCCTGGCATTCCAGCGGGAGGTGATCAACAATATCGTGCCCCGCGTGCGGCCGGATCTGATCCACTGCAACGACTGGATGACCGGCCTGATCCCGGCCATGTCGCGGCAGATGGGGATCCCCTGCCTCTTCACGATTCACAACATCCACACGGTCAAGGCGACCCTGGCGCACATCGAGGACCGCGGTATCGATGCCGCCTATTTCTGGCAGCATCTTTACTACGAGAATTTCTCGGCCAGCTACGAGGAGGCCTGGGAATCCAACCCCGTCGATTTTCTCACCAGTGGCGTGTTTGCCGCCCATTTCGTCAATACGGTCAGCCCGCGTTTTCTGGAGGAGATCGTCGAGGGGCGCCACGCTTTTGTGGAGTGGCACCTGCGCCAACAGCTGACCAACAAGTTTCATGCCGGCTGCGGAACCGGTATCCTCAATGCGCCGGATCCGGCCTTCAACCCGCAATCCGATACGGAGATCCACCGGAATTACACGGCCCATGACCATTCGGCGGCCAAGCGTGAGAACAAGTTGCACCTGCAGGAGATTTTGGGATTGACCCAGGATCCCAATGCCCCGCTCTTTTTCTGGCCGTCCCGACTGGATCCGATCCAGAAGGCTGCCAGCTTTTGGCCGAAGCCTTTTACGGCATTATTTCCGACTACTGGGACATGAACCTGCAAGTGGTCTTCGTGGCCAATGGCGAGTACCAGCAGGTTTTTCGTGACATCGTCAACCGGCACGGGTTCGAGGGTCGTGTGGCGGTGTGCGATTTCAGCGAGGCGATGGAGCACCAGGCCTATGCGGCGGCGGATTTCATTCTTATGCCTTCCCTGTTCGAGCCCTGCGGCCTGCCGCAGATGATCGCGCCCATCTATGGCGCCCTGCCGGTGGCCCACGATACCGGCGGTATCCATGACACCATCGTCCACCTGGATGTCGACCACGACGTCGGCAACGGATTCTTGTTCGAGAATTACGATGCCGCCGGCCTTTACTGGGCCGTCACCCAGGCGATCGATTTTTTCCGGCGGCCCGAGGATCTGCGCACGCGCCAGATCGAGCGGATCATGCAACAGAGCGCGGCCACCTTCAACCACGCCAACACGGCCCGCCAGTACATCGATCTGTACGAACGCATGCTTGATCGGCCCCTGATTAATTAACAGAGAGTTGCCATGATTTTTTTACGGAAAGCGATATCGACCAATTGATCGAGGATGACGCCCCTTTGGGTGACATGACCACCCAGTTGATGAATCTGGCCGGACGACGGGCCGCCATTACGCTTTTGGCCCGCAACCCCATGGTTGCCTGCTGCATCGAGGAGGCGGCACGGATGTACCGCAAGGTCGGCCTCACCGTGAACGAGGCCGTTTCCTCGGGGACGATGCTGGATGCCGGCGATCGGCTGTTGTCCGCCGAGGGTGATGCCGCGTCGGTCCATCTGATCTGGCGTACGGGGAGTGCCTTGGTGGAATTCGCCTCCGGCGTTGCCGGGCGGACCCGCCAACTGGTGGAAAAGGCCCGCGCGGAGAATCCCGCCATTACCGTCGCCGGCACCCGCAAGCATCCGCCCTATATGAAGAAGGTGGCCTTGAAGGCCTCATGGCCGGCGGTGGCGTGCCCCATCGCACCGGCCTGTCCGATACCCTTTTGATCTTCAAGGAGCATTTGCTCTTCACCGGGGGATATGAGAACCTGGCCGACACGGTCGCGCAAATCAAGAATCGCCAGAAGGAACGCAAGATCGTCGTCGAGGGCCATAGCGAGGCCCAGGCCCTGGCCATTGTCCACGCCGGCGCCGATGCCGTGCAGGTGGACAAGATGACACCCGAAGCCTTTGCCGCCTGTGCGCATGCCTGCCGACAGGTCAACCCCGAGGTCTGCATGATTGCCGCCGGCGGCATCAACGGTGCCAATGCCGCTGAATACGCCCGGGCCGGCGCCGATGTGCTGGTTTCTTCCTGGATCTATTTTGCGCCGCCGGCCGATGTCAAGGCACAGATCGTCCCCTGATCACCCAGTGGTGGGGTCATGAACGCAATCGACGATAGCAGGCCATGCGTGGATCGGTTGATCCGGGCCGATTCTTTTCTCGAACCTTACCGTGACGCCTTGGTGCGGCGCATCGACCATATTCAGGCCATGCGCGCGCGCATCACCGAAGGGCGCGTGGATCTTTTGGACCTGGCCGCGGGCCACGAATATTTCGGCCTGCACCGCACCGCCGGCGGGTGGACCTTTCGGGAATGGGCGCCCAACGCGACGGCGATCTACCTGGTGGGGGATTTCAGCGGCTGGCGCGAGGATCCGGCCTACGCCCTGACGCGTATCGGCGACGAGGGGCAGTGGGCGCTTCATCTGTCGCCCCGGGCCCTGACCCACGGCGATCTTTTCCGCCTGCGGGTTCACTGGCCGGGAGGCGCCGGCGACCGTATTCCGGCCTATGCCCGCCGGGTGGTGCAGGACCCGCAGACGCTGATCTTCAATGCCCAGGTATGGGCCCCGGCCACGCCCTACCGCTGGCGGCGCCGGCGTTCGTGCGGCCAAATCGCCCCCCGCTGATCTACGAGGTTCATGTGGGCATGGCCCAGGAGACCGAAGGCGTCGGCACCTGGCGCCAATTCAGCGATACCGTCCTGCCACGCATCGTCAAGGCCGGGTACAACACCATCCAGCTCATGGCCGTTCAGGAGCACCCTTACTACGGCTCTTTCGGCTACCATGTGTCCAGCTTTTTCGCCCCGTCGTCGCGTTTCGGGCCACCGGAAGATCTCATGGCCCTGATCGACGCGGCCCACGGACACGGGCTGGCCGTGATCATGGACCTGGTGCACTCCCATGCGGTCTCCAACACGGTCGAGGGCCTGGGCCAGTTCGACGGCACGGAGTACCAGTACTTTCACGCCGGTCCGCGCGGCCACCACCACGCCTGGGACAGCCGCTGTTTCGATTACGCCAAGCCGGCCGTGGTTCATTTCCTGTTGTCCAACTGCCGCTACTGGCTGGATGCCTTCCGGGTGGACGGCTTTCGCTTCGACGGCATCACCAGCATGCTTTACACCCACCACGGCCTGGAACGGGCCTTTACGGGGTACGACGACTATTTCAACGCCAGCGTGGACGAGGATGCCCTGGCCTACCTGGCCCTGGCCAACGAATTGATCCATCGCCTGCGGCCCGACGCCATCACCATCGCCGAGGACATCAGCGGCATGCCGGGACTGGCGCTGCCCGTGGATGCGGGCGGGGTGGGCTTTGACTATCGCTTTGCCATGGGGGTGCCCGACTACTGGATCCGGCTCACCAAGGACACGCCCGACGAACAGTGGCCCATGGGCCACCTGTGGCATGAGCTCACCAACCGGCGTCATGAGGAGAAGACCATCAGCTATACCGAATCCCACGACCAGGCCCTGGTGGGCGATCAGACCCTTATGTTCCGCATGGCCGGTGGTGCCATGTACCAACACATGACCCTCGATGACCCGGACATCGGCGTGGCCCGGGCCATGGCCCTGCACAAGATGATCCGCCTGGCCACCCTGGCCACGGCGGGCAGCGGTTATCTCAACTTCATGGGCAACGAGTTCGGTCATCCCGAGTGGATCGACTTCCCCCGGGAAGGCAATGGCTGGAGCTATCGCTACGCCCGCCGGCAGTGGTCGCTGGTGGACGATCCCGGACTCAAGTACCAGCTGCTGGCCCGTTTCGATGGGGCCATGCTCCGGCTGATCGAGGCGGCCGACCTGCTTTCGACCAGCGACCTGATGCCGTTGTGGGAGCATGATGGCGACGAGGTGCTGGCCTTCGTGCGCGGCGGATATGTCTTCGCCTTCAATTTTCACGCCGAGCGCTCCTTTACCGATTACGCGATTCCTTCGCCGTCCGGCTCTTTCCGCCTGGCGCTGAATACCGACGACCACCGCTTCGGCGGTCACGGGCGCCTTCTGCCGGATCAGGTTTACCATGCCCTGAAGGATCCCAACAATTCCTGGGGGACCCGCCTCTCCCTCTATCTGCCCACGCGGACGGGCATCGTGCTGGCTCCCATTTTTTCCAAGTGACGATCCCTGCATGCAAACATATTCCAATTACCCCTTAACGGCCCTGAACACCTTTGGCGTGCCGGCCGTTGCCGCCCGCTATGTCCGATTCGACAGCGATGGCGACGTCTTGGCTTTCCTGCATCAGCGCCCCTTGGGCAACACGCCCCGCCTGATCCTGGGCGGTGGCAGCAATCTTTTGTTCGTCGATGATTACGATGGCTTGCTTCTCCACCCGGTGTTCAAGGGCGTGACGGTGCTGGACGACCATGGCGGGCAGGTGCGCGTGCGGGCCATGGCCGGCGAAACCTGGGACGATCTGGTGGCCCTGGCCGTGGCGCGCGGGTGGGGCGGCATCGAGAATCTTTCGCTGATTCCCGGGATGGTGGGCGCCGCTGCCGTGCAGAACATCGGCGCCTACGGCGTGGAAATCCAGGAGCGCATCGAATGGGTGGAGGCGATCGCCCTCGGGAATGGCCAGCGGGTCCGGTTTTCGGCGGCCGAATGCGGGTTCGGTTATCGGCGCAGCCGTTTCAAGGAAGACGGAGACGGCCGGTTCATGGTGACGGCGGTGGCCCTGCGCCTCAACCGGCGGCCCCGTTGGGTGCTCGACTACCCGGGCGTGCGGGATGCCGTCGCGGCCCTCGGTGCACCGACCCTGGATACGGTGCGGCAGACCATCATTACCATTCGGCGCGGCAAACTGCCCGACCCGGCCGAATGCGGCAACGCGGGCAGTTTCTTCAAGAACCCGATGGTCGACCCGGCCACCCTCGCGGCCCTGCGCGCACGCCATCCGGATTTGCCCCATTATCCCCAGGCGGACGGCCGCTTCAAGCTGGCCGCCGGCTGGCTGATCGAACGCTGCGGCTGGAAGGGGCGCCAACTTGGCCG
>NZ_BBCC01000231.1 GCF_001311845.1 Desulfosarcina cetonica JCM 12296 | reverse complement strand
TCTGCTTTCACAGCGACGGCAAAAAGCCGCCGCGCGTGAAGCTGGCGTTAAAAGTACATGTGATGAAAAAAGAATACGCGATATTTAATTTGCAAGAAGCGAAGGAATCAATCGAATCATTAATTCAAGATATGAACAAAGACCCTGAATATGACATCGGGGAATTTATGGTGGATATGCAACATATTTATAGGCATGTAAATAGGCAAACCTTTTAACACACATTCCAGCAGACAACCAGGGCCGTGTTATTCTGGGTTATGAGGCAACTGTTTCAAGGAAGACGGCAAAAGTGAAAAAGAGATATTTTGAGGATTTAAAAGATGGAGAACATATCAATTGTCAGCCTGTTGTGATGACACAAGAGGCTATTGTCGATTTTGGAAAAAAATTTGATCCTCAACCGTTCCATATTGATGAGAAAGCGGCGAGCAGATCTCTTTTTGGCGGACTGATTGCTTCCTCCCTTCATACGCTCTCAGCCTGCACCCGTGTTGTTGTTGAGGCACAAGGTAATGTCGCAATTCTAAGTGGTGTCGGCATGCACGAACGAAGCAAAGATGTTCAATCCAGTGCGTCCAGGTGACGTTCTTACGGTAAATGCCAGGTGGATGGAATTACAAAAATCGCGAAGTAAGCCAGACCGAGGGTTTGCGTCAATCAAGTGTGAGGTCGCCAACCAGCGGAAGGAGCCGGTCGTTGAATACGGCTATCGCTACTTGGTCGCCTGTCAGAGCTTCGTGATGAAAAAGTCCCAAGAATGACCTGACCTAACATCAAAGCGCTTGCAAGGGATCGCGAAAATCTGCGACTGCTGCTGAAGAACCCCGATAGAGCAGTATCAAAAGGAGAGTTGAATGACACACACCCTTTTCAAGTTTTTTACTGTTATCAACCAATTCACATATCACGAAAATTTGAATTATGCCCATACCATTTGATGAAATAGAAAACGCATTTATGTTTGTCAGCATGGACCAGCCCTATATGCATAACGCCTACCTCAATATAGAAACTGGAGAAACGTTTTATTCTTCCGAATTGGGTTATGTCGATGAAATCCCGGATGACATTGAAGACCCCAAGTATATCTCCATTCCCCATAAAAATGAGCTTGATCTTGGTAAAAGGCTCGTAATTGAATTCGTTTCTGATTTTTTGCCGACAGAGATGGATCGTGTTTATTCGATTTTCCGTCGTCGAGGTGCATATTCACGATATAAAGACCTTTTGTCTAAAAAAGGTCTGCTCGATGAATGGTACAAATTTGAAAACGAGCGGCAAAGGGCGGCACTTAAAGAATGGTGCGCTGAAAATGGCATCGCCATTGAGGAGTAATCGCCGCCTTCATGGTGTGCCGCGGTGGGAATCGAAAAGTCCCGGAGCGACGGGGCCTCTGCAATCGCAGCGGCCCCGTCGCACTCGATCCATCAATCAATACCACCAGCGGCCATGGCGCCAGTAATAATGATAGGGATACGCGCGATACCAGTAATGGTAGAACCGTGGCCGCCAAGAGGTCTTCCAACGATAATAATCCGTTTCCCGTTTGCGCGCCTCCGTGGCTTCACGAAGCAGGGTTGCAGATTCCTTGTCTCCGCGACTGGCGGCAATGCTCAGCCATTTTTCAGCTTCCTGCGGATCGGACCCCATCTCCTCGAGACCGGTCAGGTATAACCGTCCAAGCGCCTTTTGCGCATCGAGGTTTCCGCGCTCGGCCGCATTGCGCATCCATTGAATGGCCTGATAACTGTCCTGGCGCACGCCATCGCCTCGGAAAAACCGCAACCCCAGATCATAGGCCGCAGCCGCGTCCTGATCCGCAAGCTCTTTAAGTGCCGCGAAACGGCCGTCGTCATCGGGAACGGCCGTCGACGGATCGTATGATGAATAATTCGACGGACGCTCGGACAGACCGGAGGAATTATGAATTCGGATGGTTTCGTTCGCCGGCGGATTGGCGCAGGCGATGACCATCATGCCAATCAGAAAAAACGTATAAAACCGAATTGCCGTCATGGGATACTCGCCATTTTGGGATTAATTCACTTTCAGCGTGCCACCTCGGCCCAACCCACCCTTGACATCCTGGGCTTCGTAATTCCGCAACGCCCGAACCATGCCATTGTATGCATCCAGAAAGGCGGCCACCGTAGCTTTGCCTTCCGGCGTGGTGGTCATGCCGGACAAGGCGCCACCGGCCCTATGACCAAACGCACCCATGGCCGCGCCAAAATTGGTCGATGTGGAGCTGCCTTCCGATGCGGAAATTTGAATCGCCGAGCGGATGTCAAACAGGGAAAGGGTGACCACCGAGGATTTCGATTCCATCCCGGCGGCAAGGGCACCGCCAAGTCCCCGGTTGAAGATGCCGGCCACCGCGCCCGCGACTTTACCTGTCGGGGAATTATTGATGATGATTTGGGGTTCCATGTAGTAATCCGCGGCAACCCGCTGCCCCTTGTGCTGTTTCGATCCGGCGCGATATTCACCGGAGTTGCGCTGGATATCGGTAATCCGCGACAATCGGCTGTCGGTTCGCTGGTTGCCGATGGATGTGATCACAAAACAGTTGGATTGCTGCACGGCAAGACGAAGCAAAGGTTCGATGGTGGTGACGTTTGTCGCTCTGCTAAAATCACCATACCACCCTTGCGATCGACCATCATCGATGGCCAACGTTCCAAATGGCGCCTGGCAGTATTCCAGGGAAGAGCTGGCATCAACGGCGGTTCCGCCGCCAGCCGATCCGGATATAGCGGTACCACCACTTCCCGCGGTGACGCAGCCGGATAGTGTAAATCCGCATAAAATTAGAATCGAGACCAATACGGGGGCATGCCATTTCATCTTGTTTCCTCCAAACAGGTTGATAAGAGTTATAAGTTGATAAGAGCTATAAAGGGTGCCGGCAAATTGAATTGGGATGAGCTTTCGCCCGGAGCGTACGACCCGCCACGCTCACCTTCGGATGAGTTGGCCATTAACGCAATTCTTGGAGCTAGGTAAAACTTAGCATCAATTATGATACACGAAAACTGTGTCTATCGACAGCAAAAAAATGCCGTTTTCAGCAGCATGCCAAGGGAAATCAAATTTATCCATCATATTGGTAATATGGCAAAAAAACATCTGTCACAACCGAACAATGTGGTATAAAATAGACTTCCGGTTATGAAATAAAATTCATAAATCGTGTGGTATACATGCCATTTTCCAGGCGGCACCGGTTTCTTAGCGCTCTAAAGCAATTCGTACTGTGCGATCTTGTTGTACAAGGATCGACGGCTTATCCCCAAAATCGAAGCGGTACGCTGCCGGTTGTTGTTTGTCCATTTCAATGTCCGGAAAATAATTTCCCGCTCCGCGTCCTTTAACGTGCATCCCATTTGGAGAACGATATTTTGCGGCTTGTTGCGGGTCACCTGCAAGCGCTCGGGAAGATGGCTCGGCAGAAGAATCCCTCCCGTGCAGTTGAGGACCGCACGATGAATGACATTTTTGACTTCTCGGACATTTCCTGGCCAGTCGTAGGATTCCAGAATTGAAATGCAGTCGGGTGAGATCCCGACCACATCCCTTTGGTAATCATCGCTGAATTGTTTTAGAAAATGATTGACCAACAAAACGATATCGCCTCTGCGGTCGCGTAGCGGCGGCAGCGCAATCTGAAAGATGTCCAACCTGAAGAAAAGATCCTCCCTAAACCGCCCCTGCTCCACCGCCTCGGATAAATTCTCATTGGTCGCCGTTACAATGCGCACATTGGCGGATATGGTGCGGGTCCCACCGATGCGCTCCAGTTTGCGGGTTTCCAGAAGCCGAAGCAGGCTGATCTGTACCTTTTCATCAATGGTGCCGATTTCATCCAGAAAAATCGTCCCTCCTTCGGCTTTTTCGAACATTCCCCGGTGACTTTTCGTCGCACCGGTAAAGGCACCCTTTTCGTATCCGAACAGCTCACCGGCAACCAACTCCGGTGGCAGGGCTCCCAGATGGATGGGAATGAATCCCTTTTGGGAACGGGTGCTTTGCTGATGAATGGCCCGGGCGACCAAGTCTTTGCCGGTGCCGGTTTCACCGGTAAGCAGGACAGGCATGTCGGTATTGGCCGCCTGGCGGATCAGGCGGTAAACATCGATCATATTGGGCGCTCCGCCCACCATTTGTTCAAACGTCGTCTTACGCGCTTCGGACTTCAACAAAAGGTTGGGCGTGTATTGGGGCTGATGGAGCAAGGCGGCCTTGATGAGCATTTCCAGTTCACCATCAGGGATCGGCAGCTTGCCGTATTGATAGGAGCCCCTTTTCAGCGCCGAGAAAACCAGGGACATATCCTTGGATGACGCTAGAAACAGAATCTGGGTGGCCGCACTTTTCTCAGAAATAATATCCAAGAATTCCATCCCCCGAATGCGCCCGCCAACCGCCACGCTTCCGGTAAGAATCAGAATATCGATTTCGTGCTCTTCGAAATGCTCAAATCCCTGCTCAATGTTTTGGGCGGCGCGAATAATAAACTTTTTCTTGTTGCAGATGCGCTTGAGTTGCCGAATCAACTCGACACCACGTTCGATGACGAGAATGGTGCTTGTTTTTTTAATGGTTTTCGGTTCTCTCATGATTCATCGTCCTATCGACCATTCCAGGTGCCCATGGGGCGGGCTTGGACGATCGCCAAAATACAAAAGCGGATTGTACACATTTTTCACAGCCATGGCCAACACCGGGGTTGCTCAGGGTAGCGCCAAAAAAAATTGAGCGTAATCCAAACATTACTTTATTGCAATAAAATAAAGTCAGTTATCAAATCATGGGAAAAATCAAAATACCGATAAAGCCATGTAAGATTTTTACACTAAATATTAAGTCGCTATTGGTATGTGTAAAATATTCTCGTTTTTTGCATTTCTGCGTAACGGAGGGTATCGCATTCAAGATACAAAGCGTGGCATCGGGGGAACAAACGGAAACAGAGAGACCTTCGGCAACGGCGCCCTTCCATCACCGCATGGACGGGCACCGCCGAAAAAAGGAAGACGACGGGAAAGACAAGGGGTCGATCAGGCGCCGGTGACCCGCTCGAGCGCCTCCTGCTGGGTCTTGCAGGTAATGCAGTAGCTGGTGACCGGCCGGGCTTTGAGACGGGCGATTCCGATCGGTTCTTCGCAGATTTCGCAGATCCCATAGCTGCCGTCATCCATCGACTGAAGGCATTTCCGGATCTTGGCAATCAACCGGCTCTCCCGGTCACGCATGCGCAGTTGATTGTTGCGGGCCTGTTCTTCCGTGGCCCGATCCAGCGGATCGGCCTCGTTGCTGTATGCCGCACCGATCAGCTCTCCCACGGCAAGCCCGGCCTTGTTAAGCAACTCGTCCAATTCGGTCTGAAGAATGTTCCGAAAATATTCCAGGTCTTTATCGTCCATGGCGCCATCCTGAAAAAGGGTTAGGCCGTTTCCGGCGGGCTTGAAACCACTCGGATCAATTGGGCGTTGGCCGAGAACTTAAGATCGAATCATCAAGAATCAAGGCGAATAGCGGCGTTATAAATTCAGATTTTGCCGGTTTGTCAAACCCATATGGATAAAAAAAGACGACCCAAGGCCGCCTTTTAAAATGAAAAATCAGAAGTCAGGCGAATCAGACCGAAGCGGAGAATTTGGCCATCATTTTAGCCTGCATCGCCTGGGTGACGGCCACGCGATCGTGACCCGCCTTGAGCCGTTCGCCAAGCAAACGGCCCGCTGCGGCGGCGGCTTCCATCACATCCGCCTGACGGGAGACATCGGGAACGATCTCCGGCGTGATCTTACGCCCGCGCCGTGGACCATGAGGGGGATGCCCACCTGACAGGTTTCACCAAATCCGCAGCTGTAACAAGAAGCCGCGCCTTGTCCGCTGACCTTGGCCACGGTCTCGACGAAATTGTAAAGCAAGAACTTCTCCAGCTCGTCGACCACGGCACCCCCACCGGTTCCGCCCACGCCCACGGCCACGGCCAGCTTGCCCCAGAGGGTGTTGCCGGTCTGATGGCGGAACTGGAACCAACGCTCCAGGAAGGCGTGCATGCCGGCATTGAGTGTCGAATAATAGTTGGGTGCGCCGAATACATACGCATCCGCAGTAACGATGGCGTCCCTCAAGGAAGCCAGGTCGTCATCCACCTTGCAGATGTTGTCCTTGACGCAGCCGAGACAGGCGATGCACCCGGAGATGGATTTACCCCGCAGGGAAATGAACTCATAGTCCACTCCGGTGTTCTTCAAAACGGTTTCAACCAGCTTGTAGGTTCCGGATTGGCTCTCTTTACGCGGGCTGCCGGAAATGCCGAGAATTTTCATGTCACCTCCCGTTGATCTTGTTGTAAGGTTCACGTTGGTCTCTGCTTATAAGGAATCCTCCGGCTTGTCTGTAGCAAGGGCTACACGCTCGGCAGAAGAAAGCCGCTCGCCTGTCATCGGCGTTCAGTCCAGGTTGTTGGGCACGGTCGATCCATCGGCGGGCACCCGGTCGGTTCCGTCGACAATGACCATTCCGTCATCTTTCAGCGTTTTCATGGCTGGCAAGCACTTATGACGCATAAATGGAGCATTGGCGAACATGCATGGCCGCTTCCATCAACGCCTCGGAAAAGGTCGGATGGCCGTGAATGGTACGGCTGATATCCTCGCTGCTGGCCCCGAATTCCAAGGCCAGGACGCACTCGGCAATCATGTCCGCCGCCCGTGGCCCAATGATATGAACCCCCAGAATCCGGTCGGTCTTGCCGTGGGAGATCAGTTTGACAAACCCGTCGGTCTCCCCCATGCAACGCGCCCGTCCGGCACCGGAAAAGGGGAAGCTACCCACACAGTAGGGGATTTCGCGTTCACGCACCTGTTCCTCGGTCAGGCCGACGGATGCCACCTCGGGCCAGGTATAGACCACCGCCGGAATGGTGTCGTAGTTCACTTCGCCGGCCCGGCCGGCCATGCACTCCACAGCGGCAATACCTTCGGCGGACGCCTTGTGCGCCAGCATGGGGCCCGGTATCAGGTCGCCGATGGCGTAGATTCCCGCAACGCTGGTGCGATAGGTTTCATCCACCACGATCTGGCCGGTCCGGGGATCGGTCGCGATGCCCAAGGCCTCGATGCCCAGCCCTTGCGTCAGGGGGCGCCGGCCCACGGACACCAGCAAGCGGTCGAAGGTCATCTCCTCTTGCTGATCACCGCTGGCCAACACGGTTTTGACCTGCTTGCCCGTGACCTTGGCCTCGACCACACGGGTGTTGAGGCGGAACTGCATGCCCTGGCGCTTGAGAAGACGATCCAGGGTGCGGCCCACCTGGCCGTCCAGGGTGGTGGCGATTTTGGGCAACATCTCGATCACCGTCACCGTGGAGCCCAGCCGATTCCACACCGACCCCAACTCCAGGCCGATGTACCCGCCGCCGACGATACCCAGGCGGCCGGGGACCTTGTCGAACGCCAGCGCTTCGGTGGAGCTGACGATATGCTTGCCGTCCCATTCAAGGCCTTTGACCGCCACCGGTTCCGAACCGGTGGCCAAAAGGATGTGGTCGGCATTCAAGGTCAGGGTTTTCTTCTTTCCCGTATCCACGGCCACGGTTCCCGGCGCCGTGAGGGACGCACTGCCGTGGATGATCTCGATATGGTTGCCCTCGAGGAGCTTGCGCACGTTCTCGGTAAGATCTTCCACGACCTTGTCCTTGCGGGCCATCATGGTGGCCAGGTCCAGGCTCACCGAACCGGTCTTGATGCCGTATTCGGCAAATCGCTCCCGGGCCAGATGGTAGTACTCGGACGAATCCAAAAGCGCCTTGCTGGGGATGCAGCCCACGTTGAGGCAAACTCCGCCCAGGCGCGAGGACTTCTCCACCACGGCGGTCTTCAGGCCGAGCTGGGAAGCGCGAACCGCCGCCACGTATCCGCCGGGACCGGAACCGATGATCACCAGGTCAAACTGGACATCCTGCGCCATCTTACACCTCCAATGCCATGCGTTCGGGGTTTTCGACAAATTCCTTGACCCGTTTGAGGAAGGTCACGGCCCCCTTGCCATCCACGACGCGGTGGTCGTAGCTGAGCGCCACATACATCATGGGCCGGATGACGATCTGGTCGTCAATCACCACCGGCCGCTTCTCGATCTTGTGCATCCCCAGAATGCCGCTCTGGGGCGTGTTCAGGATGGGGGTGGAAAGCAAGCTGCCATAAACGCCTCCATTGCTCACCGTAAAGGTGCCCCCTTCCAGATCGGCCAACTCCAGGCGGTTCTCCTTGATCTTGGCCACGTAGTCCACGATCGCCTTCTCCACTTGCGCGAAGCCCATGCGTTCGGCATGGCGGATCACCGGCACCACCAGCCCCCGGTCGGTACCCACGGCCACGCCAATATGCTGGTAGTTATGATAGATGAGGTCATTGCCATCGATGAAGGCGTTGATTTCAGGGACCTCTTTGAGCGCCTCCACGCACGCCTTGACAAAAAAGGACATGAACCCCAGGGCGACGCCGTGGCGTTTTTGAAAGGCATCTTTGTAAAGGGAACGAATCGCCATGGCCCGCGACATGTCGATCTCGTTGAACGTCGTCAGCATGGCCGTGTTCTGCTTGGACGCCAGCAACCGTTCGGCGATGCGCTTTCTGATGGGCGACATGGGTTTGCGTTCCTCGGTGGCCACCGGCGCCGGGAAAGTCGGGGCCGCGGCCACGGGCGGTGCCTCGGGAATACCGGCGGGCGCCTTTTCCAGGTGCAGGAGAATATCGCCCTTGCTGATGCGGCCGCCGGGGCCGGTTCCCTGGATTTTGGTTACATCGAGGTGCTTCTCGGCGATCAGGCGGCGCACCGAGGGGGCCAGGGCCAGACCATCCGGGATAGCGGTTGAAGCAGTGGGCGCCGGCGCTTTTTTTTCTGCCGGTGGGGCTGCCGGCTGAGCCGGGGCCGAGGCCTGGGG
>NZ_BBCC01000230.1 GCF_001311845.1 Desulfosarcina cetonica JCM 12296 | reverse complement strand
GGCGCCGTCCATCAGACTGTCACCCTGGGTGGCGAAACCGCATCCGCCAACATTGGCAACCTCTTCCAAGAGTTTCATTCCGGCTTCGTTATCGTCCACGGCAACGGTGTAGATGCACAGCGCATCCCCCATCTTCTCCTTCAAAGCTGTTGCCGCAGCTACCGGTGCAGATCCCATATCCTTGCCATCGCTAACGATAATGATGGCGCTCTTTCCGGAAAGGCCGTCCAGATCATTGCCTGCGGCGGTGATGGCTTTGCCCAAAAGACTGATACCACCCGGTTTGGTGAGCTGTGCCAACCCGTTGTCGAAATCAGCCCGGTTGAAAGGTCCCATGTCATCAACCAGCATGGTCGACTCCCTTGAAACGCTTAAATCATGCCCGAAACTGCGCAGGGCGGTATTGACCTGCATATCCGCGGGAATGGTTTTAGCCATGTTTTCCATCAAGGCTTTGCCCAGATCGAATTTTTCCACTGCTGATACCCCTCAGCCATTGATGACGATGAATCGATTATGAAAACGGCGTTTTGTGTCTTCTGCACATACCCATCGGCATTGATATCAACCGGCGTAAAGGCGGGCACCGGTTGATAAGTGGCACAGGCGCCCAGCATCCCGACAACCATGAATGCAACAATTAAATTCACACATCTATTTCTCATCGTTTTCCTCTCCTTTTGTATTGGGAACATCAATTTTTGAATTATTGCAAGGGCTTGAAATTAAACTTCTGGCCGCCGATGGCGGCTTCATACATCAACCCGCCCTTGGTGTGGACAAACACAGCCATGCCTTTGTGGTAACGCGTTTCGGCCTGTTTGCCTGTTGCCGGCCCCGCGCTGGCCCCGGCAGTGGCACCCTGGGTACCCGCTTTGGCCTGGGCCCCGGCAGTGATGGCCACGGCGGATGCCGAGGCGTCAAACTCGAATTCACCGCCGGTGAACTCGTCATAGGCTCTTTTATCTTCGAAGAAAATCATCTGGCTGAACGCCTGACCGCCGGCCTGCCAGCCAATGGATAATTTTACCAGCGACGCCTCGCCCGTAACCTTACCCCCACGGTATACCTGCCCTTTTCCGTAGGCGCCACCGATGCCAAGACCGCCCTTGCCGATGGTCGGAAAAACGGCGTATCCATAAGCGCTACTGAAAAACGGTTTGACCGCTTCTGACTTTTTGTAGATTTCAATCGTGTCGCTGAACTGGTCGGCGAGCACCGGTTGGGCTGTCCCCAACACCGTCATAATCAGAATCAATACCAAGGATACATTTGTTTTTCTTCTCATAACGCGCTCCTTTTCATTTTTCGGTGGCTTCGTATGTTTCCTATCGTTTCACATTACTCCAGACGCATGCGCGCAATGATCGTTTCCAACTCCCCGGATTGGCGCATGCTCTCGATATCGGCACGCAGCTTTTCGGCTGCCGCCGGATCGGGGGCTCCCAGGACAAATTTCATGGGTTCATCCCTGAAAACGGCGTCATCGGCGATCTGGAGATTGTTTTTGCGAATGATGCCTTTCAATGTATCTACGTAGGCCGGGCCGCGTTCGGAGTACTTCTTCAAGCCATCGGCCAGGACCAGTGAGCTCAGCACCGGACAGCACCACCACCTCCTCGGCCATGAGTGGCGAGGCCATCGCGACCAACATGACCCCTGCCAACACACCCGTAAGCCAGGCATTCATAGAAGTACTCCCATTGCATTGTCCGTACGGCAGCGATCGACCGTGGTTCGATCTGCTCCAATCATTGTGCAACGCCGGACTGCCGTGTGTCGCCGTATCACCGATTCGGGCCCTATTGCTGAGTGATCGTGACGATTTCGATGATCTCTCCCACCATATGGATGCTTCCGACGTCGTCTCTGACACGGGCGGTGACCCTCACCTGCAGGCCATTCTTTTTGAACGTTTCCGGAAGGTTGACCGGCTCGTAGGTTTTTCCATCGTCATCCTTGATGGCAAAAAAACCGCCTTCCAGATCCATGTACACGACAGTTCCCAGCAGTTCCACGGGACCTGGAGAAGATCGGAATCGCATCGTTCCGCTGTCGTAGGGCAGCTCCAGGAAAAGCCTCCCATCCTGAACGAAAAAGGAAGCGGCGCGCTGCAGGTCACGCATGAACGGCGCATCCAGCGAGTCCTGGGGGCAGGCCATGCGGGTCGATATCAGCGGACCGAATGTGAGCTGGCCGGCGGCGATCTTATAATCACCGCCGCCCCGGTTGCAGTCGAAGCGAACCCGGGCCTTCCCGTCCGCCATCAGAAGCAACGTGTAGCGCTCCGGTTCCGGTACGCTGATTTTTTCGACCGGGGTGATCGTCGATTCCCACTGCCAGGTTTTGCCGACGACTGACTGTGGATCGGCCGTGCGAACATCTTGTTTGCCCGGCGTGCCGCCGGCGCAGCCGGCCCCGGCAATTGCGGCCCCGATTAAAAAGCGATAAGCAAGTGTTTCATTGTTGTCTCCCGGGTTGTTAGCAAGTTCTGGTCA
Organism: Desulfosarcina cetonica JCM 12296; assembly: GCF_001311845.1. GTDB lineage: Bacteria > Desulfobacterota > Desulfobacteria > Desulfobacterales > Desulfosarcinaceae > Desulfosarcina > Desulfosarcina cetonica. The sequence goes on along the minus strand of NZ_BBCC01000230.1, from coordinate 6,472 downwards.
CGGTTTACCCGTCCTTATTTCCGGATTTCCGGGCGCCACGTCAGCCATTCATCTTCCGCTTCCCGATGCAACACGAAGTGATGGCCGTTTTTCACCGCAGCGCCCATGGCATCGTTGTCCGGCGTTGCCAGGGCCACGCCCCCGGCCAGGATGGATCGGAGCGACTCGGTGGTCATGGAAATTCCGGAAAACACGCCGCCACGGATCTGGATGCCGCTGACGTTCCAGAAGCGCGTGTTTTTCCGAATGATTGGACGATACGGTGCATGAATGTTCACGTTGATATAGACCTGCTGAAAGGTTGGGGAAAGCTGGCAGCCGGTGACCTCTCCGACCACCACCCGGCGATAATAAACCGGCGACCCCGGCTTCAAGGAGGAAAGATTGTCGGCATCCAGAACCAGGTTCAGACCGGTTTTCGGCATTATCGGCGGCGGGGGGGCCGGCAGGGCCTTGAAATCGCGCCGAGTCTTGCCCTTGCCGGGATTCATTTCGATGAACACGCCCTGAAGCAAGGCGCCCACGTTGCCGCCGTCGGTAGGACTGAACGCCGGCCGTGCCAGCCAGAACTGCGTTCCTTCACGAAGGAGACCGGCCGTCTGCAGTTCGAGCATGGCTTCCACGGTGGCATCTTTGTATTCCCGGCCATAGGTCAACGCGGTCACCCGGCCGATCCGGACGCCCCGGTATTTGACAGCCGTACCGATGTCGATGCCTTCGAACCGATCGAAGACAATTTTGATTCTGGCCCGACCGCTGTCCATGGCGGCATCGTGGTCGCCGTATAGGGTGAACCGGGTCTGTGGCGTTGCCGCAGCTCCTTTTTTCGGCGTATAGAAGGCCAACCCGCCGGAAATGATCGACTTCAAAGAACCGGTGTGGACCCTGAGACCGGAAAGGTTGGCGTTCACCTCCACCCCGCTGAGTTGGTAGAATCGGGAACTGGTGCGTACATGCTTGGCGTAGGGTGTGTAGATGAGTGTTTCGATCTCGACATGACCGGCATCGTCGGAAAGGGCGAAGCCGGTGACTTCCCCCACCTGGCAGCGTTTGAGGAAAACCGGTGCCCCCACGGAAAGGGATCCCGCATCGTCGGCGGTCAGCCAGAACCGGGAGCCCGGCGGTGTTTGGTAAATATAGTCATCCTCATCGACGACAAAATGGTCCTGGTAGTCGCCATCACCGGGTTGGAAACTGATATGCGAACCCGTGACCAGGGTCTCGATATTCCTGATTCCCTGGAGGGAAATATCCGGCCGGACCAGGTAGAACCGGGTGCCCGATCTGAGGATGCCTTCTGCCCGCGGGTCGAGCAGGACGCGTGCGGAAACGCTGTGCCGGGCGTCCCGGTTCAACGAAATCGACTTAACCACGCCCACCTTCATTCCCCGGTAGACCACCTGGGTCGAGCCTTCGGAAATGCCTTTGCCCGAGGTCAGCTGCAGGGTCAGGGGGAGACCGTATGCCGCCGCATCGAAATCTTTGTACAGCGGAAAGGTGCGGCCGTTGCCGGCCTGGGGTGACGCTTTCAGCGCTGCGGGGGTATCCATGACGATGCCGCCCTTGATCAGGGTCGTCAGGGACTGCAGGCGCAGCTTGAAGTCGGCCACGCCGCCGCTGATCGTGAGGCCGCTGGCATTCCAGAAGCGGCTTTCCGTTTTCACCAGGTGCTGGAACTCCGGCTCGATGAAAATACTGAGCCGTACCGTATCATCCGACTGCGGTTGGTATTGCTGCACCGACCCGATCATGATGCCGCGATGATAGATGCCCGAGCCCACCTGCAGGGAGTAGAGGGCTTCCGCTTGGAGGATGAGATGCAGTCCCGGTGCGTTTTCCGCCACGGGAGGCCGGTTCGGCAGACCGACAAAGGTGCGCGCCGGTTGTTTGGAAACACCCGGCTGTACACCGATGTAGCTGCCCGATAGAAGCGTCTCGAGCCCGGTAATGCGGTCGGCACCCACCTCGGCCTTCTGCACCCAGAATTTGAGGTCTTCCACCAGATAAGGCCCCGTGCCTTTGCTCATCTCGATGGTCAGGTCGACGCCTTGCAGATCCTTCTGCAAGGCGATGGCCTTGACCAGTCCCATCTGGTTGCCTTTGAACAGAACCGGCGTCTTCCCGGCAGTGATGCCCGTGGCGTCCTTGAACGACACGGTAATGTCGATACCGGCGGTGGTGATGTGGCGATAGAGCAGCCATCCGCCGATGCAGATTGCCAGGATAGGCAGGATCCATACGGGTGAGATCCCCTTTTTTTTCTCCACCTTGGGCGTTGTCGTCATGCGTCCTCCCGGGTTGGGACAGTTTGGGTGCCATGATTTGGCTCGGAACAGACATCCCACAAAATTCGGGTATCGAAAGCGATGGCGGCAAGCATGGTGGCGAGCACGACCGCCGTAAAATAGAGCGCCGCCGGCGCAGCCTCGATGGAAGTCAATGTACCGAATTGGACCAGGGCACCCAGCAGCGCGATAACGAAGATGTCCAGAAACGACCAGCGGCCGATGAATTCGATGAAATGAAACATGGCGGTCTTGTTTTCCAGCCATTGGCGGCGCCTGAAATGGATACTCAGCAGAATGATCATGATCCCCACCACTTTGAACAGGGGAACCAGCACGCTGGCGGTGAAAATGATCGCGCCGATGCCGTATTCGCCGGTGCTGAAAAAATAGAGAATGCCGTCGAGGATGGTGGAGACCTCCGGGACCCCCAGCCAATCCACCCGCATGATGGGCAGGATGTTCGCCGGCAGGAAAAAGATGGCCGCACAGATCACCAGTGCCCAGGTGCGGTTGAGGCTGTCCGGTTTGCGCATGTGCAGCTCTGCGTTGCACCTCGGGCAGCGATCGATATCCGGGGTGGATGCCGCCTGCGCGCATACCAGCAGGCCGCAGTCATGGCAGCGGACGATTCCCGCCTCCCGGGCGGTGAGAGGCAGGCGTTGCCTTGCCGGCGCCATGAGTGATGGCAGCCCCCCTGCCGACAGATTGCCGATATGCTGCCAGAACCGGTGGGGATCGACCACTACGGAGGCGCTCACCGTGATCAGCACCAGCAGGCAAAAGCAGAAGAAGCCGATGTTGTATTGGATGTCGGCCATTTTGTGCATCTTGATGATGGTGATCAGGATGGCCAGCATGTAGACCTCCACCATTCCCCATTCGGCCAGGTGTCCATAGGCCCTGAAACAGCCGGCCAGGCGGTTTGTGAATCGCCTGAAGGTCAGTCCGAAGGAGACGACAAAGAGCAGGGTCAATTTCATCAGCGGGAAGAGGATGCTCGTGGCCATGACCATGAGGCCGACAATATAATACCCCTTCTCCAGGAGTACGCGGAATGCATCGACGACGTTTCCGGAACCTTTCATACCGGCAATGGAGAAGGTCATGATCGGCATGAGCATGGCCGGAAGATACAGCAACAGCCCGGTCAGACTGATGGCCAAGGCCTTGGAAACGCTGTCCGCCACGGCGCGTTGGACCACCGTGTTGCAGCGCGGGCAACGCAACCGGTATCCCGGCGGCACCGTGCACGCGTCGAGTAATAGGTCGCACGCCGGGCAGGCCGTCAGATCCGACAACGACGTTTGGGATGGACCGGACGGCGGCCCCGCTACGGAATTTGCCTTCGAATCCAGATGCATGTAAATCGAACCGGCCTCCCCAATCAAAGTCCTCATCGCTCAAACATGCCCTGGTAGAAACCGGTGAAGGAAAGATCGAAGGTCACGCCGCGTCCGGCCAAGTCCGTCCGTATGCCACCCCAGTCCCCGGTGAGCCGCTCCCGGCTCCACCAGGACGCGTCGCTCTGAGCCGGGAGTTCCCCGTTCCGGCCCGCCACCTGCCTGGTCTCAGGACTGTCGGCAGCGTGGCCGGCGATACCGGCCCCTTGCACCAGCGGCGGGTATCCTGGGAGAATACTCAAGCCCCAGAGGACGATGACAAGCGCCCCTATGTACGGGTTGGTTCTCATGCCCATTCCCCTATGTTGCGCTATTTACCTGCCAATGTTTTTGCAGCCCGGCGCTGGCAGCCGGGCATCTTGTCTTTACCGTTTTTATACGGACGAATTACATTCATGAGGGGGGATTTCCTTGCCCGTGATCTTTTTCTCTGTGATGACGGCGATCTTACCGTCCTTGACGCCGACGTTGGCGATCTGGCCGAGATTCGTCTCGGGGTCCATGACCCGGCCGTTGTTGATGACCAAGTCGTAATCCTTGGCCATGGCCGGTAAAGCCATCGTAAGCATCAGAACCAAAAAACCGAACAGTGTTCCTAACCTTTTCATTCGCTTTCTCCTTTTTGATTGCAAATATCGAGGCACTCCACACTCAGCAAGGGAATCGCGAAGCTATACAGATGCTGCAAGATGCCCATCAGGGCCGCCTGATCGGGGAGCCGCCCCTTGATTTCGGTAACCGTCGCCTGATCCCCGGTTTCAACGATCGCGAAGGTCATGCCTTGCAGATAGTCGGCCCAGTGCGGGCTCAACCGGCCGGAAATGCGGACCCTGTAGGTGGCTGGATGACTTATCAGGGATCCTGGTTTTTTCTTGTGGACCATCTTCTCCTCCGCTATCGAGGGCGTGCAAAATGAGGAGGGTTTGGACATCGTTCGAAGTCATGGCTCGCTCAATCAGTTGATTGTATGCGCCTGGAGCTAAACAGACTTTAAAATGGTAACAATTGTATCGTGCGCGAATCGTCAGGAAGGTCGGATCAACATAGTAAGATCAGCAGAACAGCTGCATCGTATCATGGCTGTGAGACTTGGACAATCCCCCAAAAAGGTGCAAAAAAGGTGCAGCGAGGGCATGAAAAGAATAGTAAAGCTTTAGGACAGCGTATAGTCAACGACTACTGCACGGGAACCAGATTGCGTTTGAAGGCCTCGACAACCGCCTGGCGGCGTGAATGAACGTTCAGCTTGCGGCAGTACTGGATCCACGCGGGTTACGATGACAAGGTGAATCCTATCCGGAAGGCATTGAATCATTCGGGATAGTATGGTCTGGACAGATTCCGATGCAATCGTATGAAAGTCCTCCAAAACGACCACCAGAGGTTTCTCCAACGAATTTAACGCTGAAACCAGCGTGTCGGCGAGATAATGCGGCGGCGGCTCTGTCACACAATCCCCCAAAAGTCAGTACAGCTCTCGGTCAAATGGCTACCTATAGCAAGAATTCCACCGGCAGCAACCGGATCAGCCCCACGCCGAATTTTTTCCAGAAGCCGACATGGGGCTCTGAATCGTAGACAATCTCGCCATCGGCGGTTTTCTGGTGCCAGCGGATTGCTTTGCTGCCGTTTTTGCCGGTATCCAGCGTCAGCCGGAAAGCCACTTTCTTGATATTCTGGTCGAATGCCTCGGCGCTCTTAACGGCTATTTCCGGGTTGAGGAACAGGATGCCGATTTCGTTGTTGATGTTCAGGGAACGCTGATCCAGGTTCATGGAACCCACGAACATGGCCTTTCGGTCGATCACCATGGTTTTGGCATGCAGGCTCGATTTGCTCAGCCCTGGCATCCAGGCCATTGCTCAACAAAATCACCCCTGACTGACCGGAATGGCCCGCAAGCGCCTCGGCAAAGGTTCGTCCGAGGCGGGTTGTGTGCCCGTCCTTGATGACACTGGACGGCGGGCGATGGATATCCTTTGGAAGGCTGGAACAGCCAATGAACCCCCACAGGCAGCAAACAACGCTAAAGAAAACCGACAGCGTATTTGTTAACCAACACATGGTTTGCCTCCTTCGCAAGGGTGAGTTCGGCGATCAGGCCATCCCCTCCCGGAACCCGTTTTATCGCTTGCCTGAATATTGGTCAATGCCCCTCGTACGGAGGGGAACCGGGCTGCATGCGTCTCGTCGCTCTCGAATACGCGAGAGCCGTCCCACCAACGGGGTCGACTCGTGCCGCATTTATTCGTCCGCTTCCACGCCGGCTTTCTGGAGGGTGTAAATCTTGACATCGGCCTCCGCCCCGATGGTCTCCTTGACGATCCGCCGGAGGTCGCGGCGCAGTTCGTGCGGTACCGGTCCGTCGGCGCCAAGCAGAATGCCGATGAAGAAGCCCCGTTCGGGAACGGGGGATCGGCCTGTCAGAATGAGTTCGAGACCCGGCTCTTTTTCGATTCGATGTCTAAACGCATCGTAGAGTGCCGATGAAACCGGATAGGCCATGGGACGCGTCGGCCCCTCGACGACTTTGGCGGCTGACCGGTAAAACAGCGGCGCGCTGATTAAAACGGTGGCCAGCGCCAACGTCAATATCGCCCGGCGAGCCCACAAGGCCGGACCGATGCCGAGCCGAACACCTTGAATGCCCAGCACGCGGAACGTGGTGGCGGCACCCAGGGTGATGGCCACCAGGTTGGTTACATGCAAAATGGCCGCGCCTTCAAATACGCTCCATACTCCCCGGCTGAGGCCAATTCCCGCGGCAGCCAGCGGCGGGACCAG
>NZ_BBCC01000229.1 GCF_001311845.1 Desulfosarcina cetonica JCM 12296 | reverse complement strand
ATCCAGCACCCGCCAGCGGGTGGCGCAGGCCATCCGCTTTCCACGGCCCATGGGTCCCTGCGTCCCCCGGCCCCTTCCGCCAGCGGCCAGTTCCATTCGGTCCAGCGGCCGTCCACCGGCAGGGTGCCGTGAACCAGGGCCAGATAGCGTTTATGAACCGTTCTGGCGGCAAACTGGGCGCCGAAAAAAGCCCGTGTCGCTCCGTCCACGGCCAGCAGAACGATGCCGCTGGTGTCACGGTCCAGGCGATGGACGGCATGGATTCCCGAAACATCGGGCGCCATGGCCGGCACGGTTGCCTTGCGGACCGCGGCCAGCACCAGGGAGCAGAGATCCCTTCCCGGATCGTTGTGAATGCTCATCCCCGCGGGCTTCTCGACCACCAGCCAATGATCTCCCGAGGCGATCACCACCACCGGCCCCTCTTGACCGGAAGCAATCACAACACGCCCGCCCGGTTCTCGGTTCAGCGCGGTCATGGCGGCAAATCGGCCAGCGCGGCCTGGGCCTCCGCCAGAAACCCATCGGCGCCGCAGCCCTGGAAAAGATCGATGCTGTGAACGATCTGGGACCGGGCAGCCGCGAATTTTTTCCATGGGCGTAAAGCCGCCCCAGATCCAGGCAAGCCAGGCCCCACCGCTGGCGCGATTGGGTCCGGGCACCGAGTTCGATGGCCTGCAGGAGATAACGTTCGGCCAAGTCAAAGGCCCGCGGAAAAGTTCGCAAGAGAAACCAGGCGTTCTTGATAATGCCTCTAAAGTTCAGTGTCCCCTGCCGCCGGGCGATGTACAGATAAAATTGGCCCAGCATATGGGTGAAAAGCAGCTCGTGATTGCCCTTGCCATGTTCCCGAAGGCTGCGGATCCGCTGGCGAATGATGGTCGTCCCCTTGGCCAGATTCCCCCTGGCCGCCGAGACGATGCCATAGAAGGCGTTGGCCGAGGTGCCGACGGAATCGTCACCGCATCTGTCAGCAGCGGCGATCACCACTTCCAGGGTGCGGGCGGCCATATCGATCCGGCCCTGAAAGAAATAAACACAACTGAGAAGATACTTCGCGTTGAGCGCGTATATCGGGTGCACGGCCAGTGTAATGGCCTTTTCGAGAAGGGCTTCGGCCTGGTCGAAATCTCCGGCGATCATCCGCGCCGCCCCCATGAGAAAACAGCCCTCCGAGACGGTCCAGAGATCTTCCATGGTTTCACCGGCGGCAAGCAGCTGTTCTCCCGTTTGCCAGCAGGCCGTTACATCCCCGGTATAAAAATGGCGCCGCCCCAACCCGGCCAGATTGAAACGGATCAGCGCATGATCGGCCTCCATTCGCTCCGCTACCACGGCGGCTTGGTGACCATGCGCCAAAGCCGCATCCATCCGCCCAAGATCGGTACAGGTTCGGCATAGGCAGGCGCTGCTGTATGCAATGAGCGCATCACTCTTCAGCGACCAGCCATAGGCCAGCGACCGGTGCAGGTAGACCAGGGATTCGGTGGCCTTATCGCGTCGCCATAGGGCCCAGCCGATGCACAGGTCAAACATGCCTGCCCGAAGAGGATCGCCGAGCTGACGGACCATTTCCGCATGGATGTCGCGCCGATCGAGCAGCTCACAAACCCAACCCTGTTGGTTAAACGCAAAATACCATTTGATGATCAGATCGACGAGCAACGTCCGTTCCGTAACGGTCGGGCTGGCAATCCCGCATAGCAGCCGGTAGGCCCGTTGGTAATACCCATGGGCCTCCGCCGGGGCATGTCGCCGCAGACGCTTCTCGCCGGAGCGAATGAAACAGTCGGCCGCCTCGATGATGCAGTCCGCCCGGGTATAATGCAAGGCCACCGATTCGACCACCCGGTCCGGTCCATCGTGGGAAAGGGTCTCCAGCGCGCGGGCGATTTTTTCGTGGATGGCCCGCCGGTCTTTCTTCAGCATGCCCTTGTACGCCACCTGCTGAACGATGGCATACCTAAAGTGGAAAACCGGTCCACCGGTTTCGCCTGGTTCGTCGGCCCGCCGGATCAGGCCCAAGTTTAGCATCTGTTCGATAGCGCGGGTGACCGCGGCGGGAAACGCCGTGATCCGCCTCAAAAGGGACAATCGAAAAACCCGGCCGATGACCGCGGCTTCCTGCAAAATGGCTTTGGCCGTCGGTTCCAGGCGGTCCAGGTGGGCGTGGACCGTCGCGTTGATGGTGCCGGAAAAATCCAACATGTCGAAGGGGTCGTCAAAATGCCAGCGCTTTCCCTGGCGGACCAGTCGTTGGGTGTCGATCAGGGTATTGACACTCTCCTCGATGAACAAGGGATTTCCCCCCACCCGGGTAACAAGATAGCGGTCAAGCGCCTCCGGGACGGTATCGGTATCCAGCATGGACCGAACCATCTCCCGTGAAGCGGAAAGATCCAAATCGTCCAACAGGATCGGCTCACAGGCAGGGGAGACCCGTTCACCCATCGTATCGAACGTGAATGTCAACGGTGGTCGGTGACTGACCACGATCAACAAAGGCAAAGCGGCTTTTTTGAACAGGAAACGCAGCAATGCCAGGGAAAATGGGTCTGCCCAATGCAGATCTTCCAGACAGACGATCGTGGGGCCCGTTCCGGCAAGTGCCGATAAAAGCGCGATGAAGGCCCGATGGAGCCTCGATTTGACGTCTTCCGCACCCGCCGCCCATTCTTCGGCAAGGGAAGGGGCGTACAATCCGACCAGGCATTCGGCGGTTTCAGCGCCATCGGCCAACAACCGGTCCACACCGGCGTGGATTTTCTGCCGGACCACGGCTTGCGCATCCGCCTCGCCGATGTCGAAAAGACGGTTGAGCATATCGATGAACGGAGAATAGGCGATGGTCGTGTTGTACGCATGGGCATGACCATCCAACCAGCGAATGCCGGGGCTTTCCACCGATGCCTTGAATTCGGCGACCAGGCGGCTTTTGCCCGTGCCGGCATCGCCGCAGAGGGTCAACACCGTCCCTTGCCCGCGGCGCAGGCGCAAAACGGCGTCTTGCATGCGTTTCAGCTGCGGATCCCGTCCGATCAACCGGGTCCTCACCCCATGGATCCGCCGCACTTTTTGGGGTTGAGGGGCCGCGGACCGTAGCCGGAACACGGCCATGGGTTCTTCACGGCCTTTGATCGTAACCGGGAGAGATGCCTCGAATCGAAAGAAACCAGCGGTCATGGAGAAAACCCCACGCGCCACAAGAACTTCGCCTGGCGCGGCCAGATCCCTGAGCCGAGCCGCCAGATTGACCGCATCCCCGGTAAGGCCGTACCGCCCACTTTGTGTCTGAACCGCCCCGCTGACCACCAACCCGCAGGCAATACCGAACCGCATGGCCAACGGCCGGCCAATGGTGGTGACCGCCGCGCCTTCCGTCTGCGCGACCATGCGCTGGATATCCAGCGCCGCACGAACGGCCCGAACGGCATCGTCTTCGTGGGTCTGGAGCATGCCGAAAACGGCCATCACGCCGTCCCAAAGCATGCGATCGACACCGCCGTCGTAATGGGCGACGATCTTGGTGATCCCTTGAAAAATCGGACGGGTAACCTCGCGGAGGTCTTCCGGATCGATCTGCTGGATGATATCGTCGTATCCACTGATATCGGCGAAAAGGACCGCCACCTGTTTTCGTTCACCTTTCAAGGCGAGCCGATCCGGAATGCGTTCCGGCCGGAGGGCGATGCCGCACTGGTCACAGAAATGACTGCCCGGGCGATATCGATTGCCGCAGGCCGGACATGACGGCAGCGTCGGCATCCCACCGCAGGGACTACCCGCGGAAGCCGCCGCATGGCACACGGGATGACTTTCGGAGCAGAACATGCGTGGCAGACCTTTCAGAAAAAAGCAGATCATTAACACTCAAACGGAAAACAGATAGCCCACCCATCCCAACAAGTCAAATCCCATGCGCCAATAAAACAAATCTTGCACAGAAATCCGGCTCCGTCATCGCGCCGGGGAACATTCCAATTCGCTATCAATGCATTGAAATAAAAATTAAAAATGGAAAATCAGAAAAAACGATAAACGGCACCCAGTTTTTTGTGCGATGCAACAATTAATCATTGACTTCTTCGACCGGCGTTCTATAGTAGAGGCATTCCAACAACACAATTTTAGGAGGAGCAAATGGACCAGAAACAGGTATTCAAACAGATGGTAGATTTCAACAAAACCGCGTTCAACAATGCCTACAACGCCTTGGTCATGGTTCAGGACCAGACCGAAGCCATGGCCAATACCATGCTGAGTCAGGCCGCATGGCTGCCCGAAGAGGGGAAGAAAGCGTTGAATGAGTGGGTGGATGCGTTCAAGAAAGGTCGGGAAACCTATAAAAAGTCCGTGGATGATGCCTTCAAAAAGGTTGAGGACTACTTCACGACCACCTGACCCGCAAGATTCGGACGGTATTTCATCTCAACCCCGTCCTCAGCGATCGGCGAAAACCGTAAAGGATAGGAAATGATAGGAAAAACATTCGACGAATTGAACGTCGGCGATCAGGCTCGGTTTTCCAAAACCGTGACCGATACCGATATCTATCTTTTCGCCGGCGTCACCGGCGACCTGAACCCGGCCCACATCGATGAATCCTATGCCAAGGGGACCTTCTTCAAGACCCGTATCGCCCATGGCATGTTGTCGGCCGGCTTCATCAGTGCCGTCATCGGTACGCGCTTGCCGGGCCCTGGAACGGTTTACATGCATCAATCCCTCGATTTTCTGGCGCCGGTCTACATCGGTGACACGGTCACCGCCACCGTTGAGGTGATTGAAAAGCTGGAAGCCAAAAAGCGTGTTCGACTAAAGACCACCTGCGTCAATCAGGATGGCGTCAGCATTCTGTCGGGAGAGGCGCTGGTCAGTCCGCCCCGCCCGCCAAAGGCCTCCTGATAACGGATCGGGTTACTTGGAAGGCGTCCAGCACCAATTTTCGTAATACTCCCAGCCCACCATGGAGTTGAGCTGTTTAAGCTCCTGATCCTTCTCCTGTATGGAGGCTTTAATGACGTCACCACTGGAGAGCATGCCGATGGTGCGGCCATCCTTCTGGATGAGCAGGTGACGGACGCGCAGTCCCAAGAACTTATCCATCAGATTGTAAACCGTGTCGGTGTGTGGTGCGAAGATCAGTGAGGTGGTCATCACGTCCGCAATGGGCGTGGTTTTTGGATCGAACGTGTCTTCAAGGGTATTGTGCATCAGATCCCGTTCGGTCCAGATGCCAACCGGTTCATCATCCCGGGTGACCAAAATCGCCCCCACCTTGTTCGCCTGCATGGTTTTGAGGGCTTCGATTACGCGTGTCTTTTCAATCACTGACACCAAAGCCCCACCCTTGTCACGGATCATGTCCTCGGCTGTCTTCATCGGCGACCGCCTTTCAATGTAAAGTTGGGCGGAGAAAAAAACGCCCGTCAAGGTCTATCACCCCTGCGACCCGCATGCTTCCGTGAATGAGAAAAAACGGAAGGCGGGTCGCAGGCTTTCCTGATGGCCATCCAATCACTGAATACGATACATTAAAGTAGTCCCGCCCTACCTGCCTGTCAACGTTTCGCCGCCTGTGTTGACACCGGCCAACCCGCCCCATTATAGTCGGGCCAGGTTTCATACCCCAAAACCCACATCCCTTGGGTGCCACATGCAGCTGCTTCCAAAAAAGTTCCTTTCCACGATCCAGAACCTTGTCTGGCGCCGCCCGCCCGAGGATCGGAAGCTGGGCCAGGTGCTGATCGAACGTGGCATCCTTACGGAAAACCAGTTGAACGACGTCCTGGCCGCTCAGCGCCAGCGCCTGATCGAAACCGGCCAGGCGGTTCGCCTGGGCCACATGATGACCGAACTGGGGTTGGCGACCGAAGCCGAGGTGGTGGCGGCCATTAACGAAAACTTCGAAATTTCGGTGGCCTCCCTCTCGGACAACATCCGGGAACTGATCATTGACCGCCGCGCCGCCCTCGTCCATCGGCTGCCAACGCCAATCCTGCCCATCTGGTTCAAGCTCTGCATGGGCATGCTGCTCATCGTTACGGTCACGATCGTCTCCTTCAGCTACTTCATGATCAACCGGCAGAAAACCCGCTTGTTCGACCAGACGGTGTCCGTCGGCACGGTCAGTCTCAACTACTTTGTCGACAACGCCCCCATTCCGCTCATCGAAAACGATATTCTCAGCCTCAACACCCTGATCAAGGCGGCCACGGCCACCGAAGGCCTACGCTATGCGGTAATCACCGACACCCAGGGGCTCATCCAGGCCCATACGGATGTGAACCACATCGGCACCCAGTGGAACATTCCTGAGAACGCGGAACGGCCGGTGACCCGCGGCGGAATCACCTATTTCGCCTTTGCCGATCCATCCGGCGAGCGGATTCTCAATCTCACCCGCGACGTGGGTTTTCAGGACAAACCGCTGGGAAAAGTCCATGTGGGCGTTTCACTGGATTTCATCGAGCACTTGGTCGACAAGGAAAAACAGGCCATCGCGGTCATGACCTTGGGCCTGGTGAGTTTCGGATTGGGTATCGCCATTTTTTAGGTGTCCGTTTTGCGAGCCCCATTCAGGAGCTTGTCGCCGCCACCGAAGCCATTGGCAAGGGGGATTACCACTACCGTGTGGCGTCCAATCGCAAGGATGAGTTGGGCAACCTGGCCACCGCCTTCAACCAGATGGGCGAGGAGCTGTTGCGGCATTCGTTGACCCGCGAATCCTTTGGCAAATATGTGGGATCGGACGTCCTGGAGATGATTCTGGCCGACCCGGAACAGATGTGGCTCAAGGGACACAAGAATAAAGCCACGATTTTATTTGCCGATATGCGCGGCTTCACCGCCTATGCCGAAAACCGGGAACCGGAGGCGGTGGTCGAAATGCTCAACACCTATTTCGAAATCGCCACCCGCGCGATTCTCAACTACGGTGGCTATGTGGACAAATTCATTGGCGACGCCGTCATGGGCGTGTTCGGTGTGCCCATTTTCAGGAAAGACCACGCGGAGCGCGCCATTCGGGCCGCACTGGAACTGCAGGCCCAGCTAAAACAAGCCAGCCTGAAGGGAAACGCCCTGCTCGCATCGGTGGGCATCGGCATCCACACCGGCCCGGTCGTGGCGGGCAACATCGGTTCCCAGAAAAAAATGGAATATACGGTGATCGGTGACACGGTCAATCTCGCCTCGCGGCTCAGCAGCCTGGCCGGGGCCGGTGAGATCCTGGCCACCACGGCGCTGTGTGAAACCCTGGGAGAATGCATCCAGGTGGTGTCGGCCGGGCGGCAGGCCATCCGGGGCAAGGCCGATCCCGTGGAAATCTTTCGCGTCACGGCCATCCAACCCAGGGATCACGTCAAAGTCGAACCATCGCCGGCTTGATCCAGATTTTCAATCCATCCCTGCCTTTGTATCCATTTTGTCGATTAGACATTTCCCAGTTGCGATGATAGCAAACGCTAACCCCCGTTATTCAAGGAATTTTCTCCCTATTTCAAATCACGATGGACACACAACCGAGGAGGTCGCACATGTCGCGAGGCAGACACTGGATCAAGGGATGGATGGTAGTGGCAATGGGGCTTTTGGTCATCACGGGGATTTCCCCCGCCCAGGCCGATGACCTTGAGGCTTTTGCCGGACAAAAGGGAACGCTGGCCATTTCCGGCGGCACCGCGCATATTCCGGTCATGACCGAAGCGGCCAAGCAGATCATGCAGCGCTATCCGGATATCCAGATCACCGTGGCCGGCGGCGGTTCGGGCGTGGGCATCAAACAGGTGGGCGAAGGCCTGGTGAACATCGGCAACTCCGGCCGCAAGCCCACGGACGAGGAAATCACCAAGTACGACCTGAAACCCTTCAAGTGGGCCATCGACGGCGTCGGCGTGGTGGTCAATCCCAAAAACAAGGTTACCGCCCTGACCAAGGAGCAGGTCAAGGCCATCTTTGCCGGCCAGATCACCAACTGGAAGGATGTGGGCGGCGCGGACAAAACCATCGATCTTTATACCCGCGATGAGGCCAGCGGGACCCGGGAGGTCTTCTGGAAAAAGGCCATCGATAAAAGTGCGATCAGCCCCAAGGCCAATGTGGTCGTTTCCAACGGGGCGATGAAATCGGCCGTGGCCGGCGACCCCTACGGCATCGGCTACGTCTCCGTGGGGCACATTGACAGCAGTGTCGTGCCCGTGGCCCTGGACGGTGTCACCCCGACCCTGGAAACGGTGAAAAACGGCCAATACCCCGTTGCCCGAGGCCTTTTCAGCAACACCAAGGGCGATCCCACCGGCCTGACCAAAACCTTCATCGATTTTCTGTTCAGCCCCACCGGCCAGAAGATTGCGGCGGCCAAGGGTTTTGTGACCGTCAACTAACCATGGAAACTTGGGTCAGGCGCGTGTTGGGGACGATGGCCGCCGCAAGCGCGGCCGTCACCCTGTCCATCTTCGGGTTCATGGTCGTACTGGGCCTTCCGTTGATGGCCCAGGGTCAATTTTTAAGCTTGTTGATCGAGCCTGGCGGCCGGCCCAGGGGATCTACGGCATCGCCCCATGATCGTTGGCACCATCGCCATTGCCGGCCTGAGCCTGATGGTGGCCATTCCCCTCAGCTTGGGCTGCGCGGCCCTGATCAGCGGTCTGGGCCGGGGCCGGCTGCCGGCCTTTCTCCACCGGCTGGTGCGGTTCATGACCGGTATCCCCACGGTGGTCTACGGATTTGCCGGGATTTTCCTACTGGTGCCCCTGGTGCGGGAGTGGGCCGGCCAGGGCTCGGGATACTGCATTCTCTCGGCCGGGCTGCTCCTGGCCATCCTCATCGCGCCCACCATGATCCTCTTCTTCACCGATGCCTTTGCCGCAGTACCGCGCGGCTACCTCTCCGCGGCCGACGCCTTGGGCGCCACCCCGGCGCAAAAACTGCTCTTTATTTTGATGCCGTGTGCCTGGCGCGGCCTGGTCAGCGGTGTTGTCCTGGCCACGGGCAGGGCGGTCGGCG
>NZ_BBCC01000228.1 GCF_001311845.1 Desulfosarcina cetonica JCM 12296 | reverse complement strand
TCCGCCGCGACCACGTTTTGACGGCGCCATAGGGCAACGCCGCCGTTGCCGAGCCGGCAATCACCACATCCGCCCCCAGCCGCCGGGCCAGCGCCAGCATGTCTGGGTCGGACGGGGCATCGGCCATTCCCAGGGGCGCGCTCAAATCATGCCCGCCCACGATTTTACAGCCCGCGGAGTGAAGAATCGCGGCCATGGCACCCTCGCTGACGGTAGGACTGCTGCGCAATTGCTTCCCCCACCAAATGGTGGGTGCGCTGTCCCCCACATTCGTCTCGGACAGCATGAAGAGAATCCGGGGAGCAACGGTTCCGGCCAGACCCAGGCCGAGACCGGCCAGATCTTGCCTGAGCGGCGTGACGGCCAGATCCACCTTCATCAGCACGCGCAGACTTTGGTCGGTAACCGCTTCGCTCAGCACCTCATCGCGACTCACATAGGGATCGGGTTGGCTTAAAATGTTCTCATTGATCACCTGAAAACGCTTGGTGACGGCTTTTTCGGTGAGCATTTCCGCGACCGCCGAGCCCACGGCGGCAACCCGTGCATCCAAAATCGCCTGCTGCCGGGCGGCAGCCATATCCTGGTCATGGATAAGCGCCGAGCCAAGCACGATCAGCGATTTCGTCCGCTCGGCAGCCATGGCATTGCCCGCAATGGCCATCAGGAAAAACAGCAGGAGCGCCTTTTTCACCCAGTTGTTGAGCCGTATATCTTCGGACATGGCTTGAGAGACTCCCCGCGCCGGAAGTACTGATTCTACAAAGAAGTGAGGCGTACTTTTGCGTACGCCGCAGTGACGAAGGATACGCGTAACGCCGATATCGGGTTTTTTACGCATCCGTCAAGCTCAAGCCTTGCGAACCAAGGCATAGTCGGCAATATCCATCAAGGTTTCGCGGGCCGCATGGCCGGCAAATCCCTCGATGGCCGACTTAGCCGCCGCCACATGCCTGGCTGCCTGGGCCTGGGTGTAGGCGATGCCGCCATGGTGGTGGAGTAATTCGACCAGCGCGGCGAACTCGGCATCGGAAAAATCGGGTTTTTCGATCAGGGCGGCCATTTGATCACGATCGGCCGCCGGAGCCTGGGAAAGGGCGTAGATCAACGGCAAAGTCAGTTTTCCCTCACGCAAGTCGGCACCGGCACGTTTTCCCAAGACGGTCAGATCCTGGGTGTAGTCGAGCAGATCGTCGGCCATCTGAAAAGCCAAGCCCAAATGATAGCCATAAGCGGTCAAGGCCTCGACCCGCTCCGTCTTCGCAGCGGCGATCAGGCGCCCGTCCGGCAGGCGCCTTCAAACAGCACCGCGGTTTTACAACGGATCACCTCCAGGTACTCGGCCTCGCTCAGGGAGAGATCCCCTTTGCGCGCCATCTGGCGAATTTCTCCCTGGGACATGTTCTCGGTAATCCCGGCGATCACGTGAATCACCTCGCACAACCCGGTATCGGCGGCCGTGGACAACCCCCGGGCCAGGAGAAAGTCACCGGTCAGCACGGCGGTGGGATTGTCCCAGACCAAATGGGCGACCGGGCGGCCACGACGCATATCGGCATCGTCCACCAGATCGTCATGCAACAGTGTGGCGGCATGCAGGTACTCGAAAATCGTCGCGAAACGGGCTGTATGGTTGCCGCTATGACCGCACAACCGGGCACACAGGACCATCAACAGGGGACGCAGCCGTTTCCCGCCGGCAAAGAGAATGTGCCCGGCCACCTGGGATACGAGATCGAAGTGGGGATTGAGATTGTCCGCCAAGGCGATTTCGATGGCTTCGAGATCGTCTCTGACGGCGGTCAGGATTTTTGCTTTCAAATCGCTCATGGCAGCGTTCCGATCAGGTCGTATTCCAGTGTTTCGGTAATTCGAAGCGGGATGATCTGGCCAACGCTCAGCTCAGGGCCATCGGTCGGGGTTCGGATATAGGTCAGGCCATCCACCTCGGGCGCCTGCAGCATGGATCGCCCTTCATAAAGCCCGGGTTCGGCTTGGGCTTCGATCAGTACCGGCAAATCGGTCCCGATCCGATGGCTTAAATTATCCGCCGAAATCGCCATCTGCCGGGCCATGATCGCATCAAACCGGGCTTGGGCCACCTTTTTGGAAACATGCCCGGGCAGTTGATGGGAAGGCAGGTCATCGGCATCGGAGTAAGTAAAAACCCCCAAGTGGTCGAAACGGGCCGTTTCCACGAAAGCCATCAGTTCCTCGAAGTCGGCATTTGTCTCCCCGGGAAATCCCACGATCAGGGTTGTCCGGATGACGGCGCCGGGAACCGTGGCCCGAATGCGCGTGAACAGATCCAGCAGTTTTTCTTTATCGTAATGGCGCCCCATTTTTTCAAGACTTTTTCCGCCGCATGCTGCACCGGCAGGTCGAAATAGGGGCATAGATTTGCAGAACCGGCGACCACCTTGAGCACCGCATCGGCAATGCTTTCCGGATGGCCGTACAAAAAACGGATCCACGTATCGCCGGCCAGGTCGGCCAGGCGTGCCAGCAAGGTGGCGAAGTCTTCCGCACCGGGCAGGTCGCGGCCATAATAGGTGGTGTCCTGGGCGACCAGGTTGATCTCCTTCACGCCGGCGGCCACCAGTTGGCGGGCTTCATCCAGGATCTGATCCATGGGCCGGCTCTTCTGGCGGCCGCGCAACCGGGGAATGATGCAGTAGGTGCAGTTGCGGCTGCACCCTTCGGCAATTTTCAAATAAGCCGTATGCGTCTGGGATCGTTCACGCGCCGCCGGGTCCTGCATGGAAATGCGGTCCGGATCCGGCAGACAGACGCTACCGGTCAGTTGACCGGCCACCGCCTCGCCGATTTGGGTAAACGCGCCCGTTCCAAGGAACTGATCCACCTCGGGCAGGGCATCGGCGATGGCATCGCGAAACCGTTCGGGCAAACAACCGGCAACGATCAGCCGTTGGCAGCGGCCGGTCTGTTTGAAACGGGCCAGTTCAAGGATCGTATCGATGGATTCGTCGATCGCCGATTCCACGAAGCTGCAGGTGTTGACCACGATCGCATCGGCCTCGGCCGGCTCCCGGGTCAACGACCAGCCGGCCAGCCGCAGCTGTCCGGCCATGGTCTCGCTATCCACCTGGTTGCGGGCACATCCCAGGCTTTCAATGTAAACACGCATATCCGTTCAATCCAGCGATACGATCAGCCTTTCAGCTTCTCCACTTCGGCGGTGATCGCCGGCACGACCGCGAACAAATCATCCACGATACCGAAATCGCATTTGGCGAAAATCGGTGCATCCGGGTCCTTGTTGATGGCCACGACAACACGCGAGGAGGCCATGCCGGCCAGGTGCTGAATGGCACCGGAAACACCGCAGGCCACATACAGGTTGGGGGCCACGACCTTGCCGGTTTGCCCGACCTGATCGGAAACCGGCCGCCAGCCTTCGTCCACGGCACTGCGGGACGCACCCACGGCACCGTCCAGAACCTTGGCCAGGCTTCCACGACGCTATAGTCGTTCCCGCCCATGCCGCGCCCGCCGGTGACGACCACGTCGGCCTCGGTCAGCTCGATCTTTCCGGTTTCCATCTGTTTTTCAATCAGGGTCACACGAACGCCGGACAGATCGACGGTCACCGCTTCCACCTCGCCGGCACCCTCGGCCGCCACGGCTTCCATGGCCCGGGGGCGGATGGCGACGATGGCCGGCGAACCGGTCAGGCTGACGTCGGCCAAGACCTTGCCGCCGTACATGGGACGGGTGGCCACCACCTGACCATTTTCCACGCGAACGGCCACGCAATCCATGGCCAGCGGCGCGCCAAGGCGGGCGGAGAGCCGCGCGGCGATATCCTTGCCCATGGCCGTGGAACCGATCACCACCACCGCCGGATCGGCTTTTTCGACTAGCTGCGCCGCAGCCGCGATGCAGGCATCCAACTGGCCCGCCTTCAGTTCTTCATGGTCGGCCACCAGGATCCGGTCGGCGCCGTATTCCTTCGCCTGGGAAGCGGTTGCGGTCACGCCGGCACCCATCACGGCCGCCACCAGCGGCCCACCGATGTTGTCGGCAATGGCTTTGGCCGTCGAAATCGATTCAAACGATATGGTTTTAAATGCGCCGTCCACCAGCTCGGTGAAGGCAATACACCCTGTGACATAGTTTTCTCCCTGTATGGCATTGATCCGGGGTCCATCATGGTTCACACCGGATGAAATCAATATGGTTGGCGTCATTGGGTCAGATGACCTTGGCCTCTTCCCGCAGAATCTTGACCAGCGCGGCAGCCTTGGCAGCGGGACCGTCGCCGTCGATGACGCGCCCGCGCTTGCGTTCGGGCGGCAGGCGCAGGGCAAGGATCTTGACCATGGGATCTCCCGGATCGGTTCCGGTGGCCGAAAGCGGGCGGGTGTCGATGGGTTTCTTCTTGGCCTTCATGATGCCCGGCAGGCTGGCATAGCGCGGTTCGTTGAGACCGCGCTGGGTGGTGATCAAGGCCGGCAATGCGGTTTCCAGAACAAGGGTCCCGCCCTCGATGGTCCGCGTGCAGCGGATCTTGCCATCGCCGATCGTCTGGGCGATCACCATGGAGATATGCGGAGTATCCATGAATTCGGCCACGGCCGGACCAACCTGGAAGTTGTCGTCGTCCACGGCGCGATGCCCGGCGATGATCAAATCGAAGTTTCCCTTTTTCAATTCGCCGGCCAGAACGCGAGCCGTGGCCAGACCATCCAGCGCCTTGCCCTCGGGATCGATGCGAACCGCGGTATCGGCCCCCATGGCCAGGGCCGTGCGCAGAGCCTCGACCGCTTTTTCCGGTCCCACGGAAAAACCGTAACGCTGCCGCCCAAGGCGGTTTTGGTTTTCAGGCTTCTTCAACGGCCATCTCATCATAGGGGTTCATCACCCAGTTGATCCCATCGGTCTTGATCGATGTGGCGCCATCGGCGATTTCGATGGCGGCCTCGGTCGATGGAACCTGTTTGAGCAGTACGGCAATTTCCACGTTTCACCTTCCTTGCATGCCAGGGCACCCGGCATCATCCCGGCCACAGCTTCCCGGCGAGTTTGTCTTTAGCATTACTGATTAAAATTATAACTTATCAATATTATGGGCATTGTTATGACTGCACAAGCCAAATATAGGACTATTGCGGTCTTGTCAACGGGAAATAGCGGCCGTCACAGGGTAACCGCATTTGGATCGATTTCTATTTTTCGCGGTCATGGACCGCTCCTTTATGTACCGCTCCTTTAATGGAGCACGAAACCGGCCGACGGGTGGTCCTTGAGCGATCCGTCGGCTTCCCGGGTGACGATCAGGCAGGCCACATCGGGCAGCCGATCGACCAGGGCGATTCCTTTTTCCGGCCCCATCACCATCAAGGCGGTGGCCAAACCGTCGGCGACCGTGCAGTTGGCGGCCACCACCGAAGCGCTGACCACGCCGTTGGTCACCGGCCGGCCGGTGCGCGGATCGAGAATATGCGCGTAGGCGTGCTCTCCGATCTGGAAGAAGATGCGATAGTCGCCGCTCGTGGCCATGGCTTGATTCGTCAGCGGCACCACCTTGTAGACCTCAGTGAAGGAGGCTTCCTTGTCGGGCCGGTTGATGCCGATCCGCCAGGCTTTACCATCTTTCCGATGGCCGCGGGCGTAGACTTCGCCGCCGATCTCGACGATGAAATCCGCGATGTCCGCGTCGCCCAGCAGCCGGGCGATGGCGTCCACCCCGTAGCCTTTGGCAATCGAGGCCAGATCCAGGGTCACGGCCGGATCGAGCTTATGCATGCGGCCGGCATCGTCCAGTCGAATCTGATCAAAGCCCACATGGGTCAAGGCCTGCCGGATCTTCTCGTCCGCCGGCACCGTGTGCACGATGCCTTTGCGTCCGAATCCCCACAGGTTGATCAACGGATCCAGGGTGCCGTCCCAGGCCCCGTCGGTCAGCCGGTAGAGTTCGGCGGAAACCTTGAGCACATGGCGAAAATCCGCCGATGGTGAAAAGCGCTCGGTTGATGTGGTGATGGCATTGAAACGGCTGAGTTCACTGTCGGGATCGAAGGTGGACATGCTGCGGTTGATGGCTTTCAGACGTGCGTCGATCTTCTCCTGAAGCGCATCGGTCGACGTCAACAGGCCGACCACCGCAGTGATATGATAGGTGGTGCCCATGGTCTTTCCGGTCAGGCGAACTTCCCGCCGAGGCTGACAGGCCATGCACAACAGCGATACCAACAGGCCCGCCATAAGGCTGGCGAGCCACTTTTGATTGCATCGATTCCTCAACATATTCTAGGCAATTGCTCCCCGGTGAGCATATCCACGATCCGCTCACCGCCAATACGGGTTTCATGAAAACACGGCCGGGATGATCATCGATCACCTCGCCGATGATACAGGCCGCCCTGCCATAGGGCGACTGCCGTATCACCGCCAGCAGCCGCTCGGCCTGATCGGCCGGCACGAAGGCCAGCAGCTTGCCCTCGTTGGCCACATAAAGCGGATCGAAGCCGAGCAGTTCGCAAACCCCGGCCACCGCCGGTTTGATTGGCAGGCGACGTTCATGGATGCGGATGCCGACTCGCGATTTCTCGGCAATTTCGTTAAGCGTGGTGCCCACCCCGCCCCGCGTGGGGTCGCGCAGGACATGGATCTCGCATCCACTGGCCAGCATGTCGGCGACCATGTGGTTGAGCGGTGCCGAGTCGGATGTCAGGTCGGTTTCAAAGGTCAGCCCCTGACGACGCGTGAGAATCGTCATGCCGTGATCCGCCATGCTGCCGCTGAGGATGACGGCATCGCCCGGTCGGGCGTTGGCGCCGGAGACGTTCACCCCGGCGTGGATGACACCGATGCCGGCCGTGTTGATGAAAAGCTTGTCCGCCGCCCCCCGGGGCACCACCTTGGTGTCACCGGTGACGACCTGGACACCGGCTGTCTTCGCGGCGCCTTGCATGTCGACCACCACGCGTTTCAGGTCGGCCATGGGAAAGCCCTCTTCGATGACCATCCCCACACTCAGGTACAGCGGCACGGCACCGCACATGGCCACGTCGTTGACCGTGCCGTTGATGGCCAGGTCGCCGATACTGCCGCCGGGAAAAAACAGCGGATCGACCACGTAGGTGTCCGTGGAGAAGGCGATCCGACCACCGGCCAGATCGAGCCGGGCCCCGTCGTCGAGCATGGCCAGGGCCGGGTTGTGGAAAGCTGGCAGGAGAAGATCGGTTGTCAGGCGATGGGCCATCTTCCCGCCACTGCCATGATCCAGGATAATCTTATCATCTTGCGTGTCGTTTTGCATGGGAAGCGTTCATCTCGAATACGGACGACGGCGTTCAGTCGTCCGCATGGTAACGGTAATAGGCAGCGCAGGTCCCTTCACTGGAAACCATGCACGGCCCCACCGGCGCCATGGGGTTGCAGACGCGTTTATACAAGGGGCATTGGGGCGGAATCTTCACCCCGGTGAGGATTTCACCACAGGCGCATCCCTTGGGGGGGGCCGCCGGTACCGGCCGGATGCCGAATACCCGCAGGGCATCGAAAGCCGCATAGGTCTCACGGATCACCAGGCCGCTGGCCGGAAGGGTGCCGATCCCCCGCCAGTCGGCGTCGGCGACGGCAAAAACCCGTTCCATGACCGCCACGGCCTTGGGATTGCCCCTATCGGTAACCGCCCGAACGTAAGCATTGGTGAGAGCCGGTCGACCGGCGTCGATCTGTTCCACGAGCATGGCGATCGCCTGCAAGAGGTCGGTGGGCTCGAAACCGGCCACCACGCAGGGGATCCGATGGGCATCGAAAAAAGGCCCATAGGCATCTCGCCCAATGATCACCGAAACATGGCCGGGCAGCAAAAATCCGTCGATATTGATCGCCCCGCTGGCCAGCGTCTCCAGGGCGGGGGGAACAAGTTTGTGGGCCGACATGACGGAAAAGTTCGTCAACCCGGACTCTTCGGCGGCCAGGATGGCGGCGGCGACCGTCGGTGCCGTGGTCTCAAAGCCGACACCCAGGAAGACCACCCGCTTATCCGGATTCTGGCGGGCCAGGGTCAAGGCATCAAAGCTCGCATAGACCATGCGCACATCCGCCCCCTCGGCCTTTTCGCGCTGCAGGGAGGTGCCGCCCGTACCCGGTACGCGCATCAGATCCCCGAAGGTGGCCAGGATGGTGTCCGGTTGCCGGGCCAGGGCAATGAAGGCATCGATCTCCTTTTGGGCAGTCACGCACACCGGACACCCCGGACCGGAAAGCAGGGTGATGGTCGGGGGCAGAAGGGAACGGATGCCGCTACGGAAGATCGCCACCGTATGCGTTCCGCACACCTCCATGAGCCGGATGGGCCTGTGACTGGCACCGGCGATGCGCTCGGCCAGATGCCGGGCGATGCGCGGGTCATGAAAGGATTGGCTGAACGACAGCGTCATCGAAACACCTCCTTAACCCGATATCCGGGTTGCTATCTGGGCCGCGGCCACGACGGCCTGACCCAGGGACAACCCGCCGTCATTGGCCGGCACCAGACGGTGGGTCAGCACCTCGAATCCACTTTTTTGCAAGGCCAGGGAGAGGCCTTCCAGCATCCGGCAATTCTGAAAGACCCCGCCGCTCAAGGCAACCTGCCGGATGCCGGTGCGAGCGCCAAGATGACGGCACAGCTCGTCGAACAGGGCGATCAAGGTATGGTGAAAGCGGGCACTGATCACCGCCGGCGAACGCTTGGCCCGAAGGTCATCCACAACGGCTTGAATCATGGGCGCGGTCGGAATGACAAGGGGATCGTCGGCGTGAGCGTCCCAAGTGACGGCGTAGCGGCCGGTCTCGTGATCATCGGCAATGGCCTCCAATTCCATGGCCGCCTGGCCCTCGAAGGCCACCCGGCCACGCAAACCGACCAATGCCGCCACCGCGTCGAACAGCCGGCCCAGGCTGGAGGTAAATGGGCTGTTAACGCCCCTTTCCATCATCTGCAGGATCACCTGTGCCTGACCGGCATCGGCAAAAACGTACGACCGGGAGGTCCGCCAGATCCGGTACGTCTCCAAAGGCCGATCGCAGATGGGCCAGGGCCATGCGCCAGGGTCGCGGATG
>NZ_BBCC01000227.1 GCF_001311845.1 Desulfosarcina cetonica JCM 12296 | reverse complement strand
TGTCATGAGGCCAATAACAAATTGACATTTCGTAAAAAGTGTGGTGCGATATGAACAAACGTTCACTGACAGACTTTTTAAACAAAGCGCCAGTGGCCGTGCAGATGGAACGATGAGCTATTTTTGATTAGCGTCATTTTCGCATTAAGTCAATTATATATTTATAGATCCACCCTTAGTGGCAAGCACGGAGGATAGACCATGGGGAATGAACCTTTTGTTGGCAATGGCCTTGTAACATCAACAAACCATTCTGGAAATCAATCTGTCCGTCCGCGACTGCTTGATGAAGTGCGCAATGCCATCCGCTGCCTGCATTACAGCATTCGCACGGAGCAGAGCTATATCGACTGGATCAAACGCTACATCTATTTTCACCAAAAACAACATCCTGAAAATTTGGATGAAAGCCACATCAGCGCGTTCCTGACCCACTTGGCGGTCGATCGTAAGGTGGCCAGTTCCACCCAGAATCAGGCGCTGTGTGCAATCGTGTTCCTATATCGTGAAGTCATTGGCAAAGAGCTGGGCAACTTTGACAATCTTGTGCGCGCCAAAAGGCCCCAGAAGCTGCCCGTGGTATTCACCCAAGAGGAAGTCCGGCAGATACTGTTGCAATTGGAAGGCATCTACTGGCTCATGGGGCAATTATTGTACGGTGCCGGCCTGCGGGTCATGGAATGTGTCCGCCTGCGGGTAAAGGACATTGATTTCGGCTATCGCCAAGTGCTTGTGCGTGATGGCAAGGGGCACAAGGATCGGGTAACAATGCTTCCCGAAATCATCGTCGGTGAGCTGCAACGTCACCTGCAAAAAATCAAAAAGGTCCATGAAACCGATCTAAAAGCCGGTTTCGGTGCGGTTTATCTTCCCTACGCGCTGGAACGTAAGTACAAAAACGCCAACCGCAGTTGGGCCTGGCAATATGCCTTCCCCGCCACCCGACGCTCCATTGATCCGCGCTCAGGCGAAGAGCGCCGGCATCACATCTCCGAGTCGGTTCCCCAGCGGGCGATCCGGCAAGCCATTCGAAAAAGCAGCATTGCCAAGTCCGGCTCCTGCCATTCCCTGCGCCACAGCTTTGCCACGCATCTGCTCGAAGCCGGGTATGACATCCGCACGGTTCAGGAACTCCTCGGCCACAAAGATGTTTCCACCACGATGATCTACACCCATGTGCTCAATCGTGGCGGCAAGGGCGTGCAGAGTCCGGGCGACATGCTGTTCGGTAGCCGTTCGGACGGAACCTTTCCACCATTTTCCAGCAACGCCTGAAGACAGGAGACGAACCGATGACATCCGATCTCACTCCCAGACAAAAAAGCATTCTCGATTTCATCATCGCCTTCCAGCGCGAGCATCGGATCGCGCCCACGGTGCGTGAAATTGGCGATCATTTCGGTTTGAGCGGGCCGGCGGGCATCCACCGCATTCTCAACATCCTAAAGGAGAAAGGTTATCTCCTGGCCGAGCCGGGTAAGAAACGCAGTTGGCGGTTCAGCGACCATGCGGCCATGTCGGGGATTCCCCTTTTGGGAAATATCGCCGCCGGCGCGCCCATCGAAGCCGTTGCCGTCGATGGTGACGATCTGCCCCTTTCACCCGGTCTGTTCGGTTGCAAGGAATGCTTCGGCCTGCGCGTCAAGGGCGATTCGATGATCGAGGCCCACATCATGGACGGCGATCTGGCCATCATCCGCCCCCAGCCGCGTGTGGACAGCGGCACCATCGCCGCCGTGCTGGTTCAGGATTTACTGACGGAAACCACCCTCAAGATCGTGCGCTATACCCGTGCCGTGCTAACCTTGGAGCCGGCCAATCCCGTCTACGCGCCGCTGGTTTTCAAGGGGCCCCAGCGCAGCCGGGTGCGGGTTTTGGGCAAGTATGTAGGGCTTATTAGGAAGATAGGGGTTTAGACAAAAAATTTGTCGCGGTCAAGGACCGCTCCTACAGGTCCGAAGTAAATTGAGATTTTGTTTTCCGGTGACACAAAAATCATATGCTGATCGAAGAAAAGCTTTCCATTCTCGCGGCGGCGGCCAAATATGACGTCTCATGCGTGTCCAGCGGCAGCCGGCGAGGCAACACCGGTCGGCGGCTGGGCAACGCGGTACCGGCCGGGGTGTGCCATACCTTCACCGAGGATGGCCGTTGCGTTTCCCTGCTCAAAATTCTCTTCACCAATTTCTGTGTTTTCGACTGCGCCTACTGCGTCAACCGGCGCAGCAACGACATTCCGCGCGCCGCCTTCACGCCGCATGAAATCGTCGGCCTGACCATCGACTTCTACCGGCGCAACTATATCGAGGGACTTTTTCTCAGCTCTGGGGTGATTGGCGGCCCGGACGAAACCATGGAACGGCTCATCCGCACGGTGAAGGATCTGCGGCAGAAAGGCTTCAACGGCTATGTGCACATGAAATGCGTGCCCCACACCAGCCGGCGACTGGTCCGGGAGGCGGGCCTTTTGGCCGACCGGCTGAGCGTCAATATCGAACTGCCCACCGACGAGAGCCTTCGCCGGTTGACCAAAGAAAAAACCCACGCCTCGGTGCTCACCCCCATGAACGTGATCCACGAAACCCTGGCCGAAACAGAGGAAGACAAAAAGCGCCTGCGGCATGTCCCCGCCTTTGCTCCGGCCGGCCAGAGCACCCAGCTGATCGTGGGGGCCAGCCCGGAAACGGACCATACCATCCTGCACCTCTCCGACCGGCTCTACCGCCGGCAGGCCCTGAAGCGGGTCTACTATTCGGCCTACGTGCCGGTGGGGAATATCGTCACTGACGATCCAACGGCGGCCGCACCGCCCCTCAAACGCGAAAACCGGCTCTACCAAGCCGACTGGCTGATCCGGCTGTACGGTTTCTCCATTGAGGAGGTGATCACCGCCCGGCAGCCCAACCTGGATCTGACCATGGATCCCAAACAGGCCTTCGCCCT
Organism: Desulfosarcina cetonica JCM 12296; assembly: GCF_001311845.1. Classification (GTDB taxonomy): domain Bacteria; phylum Desulfobacterota; class Desulfobacteria; order Desulfobacterales; family Desulfosarcinaceae; genus Desulfosarcina; species Desulfosarcina cetonica. The sequence goes on along the minus strand of NZ_BBCC01000227.1, from coordinate 6,166 downwards.
GCGCCATCCGCAGTTCTTTCCCGTGGACGTCAACACCGCCGAGCGCGAGATGATCCTCCGGGTGCCGGGCATCGGCATCCGATCGGCCGACCGCATCGTCACCCTGCGCCGCCGGGGCCGCATTCGCCTGGAGCATTTGCGGCAGATGGGCGTGGTGATCTCCCGGGCCCTGCCCTTCATCCGTTGCGACGGTCTGCCCGACACCCGCTGGCACGTTCCGGGAGCCAACACGGCAAATGCGCGCCCGGTCGCGCTCAGCCCCCTGGTCTTCGTCACCGACGGAAGCTTCGACGGCCTGCTCAGTGCGATTTTCGACGCCTACGCCGAAAAAACGGCACCCGATGCCATCCAACCGGCCACCCACACCCAACAGGGCCTGTTCGAACGCCGCGTCAGCATCGCCACCGATAGTGTCAAGGCCGCCCGGGTATGGCGGGGGCTGAAGACCCACTTGGGCGTCAAGGGCCGCCAAATTCTCGCCGAAGCGTTTCTCTCGGACAATGCCGGGGTGGAGACGATGATTTACACCTACGTTCGTGAACGCATCCCGCACGCGAAGGTCAGCCCCAACGGCGTCTCCCTGGATGTAAAGATCCGCCTCGACCAGCTGGCCCGCAAGGTGCGCGAGGAGGCCCGCCGGCTGGAAGGCTTCGTGCGTTTCGAGCAGACCGGCGAGGGGCGCTATCTGGCCCGGATCGCACCGCGCTACGATGTCCTGCCGCTGATTCGGAATCATTTTGAATCCCGGTTTGCCGATCAGCGCTGGATCATTTATGATACGGTTCGGCGGTACGGGCTTGTTTTCGACGGCCGAACCGCTCGCGCCCTGCCGCTCGATATGGCCGAGCCAGGCGCCGGGAGCCGCCCGGATGCCGACGAGTCCCTCTGCCAGCGGCTCTGGCAACGCTATTACGATGCCGTCAACATCCCCGCGCGCAACAACCCGCGGCTGCATCGGAGACTGCTGCCACGGCGTTACTGGGCTTATCTGACCGAAAAAAGGCTGATGGACTCGCAAGACGCCCAATAACTGACGGATTCGTACAAAGCCCGATATCGGCGTTACGCTTCATCCTTCGTCATTGCGGAGTACGCTAAGCACGCCTCATTCCTCAGGATTCGCAAGCCTTGATCTCGGGCTTTGTACGAATCCGGCGGAAATGCGACTTTTTACGAGTGCATCAATAACGGATATCGCCGTCAAGGAGAGCGAATATGAAAGCAAAGGCAAATCGAAGAAAGACGAAAACCCGGTCGCGGCAGTCAACACCAAGGGGGACAAGCTGGACCGCAAATTCTACGAGGCGGAGATGAACCGCCTGCAGACCGAACTGGTCAAACTGCAGGCCTGGGTACGCCACAAGGGGCTGCGCGTGGTGGTCCTCTTCGAGGGTCGTGACGCGGCCGGCAAGGGCGGGGTGATCAAACGCATCGCCGAACGCGTCAGCCCGCGGGTTTTCCGCACCGTTGCCCTGCCCGCACCCAGCGACCGTGAGAAAACCCAGCTCTACATCCAGCGTTACGTCAAATTCATGCCCGCCGCCGGCGAGGTGGTGCTCTTCGACCGCAGTTGGTACAACCGCCTGCTCGTGGAGCATGTCATGGGGTTCTGCACGGATGACGAGTACGAACGCTTCAAGCGCAACTGTGCCGGCTTCGAGCAGTCACTGGTCGAAGATGGCATCATTCTCGTCAAGTACTGGCTGGAAGTCGGCAACGACGAACAAAAACGGCGGTTCCACCGGCGCATCGAGGATCCCATCCGCCAGTGGAAGCTCAGCCCCATGGACCTGGAATCCAGCGCCGCTGGTATGACTATTCGCGGGCGCGCGACGCCATGTTCGCCGCCACGGACACCCGCACCGCGCCCTGGGTCATCGTCCCTTCGGACGACAAGCGCCGGGCGCGGCTCAATTGTATCCGTCACCTGCTGGACGTCGTCCCCTATGCGGAAGTCCACCAGGAACCGGTCGACCTCCCGCCGCGCGACAAACAAAATGCCTATGACGATCTGAAGTCGCTCAAGGGCAGGCGGCAGGTCCCCGCGTATTATTGACGGATTCGTAAAAATCCCGATATCGGCGTTACGCGTATCCTTCGTCACTGCGGCGTACGCTAAGTACGCTCCTACGGCACCCGCGATAGCGGTATTCTCAGGATTCGCAAGCCTTGATCTCGGGCTTTTTACGAATCCGTCGGGGATGCGACTTTTTACGAGTCCATCATTATTAAAACGGGCCCTCAGGCCGCAGCCGGCCGTGAGGGCACTCCTTTTCTTCTCACATCCAGTCGATCACCGGCGGCTTGCGTTCGGGCAGGCGGTAGTAGCGCACCTTGGAATAGCCGATCATCATGGGGTAGTGATAGGGAATGTCGGCCGGGATACCCACCTCGGCCTTGATCGCCGGGCTGGACGCCAGGGCATTCTGCAGCAGGCCGGCCCAACAGGTGCCCATGCCGAACTGGGGAGCGGCCAGTTCCAGGTAGGAGAGCGCCAGGGTCAAATCCACCATGCCGTTACTGGATCCGGCCGGCGCCATGGCCACCACCAGGCAGGAGGCGGTCTGAAAGATCGAATTGAAGCCCTTGTCCCAGGCCTTGACCACCGCCGGCATGTAGGGGAGCATGCCTTCGCCGGAGGCGGCGACAATGCCCCGCATCCAATCGATCACCTTGCCGGCGATGGCGTCCAGACGCGCCTTGTCGTTGATCACCAGCCAACGCAGCACCTGGGCGTTGCTGGCCGTGGGCGCGTAACGACCGATCTCGATCAGCCGCTGCAAATCCGCCTTGTCCACCGGGCCGGCCTTGAAGCGACGCACCGAGCGGCGCGACCGCAGGAATTGCACGGCCTGGTCCTTTGCTATAGCCAGGGCCGGATCGATGGGCGGGCAGTCGGCCAGGGGCACCTCGGCATGGTCCATGGCGCCGTGGGGGCAGACGGCCACGCAGTGACCGCAGCGCAGGCACATGGCCTCGGCACCGCGTTTGAGTTCCGGATACTGGCCGGCCTTGAAATAAATCACCCCTGCCGGGCAGTCGTTGGCGCACAGGCCGTCCTGTTTACATTTTTCCTTGTCTACGATCAACAGTGTCATCATCTCCTCCAATAATGACGAGGTTGTCAAATGTCCAATATCGGCGTTAGGCTTCACCCCTCTTCGCTTCGGCGTACGCTAAGTACGCCTCACTCCCCGGGGCTTGCAAGCTTGATCTTGAACGTTTTACAACGCCGTCCGAATAGCGGCTTTCTACAAATTCATCAATTGTCGAAAGAACACCGATATCGGCGTTACGCTTCATCCCCTCGCCTATCCATCTTCAGCCGAAGCGCCTATCCACCCCATTTTGTCGCAGTCAAGGACAGCTCCTACAGTCGGGGCAGGGATGGAATCCGGTGCAGCTGAAACCTGTCTTCCCTTGTAGAGCGGTCCTTGAACGCTAAAATGCTTTCCCCCTAAACGCCTACAGCCTACCCACCTAAAACCCCACTTCTCACCTCCACGATCGGCAGTTCCCAGTTCTCCGCCCTGATATAATCGCGGTAACGGTCGCCGGGATCGAGCCGGTCACGCCTCAGGATCGCCAGGATGCGTGCCCCGGCAATGGCGGCGAGGCGCGGCCGCCAGCGCTCGTTTCCCTTGGCCGAAAGGCGGCCGACGCAATATCCCTCGCCGTCATGAATCTCGATCCCACTTGCACCCACTGCAAGGGTCACCGCATCACCGGTGGAAAGGGCGCCGATCCGGCGGTGGAGAAGATGTTGCGGGTCGAAGCCACCGGCATAGTCCATGAAGACATCCTCCAGCCCCACGATCTCATAATTGAACCAATCGACGCTGGCAAGGGTTTCAGGAGCCAGCGGACTGCGGCGCGGCAGCATGTGTTCACCGCTCAATTCCTTCAGATAGGGGTTGGGGCGACGGCGTGCGCGCATGAGGGTCAGGGTCTCTTTGGCACGGGTCATGGCCACGTAAAACACCCGCCGTTCGGCTTCTCCCTGGGCGTCGCTCAGGGGGCGCCCCCAGTCGCCGTCGAGCACGAACACATGCTTGAACTCCATGCCCTTGGCGGCATGAACGGTACCGAGAAAAACCCCGTCGCCAATGATCTTCTCCCGCCGTTGTTCGGCCAGAAAATCGAACAGATGGTCCAGCATCCGTTCGGCCGGCAGCAGGGCGTCGCCGGTTTCGGCCCGGTAATTCTCGATAAAGCCGTTCAACAGGCGTGTCCACAGTCCGGCTTCATCTTCACCGGCAACGGTCTTTTCGTCGCACGGCAAAAGATTCGACGCCCGCAGGGTTCCCAAGGTCTCGTCCCTCAGGCAATCGATCAGGGTCGCCACCTCGCGCACCCGGTGAATGGGAAAAGTCTTTTCCAAGGGCCGTTTGACCGGAATGCGGCTTTGTTCCAGCATCGCGCGCACCGGCCAGAGCAAGGCCCGCGTGCGCGCCAGGATGGCGCAGCCATTCCAGCAAAATCGGGATCCAGGCCGGCCAGGCGCTGCAGCTCGGCCACAGCCACGGCCGCCTGGTGGAAGTTATCCGCTACATCGATCACCTGGACACGGCCCTGGGCCACCGGATCCAGGCGTGCCCAGCGGCCGCCCGCCTCGGCCTGGGCCCGCTCGCGGTTGATGCGAATGGGGTGATCGCCCTTCATGCGGTCGCGATTGCGCTTGATCAACTGGTTGGCGGCGCTGATGATGTGGCGGCTGGAGCGGTAGTTCTCCACCAGGAAGATCGGCTTGACCGGATAGTCCGCCTGAAACTGGCGGATGAAGCCACGTTGGCCCCCCGGAAGCCGTAGATGTTCTGGTCGTCGTCACCCACGGCCATGATCGCCAGGCGTTTTTCCTTGTCGGCCAGGGTGCGGCCGGCGATGGCCGAGACCAGGTCGTACTGGTCCTGGTCGATGTCCTGGTACTCGTCCACCAGGATATGGCTGTAACCGCCCAGAAGCTGGTCGCGCAGGATGTCGGGCTCGGCACCGGGGATTTCGATATTACCCTTGAGCAGCCGCAGGGCATCCTTGATGATGCCGTCGAAATCGATGGGTTCGGCCGCCTGGGGCCCCGACCGTGCCTGCTCCAGGGCATCGCGCACGCTGATGCCGGCCAGGCGCATGGCGGCCCCGTGGTAGGTGACCACGGTCAGGCCGCGCGCATGGTTGCCCACCAGGGCAAAGAGCCGTTGACGCAAGGTCACCGCGGCATTGTGGTTGAAGCACAGCACCAGGATCTGGCGCGCCGGAATGCGCTCCACCTGCAACAGATAGGCGCAGCGATGGACGATCACCGTGGTCTTGCCGGCACCCGGACCGGCCAGGATAAGCAAATTGTGCTCGACCGGCGCTCCCACGGCACTGATCTGCACCGGGTTGCCCAACCGCTCGACGATGCGGCGGTAGGATTCGGCCGTGGTGGCCCGTTCGACCAGTTCCCGGCGGTCGGCGAAGTAGCGGTGCAAAAAACGCACGCGACCCAGGCTGAAGTAATCCAACACCAGCCCCAGGGCGCTGGCGATCTTCGCCAGTCCCAGGGAGGCGAACTCCACCATCACGTGCACCTGGAAACGCCGCTCGCGGTAGTGCACGGACAACGGTTTGAAGTCGCCCTGGGTGTAGCGCCGGCCCTTGATACCCGGCGCCATGCGGATGGTCATGGCCTGCCGGAAGACGGCCATGCCGCCCTGCAGGTGAATCGCCTTGTGCTCGTGAAGAAACATCAGGCGCGGTCGATGGCCGGCAGCACCTTTTTGACGGCGGCCCGCAGGGTAAGGTCACCGGCAATCGCCGCGGCCAGGTCGTTGCTCGAAAAAGAGAGATGCACGTCGCCGTTTTCCAGCGTTCCAGGATCATCCCCGGCCACCTTGGGTGCACCGGCCAGGCGAACCAGTTCCTTCAGGATCGTGCGGGCCACATTGTGGCGCAGGGCCACCGTGCGGACAATCCCCTCCCAGGAACGCTGCAGACGCACATCGTAGCGGTCCCGGCTGACATGCTGCAGTTCCAGGCTGCCCTGGCTGGCGGCCAGGCCCTTGCCATCATAGGTAAGCCCCTTGATCAGGCTCTGGACCACCGGGATGGTGGTCTCGATGCCCTCGCCGCGCAGGCGCTGGCAGAGCTGGCGCACGCTCAGGCTGACCCAGCGGCCGTCGTCGCATCC
>NZ_BBCC01000226.1 GCF_001311845.1 Desulfosarcina cetonica JCM 12296 | reverse complement strand
CCCTCAGCCAGGGCATCTGGGGCATCCGCTGTGCCTTGATCGTGGTGGGCATGGCCGCGGGCCTGTACCTGCCCTCGGGCATCGCCACGCTGACCACCATCGTCCACCCCCGTCACTGGGGCAAGGCCCTATCCATCCATGAAATCGCCCCCAATGTGAGTTTCGTGGCCGCCCCCCTTTTGGCCGAGGCCATGCTGGGATGGGTTTCCTGGCGCAGCGCCCTTTGTATCCTCGGCGGCCTGACCCTGGTGCTGGGCCTGGCCTTCGCCCGCTTCGGCAAAGGCGGCGACTTTCCCGGCAAGGTCCCCAGCTTCGGCGCCTTCAACACGCTGCTGCGCCTGCCGGCCTTCTGGATCACCATGAGTCTGTTCATGTTGGGGATCAGCGCCACCATGGGCATTTTCACCATGCTGCCCCTCTTCCTGATTAATGTCCACGACATGACCCGCAGCGCGGCCAACGAGTTGATCGGTCTCTCCCGCGTGCTGGCCATCGGCATGTCCTTCATCTCCGGCTGGACCAGCGACCGCCTGGGCCCCAAACGGACCCTGATTATCGTCTTCCTGCTCAACGGCACGGCCACGATCCTGCTCGGCGCGGTGTCCACCGACTGGCTGCGCGTGCTGATCTTCCTTCAGCCCCTGGTGGCGGTGTGCGTCTTCCCGCCCGCTTTCGTGGTTCTCTCGGCCATCGGCCCGCCCAACATGCGCAACGTGGCCGTCTCCCTGACCGTCCCGGCGGCCTTCATCCTGGGGGGCGGGGTCATGCCCATGCTGATCGGCATGCTGGGCGATCGGGGCCATTTCGCCGCCGGCATCATCATGGTGGGGGCCATGCTTCTGGTGGGAGCGGTGCTGGTGGGTTTTCTCCGGTCAACCCCATCGGAGGCGGTGGAAACAGCTCCGGAAGCCTGCCCGTCCGCCACGCCGGAGGATGCCTGAGGGAGAATCTATAGAGAACTACAGAATCCCATCCCAGCATTTTCCCGGCGACCAACACCCGCGCCATGGTCAATCATAACGACAGCGGGGAGGTCCAAAGCTTGTCATTATGGCAGCCTTCACCCCATCTGGCTGCAAGTCACAATTTAATTCCTGCAATAACAATAAGTTAAATAAACATCAGGGCTGGCATGAAATTTGGTTAATGCCTTGACTGAATACCGTCGGGCGACAAGGGAAATCCAAATGACGCATGATCTTTTTCCCGAGAACCGCCGACAGATCGTCGATATGAACGCCTTGCCGTTGCCATCGGCCTGTTACTGGCCATTCTGATTGCAGTCTCGATCTCTCATCCGATCACGAAAACCTCGGCATTTATAAAACGGATGTCCACGGGTGATTTTACGCAACATTTGGACATCACCGGCAAAGATGAAATCGGCCAATTGGCTGAATCGCTGAACGTCCTGGTTACCCATCTCGTGAGAATGACCCGGAATATAAATAACAGTGTGGCGACCATGGATACCGCCTCCACCGAGTTAAGCAGCATCTCGGGGCAGATGAGGCAAGGATCCGAGCAGACTTCGGACAAGGCCAACATGGTGGCCACGGCGGCCGAGGAGATGAGTGCCAACATGAACAGCGTGGCAGCGGCCAGTGAACAGGCCGCCAGCAATGTCGATATTGTGGCCAGCGCCACCGAGGAAATGAGCACCACGGTAGGAGAAATTGCCCGGAATTCCGAAAAAGCCCGTTCCATTACCACCGAGGCTGTTGCTCAGGCTCAGGACGCCTCGATCAAGGTCGATGAATTGGGCGCGGCGGCAAGGGACATCAACAAGGTTACGGAAGCGATTACCGAAATATCGGAGCAAACCAATTTGTTGGCGCTCAACGCCACCATTGAAGCCGCCCGCGCCGGAGAAGCTGGAAAAGGGTTTGCCGTTGTCGCCAACGAGATAAAGGAACTCGCCAAGCAGGCAGCCATCGCCACCAACGAAATAAAACAGAAAATCAATGGGATACAGACGTCCACCAGCGACACCGTCGAGAAGATAAGAATGATCTCCGCGGTTATCGTCGAAGTCAATGAGATTGTGACGGGCATTGCGGCGGCGGTGGAAGAACAATCAACGGCCACCCAGGAGATTGCCAGCAACGTGTCCCAGGCGTCTCAGGGCATCCAGGAGGTTAATGTAAATGTTTCACAAAGCTCGGTGGTTGCCGGCGATATCACCAAGGAGATAGCCGGTGTGGACCTGTCCGCCAAGGAAATGGCCACCAGCAGTTCCCAGGTTCACGTCAGCGCGCAGGATCTCTTGAAGCTTTCCAGCCGACTGACCCAAACGATCGCGCAATTTAAAATACCCGCCGCATCGTTTGATATCGGCGAGGTCAAGGGGGCGCATCTCAATTGGCGGTCACGGCTTGAAGGCTTGCTGCATGGAAGCGGGACCTTAACACCGCAAGAGGTCAATAGCCACCATGAGTGTGCTTTCGGCAAATGGTATGACAGCCCTGAAGGCCAGGCACTCAAGCAGAACCAGGCTTTTTCGGCCGCAGGTCATCACCACGAGAAGGTTCATGTATATGCACGGCAAGTTGTCGATCTTTTCCATCAAGGGGAGACGGAGAAGGCGGCGGCATTAATGAAAGCCTTTGAAAAAGAGCGTGAAATGCTCTTTGCGACCCTTGATGAGCTTTATTTGGCCTGATGGATACGACGGTCTTTCCCACACAACTATGCGGCGCGTTTATCCAGTTCTTTGATAATTTGCTTAAGCCAGGAAGTGTCTACTTGGCGCGCTTCACGTGACCGTTCGATAATCTTTAGATTGTTGGCAGTGGTCTCAGGTTCCCACTTTTCGCGGATGACCGCTACCGCCTTGGCCAAATACTTCATCGCTTCTTTGGATTCATTTTCTAATACGGCCAGCTCCATCATTGTCGCGTGATCCCAGTAGTCCGGTGTCGCGCCCGAGAGTCGCTGCTCAACGGCAAAACGAACGACCGGTAACAGGCGATCCTTCTCCGTGATCGAATCCTTTTCACCTTGGATATCCAGAAGCGTCAGCAGGTTGATGCCCGGGTAGGCGTCTCGTTGATCGGCCATGAAGCCCCGGCGGTATGCATGAATTGCTTGGTCCAGGTGGCCAATGGCGCCAATTTCGTCGCCTGCCGCAATTGCCTCCTTCCATTTGTCCTTGTGAATTCGACCGATCAGCCCCAACGTTTCCGAACTAGGCCCCTGCTGTTCCGCCACGTCCGTGAGGATTCGAAGCGCTTCGGCGCGATCGGAAAGGTCGTTGTTCTTACCCGCTCGCCGGTTATAAGCAAAACCGAGTTGCTCCCGTACGAGAATCTGGCGTTTGAGCATTTCTGGCATGTCGTTGAAAAGCGCAATCATCCCGTCCCAATCCCCCAGCGCTCGATACGAAAGCATCAAGTCCACTACCGTGACCACATCAACGGCGTCGAGAGGGCCAAGCTCGTCTCGGAAAGCTTTCAGTTCAGCGTGTGCCGCTTCGCTAGTTTGCGCATTTTTATTCTTCTCACGAATGTCGGCCAGACGACGTTTGAATCGCTCGTTGGCTTGTGCGCGATCGCGGAAGACATCGGTCTTGAGGCGGGAAATATCACCCGGCTGCCAGTCAGAAAGCAGGGTAAAAACAGGGCTGTCAATCGGTGCCTGGCTCACGGTCGAGTCCCGCAGGTCGCGTAGCCGTTCAGCCACGGTTTCACGCAGCCGGCTGGCCTCTTTATCTCCAAAAACGTTGTTCGTCCCAAGATCGTAAGGCAAAGACCTTAGAAAATTGACATCGAACGGGATGGGTTGGTGTTTGGCAAAGATCGTCAGTGTTGTTCTGGGACGTGCTGTATGGCGCACGCCCAGCTCGTAAAAGACGTTGGCATTGGCTGTCGTCAGGTCCGCGATGGCGTAGTCGCAAAGCAACAGACGTTCGAACATCGGTTTGTGGATGATCCCACCCGTCCGCTCTTCATCGGCACGAATGGGATCCATGCCGGCATCGTCAATGGCGGGTTCGAGCGCGTTCTTGTAAATATGATCGAAGTCGATATCCGCGCCACCAGCGGGATCCGGCTTTATCCCAAAAGGCATGATAACAAAACATAGAGGGCGTTGCGTCATGGTTACCTCCGGTAAAGAGTGTTAGAAGGGTCCTGGCGAGCTGCTCATCGCCTAATTGGTCGGCGATACGTAAAGCTTGCTGGGAGGTTGATGTGAATTGCCATGGATCTGGTTTCGGCGGGCCATCAAGCATACTTTGGAAACGCTGCGTTGCGATGTCTATTTTTCTCAATATCAGATTGGCTTCTCCTTCTGTCGCTAAACGCCACATTCGTTCCCTGGGCAACGCTTCCTTTTCCGCGTTCGCACAATGTTCCAGAACCTTTTTAGCCAAGTCCTGCGCTTTGGCAAGGTCATTTTCGTAAACAAGAGATAGGAACGCCAGGTTGATACCATGGTAGTACGCCTGAGCGGCGTCTTTATCCTTGGCAATCGCATACGCTTCGCCATACAGCGCGAGCGCTTTTCGTGCCTCTTGATCGACCCGGTCCTGAAACCAGTTCCGCTTGTGTCGGCCGGCCAGCACGCCCATCGCATCCGTTCCCTGCCGTTTGGCGTCACTCAGGACCGCCATGGCCTCATCTCGCCTGCCCAACCCATCCAGAGCCAATGCCAAGTCGACCAAAGCACGACTGTCCAGAATCGCTCGATTCGGACCGAGTTGCTTCGCAACCTTATGGAAGTCTCTCCGTTCGAGAGCCAGCGCGGCAGTGCTCCATCGCCCACCAGGCACATCTTGACCTTGAATGAAATTGATCACAAGACCCAAACTGGCGTCGCTGGCAAATTTTGGTTTGACGATCTCAAGATGGTTGCCAGGCACAACTGCACATTGATCATCGGGGAAACCGTCAATTGAAGCCCTCCGCGGAACGAACTCATCTTCGGATCCGGCAACCGCGAGAAAACTGAACGGGGGGCTTTTACCGAATCGATCGTTCCATTCACTTCGCAACGACTTGATGAATGCACTTGTCCTTCCCATGTCTCTGACTTGCCGGTTTAGCGAACGCAGAATCGGAAGCTGAAAAATCCAAGCCTTGCCCAACCCAAAACTCGGTGTCCCAAAGAGGATGACCTTGTCGACCTTTTCCGCCAAATCTGCGTGGTCCAACAAAGAGCGCTGCACCACCAGTCCTCCCATACTGTGAGCAATGACAACGAGTGCACCGTACCGCGATACCAGGTTCGTGCGGGCAAAAGCTCCCAGAGAATCCCCGATGGTCTTTATCGAAGGATCTCCCGCCCAAGCTCCGGTCAGGTCAGGTGCCAGATGACTTTTGTAGCCAAAACTCAAAACATCCCATCCGCCCATGTTAGGGTCTTCACAAAGCAGCTCGGGAAACCTTGCCCACGTGGTCGCCGGGTCTCCCTGGAAACCGTGAATGAAGACAACGCAGGCTTTGCTGTCTGGTACTCGTCGCGTGACATTTATTAGCCATTCGGCCATGGATTCCCCCCATTTTGTCTAACGTATAACGCTCGTCCCCCACCGATCTTTACTTTCTCCACTTTGGTGATTTGGTCGATGTATCTGGTGTCCGAAATCTGCAAATTTTAACGCGATGATTTCATAAAGATTGATCGAATCACGGGAGAGCCCGAAGTTCAGATATGTTGGAAAAACACCAACGCCGATTGCATACCCCGCAAATCCAATATTTGTACCCAATAAAAAAAACATCATCACCTTCTTGTTTTTAATGTGTTTCTAAGTGGTGAAGGAACAAATTGGAATTGCTTTTTCAAATTTCAATATTTAACAGAACCTGGTAAGGATGAATATGCGACAACTGAGCCAGCAAGAAAGCATGATAAGCTTATAATAACAAGGCTAACTGTTAATATAAAATAGATTTTACTTTTTCTTTTTTTCCCTAAATATCTTTTGGAAGGCTTAACAAAATCTTCGAGTCCTGATCCACTTATAATATGTTCCAAAAGAACCCTGCGATTTGCGCGAATGGCAGAGGCGTATTCTTTTTGGGATGCATAACCGAAACCACTGGCAATCGATCCCGACAAAAGGCCAAGTAACCAGAACAAGATGGCTCTGCCAACAAGAATTATATCAGGAGGGAGATCACTTTTACCCCAGATTGCACCAAACAATGAGAGAAATGCAATCACTGCACCTCCGTTAAGAATGATGGCAGGCCGGATTGCAGCATTTCCGAAAGCGGCAGATGCTTCATCAAGCACTTGTACGTGAGTACTCAGCGTTTTGAAAATTTCTATAACATGATCACTATTAGGACTGTTGTATTTTTCCTGTTCATTCATCTATTACATCTCCCAATCTTTATTTATCTGTCCATACCTAAAACAGAAATGGTAGCAATTTGATCAGGCAATTTGTAATAGCAAAAGCAACCTATTAAACGGGCCGTGGACCCGTATAGTATTCGGTATTGCTATATGAAAAAATTCTCATGGGATCATTTACAATTGATAAAATCATATTCCGTACGACCAAGAATCGCAATCGATTATTGCTCGAACTGATGGCACGCGGTGGAATGCGGGTCGGAGAGGTACTGAAGCTCGGGCTTAAGGCTGGCGGAAAGAAATAATTCCACCATCCTGCTTGCTTTTGTGCCCGTCTACCGCGTTGCCGCCACAGGCACATATTCCCGATATGCACCGGTGGCGGCGCCTTGTAGACGAACCCAAATCCGGCGCGATCTGGGGGAATTATTTCTTTCCGCCAGCCTAAAAAAGAAGCGAGAAAGGTTATCAGATGGTCCAGCATATCTTCGTTTCACACGCCTCCAAAGACGATGCCACGGTAAAAAGACTTCGACAAACCCTTGAACGCCATGGCAAGGTTCCCTGGGTCGACTCCCGCGAGCTGGCAGGTGGTGATGACCTGGTGGACACCATAGAAACCAGCATCCGTTCGGCCCGCCATTTTATCGTTGTCATCAGCATCGATGCGCTCAGCTCCGAATGGGTCCAACGTGAATTGAAGATAGCTCAGGATGTAGCAAGGCGGCGCACAGACGGCTTCAAGGTAATCACATTGATTCTGCCAGGCGTGCTGCCGGGAATCCTCAAGCCATTCTTTCCCACCGAGCCCGTGCATATCTTCGTGGAAGATACCCCCACCGGTCTGAATGACGCCATGACCAAGCTGTTCGCCGCCCTGGGAGAACATCTGCCGGACGACTTGGATAAGGCAGAGACAGTAAAGGTCCAACCGGTGGAGGAACTGCTCCTGAAACTCTGCGACCCGGTGATCTCGGAAAAAGGTGGCCTGCGCCGCGCCACGGCCACCGCCGAACTGACCTACACGCCATCCGATAACAGCCGCGCCATCACCAGCCGCCGCTACACGTTCACGGCCCCCATCGGTCCGGTGGAACAGGAAGAGATCCGCTGGTACATCGAACGCTACTTCCGCTGGCCGACCGGTGTTTTCAAGGAGCGGGCCGGTAAGACTGAAGACGCGCTACCCAAATGGGGCCAGGCCATCTATAAAGCCGCCCTGGACAGCGAGTCCGCCCGTGAACCCCTGGCGGCATGGCGCAATAAGACCGGCAGCCGCCGCTTTTCCGTGCAGGTCGACCCCGATCCGCCGGAAGGCACCGATGAAGCGGACAGCGCCCTGTTCCGCGAAGCCGCCAGCAATCTTTTGGCCTTGCCGTGGGAGATCATGCACGACGGTTCCGGCTATCTCTCCCAGGGGGCCCACGGGGTGCGGGTGCGCCGCCGCCTGCCCAACCGCAAGCCAATCCCCATCGTCCAAACCCGATTGCCGATCCGGGTGCTGCTGGTCAGCCCGCGGCCGGAGATCGACAAAGACAACAACCCTGTCGGCTACCTGGATCACCGCATCAGCGCCCGGGCCCTGGTCCAGGCCTCGGATACCCTGGGGGAGGACCTGGTCCAGGTCGACATCCTGCACCCGCCGACCTTTCCCGCCCTGAAAAAGGCCCTCAAACAGGCAAGCGATCAAGACAATCCTTACGCCATCGTCCATTTCGACGGCCACGGGGTCTACGACCGCAAGGTGGGCCAGGGGGCCCTTTGTTTCGAGGATCCGGGCGACGATAAGAAGCTGGGTAAGCGGCGGCTCCAGCTCGCCCATGCCCAAGACCTGGCCGCCGAACTGCGCGGCTATGGGGTTCCCCTGATCTACCTGGAAGCCTGCCAGACCGCCCAGGCCGACGCGGACCCCAAGGCGTCAGTGGCGGCCAAACTGCTCGAGGAGGGCATCGGCTCGGTGGTGGCCATGACCCATTCGGTGCTGGTGGAGACCGCCCGGCGGTTTGTGGAGCCGTTCTACCAGTCCCTTGCCGAGGGCAAGCGGGTGGGCGACGCCATGCTGGCCGGACAAAACGCCCTGTACGGAGATACATACCGATTCAAGATCATGGGCGCCGGTGACCTGAATCTGCAGGACTGGTTTGTGCCGGTCCTGTACCAGGAGGCCAACGACCCCCAGCTGTTCAGCGTCAAACCGGGGAAGGCGGCCTCACGGATGGCCGAAGAACGCCGCCAACTCCAGCTGGGCCAACTGCCGCCGCCGCCCGAGCACACCTTCGTGGGCCGCAGCCGGATGCTGTTGCGCCTGGAACGTCTGCTGGAGCAGGAACCCTATGCGATCATCCGGGGCAGCGGCGGCATGGGCAAGACCGTGCTGGCCGTGGAGCTGACCCGCTGGCTGGTTCAGAGCGGCCGCTACCAGCGGGCCGCTTTCGTGAGCGTGGAACCGCAGAACGTGCAGGATGTCAAGGGGGTCCTGGATACCATCGGCCGCCAGCTACTGCCCAGGTACAGCGCCGCAGAATACGGCGACGACCGCAATAAAGCCCTCCAACCGGTGGAGCGGGCACTGCGGAATGAGGCCACCCTGATCGTGTTCGACAACATGGAAAGTGTGTTGCCGGACCACGCGGGCATCAACCCGGCCGGCGCCGCCGACGTGACCGATCTGCTGAGACTCGGCCAGCGACTGTTGGCGGCCTCGCATCGCTGCCGCCTGATCTTCACCAGCCGGCTATGGCTGCCGAAACCCTTTGCCGGTGATTTAAACGCCGTCGAGTTGGGACGCCTGAGCGAGGATGAGGCGATCAAGCTGGTGGAGCAGGTCATGGCCCGGAATGGCTGGGAGCCGCCGGC
>NZ_BBCC01000225.1 GCF_001311845.1 Desulfosarcina cetonica JCM 12296 | reverse complement strand
GGTGGTGCCGGGGAGGGCCGCTGCCGCGACAATCGCCGCCCACAGGTCATCCGGGGAATGGATGCCGGGCCAGGACGGCGACCCGGTTGATCGCCGGATCCAGGGCCGGCCGCCACAAGCGGAACGGCTGGCCATGGGGATCGGGGACGAGGCCACCGGTGTCGTCCCGCACAAAGCGTCCCCGTACGTGATACGGCCGCCCGTCTCCCGCCGGCAGGGCGTTGCCCGCCGCATCGCGGAAGAAATCCAGGGCATCGGGCTGGTATTCAAACCGCAGAATCGTGCCGTCCGGGCCGGTCAGGTATTCCTGGCGATAGTTGATCACCGTTTCGATCATGGAGATCGGTGCCGGATCCAGGGGGCTTTCGGCGCGGCCCAGCTTGCCGACCGCCAGGTCGACTTCCGGCAGGGCCTGGATGGCGCGGTCCTGGCGCTGCAGGATGTCCAGCACCTCGCCGATGGAGGCATGCGGCATGGTCACCGGCATGTAGAGGAAGGCCCCTTCGTCCAGGGACGGCATGAACTCGCTGCCCAGCCCGGGAAAGGCGGCATGCATCGCCATGGCCGGACGGGAGTTGCGCACAACGGCCGGCAGCCAGCCGAAAAGGGTGCCGAACCCTTGCCAGATCACCAGCCCGCATAGGACGATCAGGGCCGGAAATGCCAAAAAGGTCTTCTTGTGATCCAGGCACCACCCCAGAATCCGTTCGTAGCGGGCCTGGAAGAACAGCAGCGGACCGAGCACCAGACCGATGCCGAGGCCCACGCACATCAGGTTCGCCAGTATGCCGGACCCGGCCCCCAGCGGCCGCCAGTCACCGGCCAGGATCACCATCAACGCGGCAACCACCAACATTTGGGCGCCTTTTGCAGCCAGGGCTGCAAGGCCGGCGGTGCAAAGCGACGCAGGATGCCGGCGACACCGATCAGGCGACCACACCACCGATCCACCCGTCGACCGCAACCGCCAGCAGCACACCAAGCCCGACGAAGCCCTCGGGCACGAAGCGTTGCCAGCGGCCTTTCCCCGGCGCGTGCCCATAGACCCGGCCCGCCAGGGGCGGAATCAATGCCAGGGCCACCATCAGGGCCGCCATCAGGGCAAAGGTCTTGGTGAAGGCCAGGGGTTTGAAAAGCTTGCCCTCGGCGGCCTGCATGGCAAAGACCGGCAGGAAGCTCACCACGGTGGTGGCCACGGCGGTAAAAATCGACCCGCCCACCTCCCGCGCCGCCCGCGTGACAATTGCCAAGGGATTCGGCGACGGGCCGGCCATCTGGAAATGGCGGTGGATGTTCTCCGTCATGATGATGCCCATATCCACCATCGTCCCGATGGCGATGGCGATGCCCGACAGGGCGACCACGTTGGCATCCACGCCGAACCCGCGCATGGCCACGAAGGCGAGCAGCACGGCCAGGGGCAGCAGGCCGGAAATGAGCATGGCGCTGCCCAGGTGCGCCATCATCACCAGAATCACGATGGCGGTGATCAGCATCTCCCGGGAGAGTGCCGACCGCAGGGTTCCCAGGGTCTGCTGGATCAGTTCACTGCGGTCGTAAAAGGGAATAATCCGCACCTGGGCCAAGGTTCCGTCGGGTAGGGTCCGGCGCGGCAGGCCGATGGAAATCTGCTTGATCTTCGCCTTGACCCGGTTGATGACCGCCAACGGGTTCTCCCCGTAGCGCACGACCACCACGCCGCCCACGCTTCCTGGCCGTTCTTGTCCAGGGCGCCGCGACGCTGGCCGGGCCGAGGGTCACGTTGGCCACATGCCCCACCAGCACCGGCACGCCGTTTTCCATCTTGATGAACGAATTTTGGATATCTTCCAGCGTCTTGACGAATCCAAGGCCGCGGATCACATACTCCACCTTGTTGACTTCGATGGTCCGCGCGCCCACGTCCACGTTGGCCTTGCGGACCGCGTCGACCACCTCTTCCAGGCGGACGTTGCGGTAGCGCATGCGGTCCGGATCCACATCGATCTGATACTCCTGAACAAAACCGCCCACCGAGGCGACTTCGCTGACCCCCGGCACCCCGCGCAGGGCGTAGCGCACATACCAGTCCTGGATGGTCCGCAGCTCGTGCAGATCCCAGCCGCCAACCGTGTTGCCCTGGGTGTCCCGGCCTTCCAGGGTGTACCAGAAAACCTGTCCCAGGGCGGTCGCATCAGGCCCCAGGGTGGGTTTGACCCCTTCGGGCAGTTCCCCGGCCGGCAGGGTGTTGAGACGCTCCAGCACCCGGCTGCGCGACCAGTAGAAATCGGCCCCGTCATCGAAGATGAGATACACCAGCGAGAAGCCGAACATGGAGTAGCTGCGCAGGGTCTTGACGCCGGGGACGCCCAAGAGGGCCACGGACAGGGGGTAGGTCACCTGGTCCTCCACGTCCTGGGGCGAGCGGCCCGGCCATTCGGTGAAGACGATCTGCTGGTTTTCGCCGATATCGGGAATAGCATCCACCGGCACGGGGTCGCGCCAAAGCCAGTCGATCTTCCAGTCAAAGGGGGCCACCACCACACCCCAGCCCACCAGGATGAGGGTGATCAGGGCCACGATCATCCGGTTGTGCAGGCAGACGTCGATGATGCGGCGGAAGGGCGCGACCGATGCCGGGCGTTTTGGGGTGTCATCACGCATAGCGTCGGCCCTATTCTCCTGGGCCACCCATGGCGGCCGCCCGTGAGCGGCCATCCCGGATGGCATGTCGCAAGGCTTCAATCTGCCGGGTACGGCTGCCCCAGGTGTTGGCGGCCGTATCCGTTGCCATGGCCATCCCACCGGCAGTCCTATCGTCCATGGGCTGCATGGCCGCGGGCATTCCGCTGGCTGTCCGGTGCTGCATGACCTGCCCCGTGCCATGGTGGTGACCCATGGGCATGGCGCCATCACCGGCCGGCTGCATCATGCTGGCCTGGGCCAGGATCTGGACGGCGCTGTCGATCTTGAAGTTGCCGTTGACCACCACGGACTCCCCTTCGCGCAGCCCGTCCCGGACCACATAGTACCCCGTGGCTCGGGGCCCCAGGGAGATCTCACGACCTTCATAGGTGCCCGGCATGCCCGGCAGCGCCATGTAAACCACCGCCCGCGTGCCGGTGATGAGCGGCGCGCTCTCGGGGATCACCAGGGGGGGCGTTTCCCGCGACGCCGGTCCCTTATTGGAGTCCTCCCGGTAACCGGCTGACAGGTCGGCATGGATCGAGCCGCGCACGAGCATCGCCGGCTTGAGCTTGTCGCGATGATCGGTACACAGGACCCCAACTTTGAAGGTGCGGGTTTTTTCGTTGAAATAGGGATCCAGGTAGATGATCTTGCCGATAAAGGTTTCCCCGGGATAGGCATCCGAGCTGAATTCGGCCGCCTGCCCCAGGCGTATCCAGGGAAAATCGGATTCATAGGCATCGAATTGGGCCCAAATGTACTGGGGATCGGCAATGGTGAAAACCGCCTCCCCGGTATTCAGGTAGGAGCCCTTGAAGGCGTACTGCTCCAGGACGACGCCCCCCATGGGCGTGGTGACCGTCGAGATGCCACTGGGGGATCCGCGGGCGATGATCCGGTCGATATCGGTTTCGGCCAACCCCAAAAGGCGCATCTTGCGCCGGATCTGGGACACCTCGGCCATGACCGCCTGCGCTTCGTCCTTGCTGATCGCGCTGGCTTTGCCCGGTTTGGCCGGCTGCGCCGGTGACATCCAGGGCCGCACCCAGCGTTTGAATCGCTGGCCGCGAGTCGGCCTTGCATCGATCCGATACGGTAATCTCTCCAGGGCGGCGAACAATTCCTGCTCCAGGTAGTAAAGCTCGGAGGAGTGCAGATCGAAGAGTGCGTCACCGGCCCTGACCGTCTGCCCGGCCCGTTTGACGTAGATCTTGTCGATCACCCCCGGTGCGAAGGCCGTCACCTTGTACTCGCTGACCGGGTCATAGGCGATCCGGCCAAACAGCCGGATCTCGCGGGTGACCGGCATGCGCTTCACGGTGGCGACCTGAATGCCGGCGGCCCGGACCGCGTCCGGTGCCAGGTTCAGCCGGGAGGAGTGGTCCTCGTGAGCATGCGCCGTGGCGGCCGTCGGCACCAGGTCCATCCCGCAGACCGGGCATCGCCCGGGTTTTTCCATGGGCGGAACGCAGTTCATGGGACAGATGTAAACGGTCTTGTCCGTCGGCGTTTCAGCGGCCGGTGTGACGGCCGGCGCCGCCTTGCCTGAACCTGCGCCCGCTGCCGGATGCACGTGCCCTTGCATGGCCGTGGACGCGGAAGTAACGTCATGGTTCAGATTGTACCCGACACCGGCAGCCGCCAACATCACCGTCGCCAGCAGCAAAATACGCCCCAGGGACTTTTTTCTGATCGGTTTACTCATTGGGAACCGCCTTTCTGTTTTGACGGGTGGGCCCCGGTCGAGCCATCAGGGGGCCTCCTCTTACCCGAGCGACCGGCGCCGCATCATCCGCATGCCAGCGGGAGCGGACGGGGCTCCCCGTACCATGGACACGCCTTCACCGGGTCGCGCGCCTCGCTGCCATCCGCCCATTTACTTGCGGGCGTTGTGCATGATGCGTTTGTGTTCCCGGTCCAACCGGTATTCATAGACGTTCCAGCATTTTTCCTGGCACTCGAGATTGTCGCCGCAATCATCGGTGCAGGCGGTGTACTCCTTGGACAGCTTGTTCTGGATACCCGCCCACTCCGGTTTCTGTTTTTGCGGTACGGCACTGGTATCGAAGGCCCCGGCCTGCATGTCGGCATGGGCCGCTTGGGCGCCTGAAGCCATCTTCGATGCCTGGCTTTTCGGTCCGGCGGCATGCCCGTCCACCGGCGCCATGGCTACGACCAAGCCCAATGCCATGGTCAAAACGAAGAAGTTTATCAAAATCATCCACCGGTCATGCTGCCAAAGGGTTGCAGTGATATTTTTCATGGGTCGTTCTCCTTGTCTTGAATGCTCATCGGCTGATGATCATTTGTTCTTGCCCTTGCCCCCGCCGCCATTACCGCCACCGCTGCTGCCCGTGTCGACGGTCGTGGCCAGGGTGGTGTCACCCTCCACACCGCGGACGGTGACGCTTCCCGGATCGACGGCGAGATTGCCCACCGAGATCGACCAGACCGCCTTCTTGCGGCTCCAGCTCATCGGGCCATGGCCGGCCAGTTCCAGGGCCGCATCCTTGCCCAGATCGCTGGTGGCCGCCACGTTGAGCTGGCCGCTTGAGGCCGTGTAAACGGCACCGAGGATATCGATGGTCAGGTCGAAACCGTTGCAGTCCTGATCGATGGCGTCGTGTTTGACCTCGGGCGCACCGGGGTGGATCGACGGGTCATTATCGTTGCAATCCGGCACCGGTCCGCATTCAGCCTGGCTGAAATAGCCGTCACCGTCGGCATCGGTGCACACGGGAAGAGTTTGCTCCAGGACCTGGTAGCTTTGCATCAGGTCGATCAATCCGTAACCCGAATCGTTGTCCGGCCCGGCAGCGCCCAGATCCATGGCGGTCGTCTTAAGCGCCGCCTCCAGCGCGTCGACATGGGCCTGGGGAAACGCATCACGCAAAAGAATCATGGCCGCCGCCACCTGGGGCGCGGCAATCGACGTCCCGCTGACGTAGATGGACTCGCTGGGGAAAACGCCACCAAAGGTCAGGTCGGTGGTTTTCACGCCAACCCCCGGGGCGACCACCTCCGGATAGACGGTACCGTCACAAACCGATGGTCCGCGGCTGCTGCTGGCATGGACGGTGCCCGTGTCGTCGATCGCCCCCACGGCGAAACTCTCCGGGTAGTTGGCCGGGCTCTCGCTGGTCGACGGATAAGGGCCGCCATTGCCCGCGGCGAACACCACCGCAATATCGGCAGCCTTCAAAACCTGAATGTCCGGCTGAAATTCGGTAAAACAGGTGTTGGCCTGCTGCCCGTACCCCCAGGAATTGTTGACCACATCCGGCGCATCGTCGGTCGTGGCGTCGCCGTCCGGATCCAGCAGCCACTGGAACCCCAGATGGATCACGCTGTAGGCCGCCGCGCCGGCGTCATTGAACATTTTGACCGCGATCCACCGGGCTCCCGGCGCCACACCGATGGCCGTTCCGGTGGCATCACCGCCCACCATCACGCCCAGGGTCCGGGTGCCGTGGCCGTCGCCATCGTAGGGCGTGGCATGTTCGCCATTGGGATCGAACCAGCTGTTGGAACCACCCCGCCAGCGCGGTGCCAGATCATCGTGGTTGGCATCCACTCCGGTATCCATCAGCGCGACCACCCTGCCGCTTCCGGTATGCCCCAGGTTCCAGAGCTGCGGTGCGCCGATGGCATCAAGATTCCACTCGGGCGCTCCCGTGTAGGCACTCGAATAGGCCGCCGCATCCGATGTGAGGATTTGCCCATCCAGCCGGATGCTGTCGATGCCCGGCTGGGCGGCCAACGCCTCGATCACCGCCTTGCTGGCGGTCACGGCAAGGCCGTTGGTAATCCACAGCGGGGCAACCTGGATCGCCTTGCCCTTCAGGAAAGCCATGACACCCTTGCGGCTTTTGGCCGACTGGTCCTTGAGGGCGGTAATCAAAGCGCGCCGAAGCTGGCCTTTCACCTGTCCCCGGCTTTGCGCTGGAACGTCTTAAGATCGATGCGCTCACTGAATTGGACCAACACCTTCACGGTTTCTTCGGGTGCCAGGGTGTCCAGCAATTGCTGCAGTTCCGGGTCGACGACCTGGGCCTGGGATGTCACGGGTCCCGCCCCTGCCACCGCCAGCACGACAACGAAGATCCAAATTATTTTTTTCATCGCGATTTCCTCCTTGTCTCTCATACCGTGGTCGCCGCCATGATGGAACGATCACTCCACCACCAGGTTCTCGGCCCTGAAATCCCCGATGACGACTGTCACTTTGCTGCCCGTGTCGATCAATCCGCCCCGATTGCCGAAGAACATCCAGTAGATTTTGCCTTCCTGGGGTTGGTTTGAATTTCTCAGCGGGCCGAGCTTGGCCGTATTGGGCACGGCCAGCACCTTGCCGCTGGTCTGATCGATGAGGTAGGGTTTGGTCTGGCGGTCAAACAGGGCCATGGCTTTGTCCGCATCAAGGACGCGGTAGCGAAAGTCGACCATGTAGTTGTGCGCGGACATGTGGATGCCGGTGATGTCGATGCCCCACTTCTCGGACAGGGACGCCGGTATCCGGGCATGCGTGTTTTTTTTCGGCGCTGGTGCCACGGCACCGGCCAGGGTCGCTAGGGCAAGGGATGCCACCACGAAAATGGCCGCCAGGGTCAATTGTCTGATCCGTAAGGTTTTATGGGTTAGGTACGGCATGGGGATCTCCTCTCTGCTGGCAGGCTCACCGCCGATTGATGATATCTGCCGGGCCTGCGCCCTCCCCGCGGGAAGGACGCAAAATGCCGGGCGGGTGGTTCGGGTTACTTGGTCACGTTGACACTCACCGTGGCCAGGTTGGATGTCGCGCCGTCATTGTCGTTGACGGTGTAGGTAAAGGTATCGGTCCCCCGGAATCCGTTTTTCGGGGTAAAGGTGACGGTACCGTCACCGTTGCCGGACACACTGCCGCCGCGGGAGGTGATGGCGTAGGGCAGTACCACGCTGGTCGGGTCGATGGTTCCATCGGCATCGGTGTCATTGGCGACCACGTCGATGATAACGGCGGTGTTGCGCGGTGTTGTGGCGTTGTCGTTGACGGCCACCGGCGCAACGTTGGCCGCAGAGGCCACCACCGCGATCGTGACCGTGGCCGGCAGGCTGTCGAGCATGCCGTCATTGGCGACGTAATCGAAACTGACGCTGTCGCCGGCAGCAAGGGCCGTTGCGTCGAAGCTGAACGACCCGTCGGCGTTAAAGGTGAGCCCTGCGGGCGAAACGCCATAAATGGCCGCGGTCAACGGATTGCCGTCAATGTCGCTGTCGTTGCCCAGCACACCCGGCGCGGCCACGGTCAGGATCGAACCGGCCATGGCGTCGTAATTGTCGGCCACCGCCACGGGTGCGTCGTTCTGCCCGTTGACGGTGATGGTCACGGTCGCCACGTTACTGTCCGGTCCGCCGTCGTTGGCCACGTAGGTGAACTGGTCGATGCCGTTGAAATTCGCGTTGGGGCTATAGGAAAAAGAGCCGTCGGCCGCCAGTGAGAGCGATCCTGCGGAGGCATCCGTCACCAGGCTGGCCATCAGCGGATTCGGCCCCGTACCATCCGTGTCGTTGCCGAGCACGCCCGGCGCGATGACAGTCAAGGTCGTATCCTCGGCCACGGCGTAAGCATCGTTTGCCGCCACCGGTGCACTGGGATCCGCGCTGGCCTGGAGATGGACCAGCATCCCGCCGCCGGTGGCCGTCCCGTTGGTCAGCGCCAGGGAGCGGTCATAAAGCGGGTAAATGCCGGCGCTGCCGACGTTGAGCACGGCGTCGATGGTCTTGGCCGGCGGCAGCTCGAATCCGTACTGCTCGACGGGGAATGGATAAAGATTGCCATCCTCGTAGGAAAGGGTCATGTACAGCCCTCCGCCCAGGGTCGGCGTATGGGGTTTGAGACCGGCGTTGACGAAACGCAGGAGGATATCCTGGCTGACCGGGATGCTGATCGGCAGGCTGCCGGCGTTGTAGGTTTCTCCATTGATCAGAAAGTACTGGGGGGTGTAGTCGAAGGTGCTCGGATAAGCGGGGGTACCGTAGGTTCCACCGGCCACGGCGGCATGCAGGGCCGGATCGATTTCGCTGTAGACGAGGAGCTGCTCCATGGCCGTCGCCGGGTAGGATCCGCCGCTGACCACCAGGGCTCCGGAAAGCCCCATCTGCACCTGCACCTGGGGATGGGTACCGCTGTGATACAGGTAGGTTCCGGCCTTGATGCCCACCCAGGTGTAGCTGTCCACACCGCCGGGCGCGATCTCGGCGTCAAAGGAACGCACCCGGGACCGCCCCTGGGCATCGATGAAGCTGACCGGAGCAATGGCCTTGATCTGTCCGGGGATGAACACGGACACCGGTTCAGCCAGGCAGTTTTTGAGATTGATGGTAAAGGTATCCCCGTCGGCCGCATTCAAAACCGGACCGTTGGACCAGGCCACCGGCGTTGCCGGGCACGCATAACTCGCAGCCGAGGGACTCGCGTCCACGTAGGCCCACATGACGATCGGTGGTCCGCCGCCGGGTGGCGTCCACTGGGCCTCCACCGCGG
>NZ_BBCC01000224.1 GCF_001311845.1 Desulfosarcina cetonica JCM 12296 | reverse complement strand
TATCCCTCAGGGTAACCGCATTTATTCGATGGCCTGAAATTTACGCATGAACCGACGGTCAATCCTATCCTTGATGATAAACGCCGGCCGGCCCCCGAATTCCAGCCAGCGTTTTTTCAGCACGCCGGTGCGGCCGCCCAGGTTGAAGATCAGCAGGTAGTCGCCACCCGGATCGAAGGGCATCAGGTCACGGCCCTCCAGCCGGGCCAGGAGATTGTGGTACAAAATCGGGTTCTCCCGCACGGCATAGACGCCCACCTTGTCCAGTGGCTGTTTCTGGAAGTAGATGCAGTCGCCGCCGCCGAAAATGTCGGGATATTGGGTGCTCTGCAAAAAGACGTTGACCCGCAATCCGCCGTCCGGCCCCGTGGCAATCCCCGAATCGGCGAAAAGGGGTGATGGCCGTACGCCCAGCGCCAGGAAAACGAAATCCGCCGGCAGGGCCTCGCCATGCTCCAGGACGACATTGCCCGGCGACACCTGACGCACGTAATCCCCTTCGCGCACGACAATTCCCCGGCGGCGCAGGCTGCCCAGGATGCGGTGACGGATGGTTTGGCTGAAACGGCCCATGAAGGTCTTTCCCGCGCAGATGGTGATCCGGGGCATCGTGCGCCCCGTATCGCGGGCCAACTGCCAGACGTTGCCGGCGACTTCGGCCGCCGAGGGGCCGCCGCCGACAATCACCACCTGTGTCCGGTGCCGCGCGAAATGGTCGGCCAGACGACTTTTGGCCGCCATGAGCCGTTCGATGGGTTTGACCGTGAAAATGTCTTCGGGGCTTCCCTCGATGGCCGGTCGCGGCACCTGGCTACCCGCGTTGCAAGAGAGCACGTCATAGGGAACGCGGGTGCCGCCGTCGAGCACGACGATTTTGCCCTGGGGATCGATCCGGACCGCCTTGTCGCGGATGAACGTGCCCCCCTGTTTTTCGACCACATGACGCGTGGCAAAGCGGATCTCTTCCGGACGGTAGGTGCCCGAGAGCATGCCTGGCCCCATCCCCGAATAGTAATGATGGTCCGACGGACCGATCACGGTGACGGCGATTCCCTTGGCGGTGATGGCTGCCAGGTTGGCCAGGGTGACCATGTGGGCGTGACCACCACCGATGAGCACCAGTCGTTTTTGCATGTCAGGCCTCTTTTTTACGAATCCGTCATGGTTTTTTCCATCAACTTGCCCAGGAGCGCCAGATGGGTCTTTTCCTCATTGGCAATCTGAACCAAGGCCGCCTGGATTTCCGTATTCGTGGCTTTCTCCGATGCCCGCAGGTAGAGATCCAGGGCCTGGGCCTCGATGGACATGGCCAGCTCGATGATTTCGACCACGCTGTCATAGCTGGGCATGAGCAGGTTGGCATACTCCTCGGTGGTCAATCCGCCTTCGAGAACGCCGGGCAGCGCCTGGGTTTCGAATGTCTCACGGGTGACCGGTGTGCCGGTGACCGCAGTGTATTGTTGAAGAATGCGATCCTGATGTTTCACTTCAATTTGAGACAGTTTTTGAAACAGTTGTTTCGTGGGATCATTTTCCACTTTTGCGCTCATGGTGTCGTAAAAGTCCTTCAACCCCGCTTCCAGGGAGTACGCCACGGTCAGGGCCTGTTCGACGGAGGCGACCCCGTCGAAGAGCGCCAGCCCCTTTTCCTCACCGAGAAAGGCCGTTTCGTTGGTCCAGGCGTTGAATCCGCCGGCCATGTTCAAAATGTTCGTGAATCCCTGGCCGGAGAGCAGTTGGGCCGCCACTCGGCTACGGCCGCCGACGGCGCAATAGACCAGGACGGGTTTTGTTTTGTCGAGCTTGGGCAGGTAGTCGGTCAGGTCCGGCAGGGGTGCCAGCACCGCACCCGGAATATGGCCGGCTTCGTATTCCTTGGGTTGGCGGACGTCCAGGATGGTCACGTCCTCAACCTTTTTATCGGCCAGAAAAGCTTTGGCTGCATCGGCATCGACCGATTTCACGGGGGTTAGAAATTGTCGCCAGTTCATGGTGGCCTCCATTGGATTGGGGGTTTTATGGCATTGTCGGGGAACCGAAAGGAAGACGAAGTATACACAAATTAAAACGGGGATACCATAGCCTTTTTAGGTGGCATGTGGTTTGCTTATTTCAACGCTACTGTCACCATTATCACCGCTGGACCGTTTGGGTCCTTTTTTCTCAATCCTTTGCAGGAGGCGTAACCATGAATCTGGATGATTACAAAGAGATCATCAAACAGGCCATCGCCAATGAAGTCGAGGCAAGAAAATTCTATGAGGATGCATCCAACACCCTCAAGGATCCCTACCTCAAAAAACTTTTTGCCTCGCTGGCCGACGAGGAAAAGAAGCATCGGGATATCCTCACCAAGATCTACACCAGTGATACGGTCAAGACCTATTTTTCGGAAACCCGGGATTATAAGGTTGCCGAGACCATGGACGAACCCGCGCTTTCCATGGACATGAAGCCGGCCGATGCGTTCGCCCTGGCCATGAAAAAGGAAGAGGCGGCCATGAAGCAGTATACCGAAATGGCCAATCTTTGCGACGATGCCCAGAAGCGTCAAGTCTTTTTGGATCTGGCCGCCATGGAGCGCGATCACAAACTGAAAATGGAATCCGCCTTCGTTGAAGTGGGTTATCCAGAGGTGTGGTAGGCCATGGCCCTTTCGGTTGTCGATCTTTACCGTGATGTCCTGCCCAAGACCAATTGCGGTGATTGCGGATATCCGACGTGCCTGGCCTTTGCCGGCATGGTGGTTTCCGAGCAACTCTCCCTGGCCGGTTGCCCGCATCTTGACCCGGCGGTGGTGGAACGCTGCAACCAGGAGCTGGGGGCGCAGTATGCCGCCGGGAAATGGACCAAGCGGGACTTGGCCGAGGATGCCCTTCAGTGGGCCCGGGAGCGCTCCGCCTCCATGGCCCTGAGCGACCTTCCCCAACGCATCGGCGGACGTCTCGTGGATGCCGATGGGGTGCCTGCCCTGGAATTGCCCTACTATACCGGCCGGTGATCATCCGTGACGACGATATTACCCGCGCCGACGGGGAATCGCTCACCCGCTGGGAGAAGGTATTCATTTACAATCATATGGCCCAGGGCGGGCAGCGCATGCCGACCGGCAAGTGGAAGGGGTTCGAGGAATTTCCCAACACCGTGTCCAAGGTCAAAACCATGGCCAAACAGGTGGAGGTGCCGCTGGCGGCGCGTTTTCAACATCGACCGGCTGAACTGAAGACGGCGGCTATACGTTTGGGTGGAGAGGAGGTCACCGGGCAGGGGAACACCGCCGATGTCGCCTTTCTCTTCCATCCGTTTCCCCGTGTGCCGGTCACCCTGCTTTTTTGGGACGAAGACCCGGTGGATGGTTTCGCGGCCACGGTCAAGCTGCTTTTCGACGAAACCGTTATCGAGCATCTGGACATCGAATCCATCGTTTTTCTGAGCGAACGCCTGCGGCAATTGCTGGAGGATACCGACGAAAAAGAAACGTAACCCATCTGTGATTGGAGGATGCCGTGCAAACCTTTGATGTGGCCGTTTTCAAACCGTATTCATTTACCGTGGGGCAGAAGATCAACATCGCCTCCGGTCCGCGCAAGGGCGATTGGGAAGTGGTGGCCGTGACCGAACGCAAGGTCAAGCTGCATTGCCCCTTCAGTCATCGGGAGTTCGAATGGGATCGCTTTTGCTATCTGGTCGAGGAACGGCAGGGGGTGGTTTGGCCCGGACCGGAATGAGAGGCTGGCGACCCGAAACGAGGAGGTACGCATGGCGCTCTACGACTACGATATCGGGATTATCGGTGGCGGTGCCGCCGGGTTGACGATTGCATCCGGCGCCGCCCAACTGGGCGCCAAGACCCTGTTGATCGAAAAAGAGCCCCAACTCGGCGGGGACTGCCTGCACTTCGGGTGTGTGCCCAGCAAGACCCTGATCCGGTCGGCCTACCTTTATCATCAATTCAAACAGGCCGAGCGCTTTGGACTGCCGGTGGTGGATCTCCCGCCGGTGGACTTTGCCCGCATCGCCAAACGGATCCAGGACGTCATTGGCCAGATCCAACGGCATGATTCGGCGGAGCGCTTCTGCCGGTTGGGCGCCAAGGTCGAATTCGGCACCGTTTTTTTCGGAATTCCCACCGGGTCGATTTGAACGGACACAGCGTCAGCGCGAAAACCTGGGTGGTGACCACCGGCTCGTCGGCCGCCGTCCCCCCGATTCCCGGTCTGGACCGAGTCGATTTTTTGACCAACCGGGATCTCTTTTCCCTGGAGCGCCTGCCCGCCAGCATGATCATCCTGGGTGCCGGCCCCATCGGGATCGAGATGGCCCAGGCGTTTAGCCGCCTGGGAACCACGGTCAGCGTGGTGGGCCGGTCCGAGCAGATCCTGAGCAAGGAAGACCGGGACATGGCCGATGCGCTCCAGGCCCGCCTGGCCGCCGAAGGCGTTACTTTCTATCTGGGCGCGAAGATCGAAGCCGTCAGTCAAGTCGGATCGAAAAAATGCGTGCGCCTGCGGCTAAACCCGGATGCCGCCGTCGATCTCACGGCGGAGACGCTTCTGGTGGCCCTGGGGCGGACGCCCAATGTCAACGGCTTGTGGCTGGAAGCGGCCGGCGTCGACGTCGGCCCCACGGGCATTGCGGTGGATCCGCGCCTGCGCACCAGCCGGAAACACATCTTTGCCGCCGGAGATGTCAACGGCGGATACTTGTTCACCCATGCGGCCGGTTACGAGGGCGGTATCGTGGTGAGCAATGCCGTCTTTCACCTGCCGCGTAAGGTCGACTACACCTGGCTTCCCTGGTGTACCTATACGGATCCGGAGCTGGCCAGTATCGGCATGAATGCGCGCAGGGCCGAGGCGGCGGGCCTCGATCCCATTGTTTTGAGTGAACCTTTTGCGGCCAACGACCGGGCCTGGTCGAAGGGGAGGGCGAGGGGCGCATCAAACTGATCCTGGACAAACGCGAAAAACCATTGGGTGTACAGATCCTGGGCCCCCGGGCCGGAGATCTGATCGCCGCGTGGGTGGCCACCCTGAACGGCGGCGTCAAACTCTCCACTCTGGCGTCGGCCGTTCATCCCTATCCCACGCTGGCTGAGATCAACAAGCGGGTGACCGGTAATCTCTTCTCGCCCAAGATTTTTTCCGCAACCGTGCAAAAAGGACTCAAGTTGTTCTTTAACCTCAAAGGCCGCGCGTGTACCCCCCCGGACGGCGAGTGTCGGCAATGATATGCGCTGGGCGATTCGGCCGGCGGCGTATTTCGGCGAACATAAGGAGAATTTGAGACAACATGTCTCAAAAAACAAACAGGAGATGATCCCGGCGATGGCTGGCTTCTGAAGAATAGGCGCTGATGGGCGGCCTTTTTCCTTGACGCTCATGGCATGCAACTTGATAATAGGTTGCGATGACGTTCAGTTGTCATCCCTACCCGGAGCAATGCATGGAAGAGCAGATCCAATTCGAGAACCATCTGGGGGAGACCCTTGTGGGAACCCTGCACCTGCCCGAGGGACAATCGGTGGGCGCCGTGGTGGCCGGGCACTGTTTCACCTGCTCGCGGCATACGGGAATCCTGCGGCATGTTGCGGCGGAACTGAGCCGTGTCGGTTTCAGCGTGTTGCGTTTCGATTTCTCCGGTAACGGACAGAGCCAGGGCGCCTTCAGCGATTCCACCTGGTCCAAGCAGATTCGGGAGATGGCGGCGGCGGTCGCCTTGATGCGCGGCCGGGGCGCCGTATGGATCGGGCTCATCGGCCACTCCCTGGGGGCCGCGATCGCCCTTTTGACGGCCGGCCGCGACGATGGTATCGGGGCCATCTGTCGGCTGGCCGGACGGGTCGGGAAAGAGCTGCCCTTGCATTTTCTCACCCCGGCCCAGCAGCACGCCCTGGCCGACACCGGGACGGTGGACTTTACCAGCCGTGGGCGCCGGCTCCATCTCAACCGCGATTTTTTCGACGATGCCGGACGCTACGACCTGACCGCGAAGACCCGCGCCTTGAAGATACCGATATTGATGGTTCATGGGGATCAGGACACGATCATTCCCGTGTCGGAAGCGCGGTTGGCCAAGGCGGCCAACCCGGACCGGGTAGAGCTGCTGCTCGTCAACGGCGGCGATCACATGTTTTCCCGGCCTGAGCACCAGCAGCAGGTCAGCGACTTTGTCGCGGCATGGTTCCGCCGACAAGTGGATGTTTCAAGTTCCAACCATTCCAACGAATCCAAATAATTTTATCGCTTACAGGAGGTTTGCCGAGGATGAATCTATCCGAGACCCTCAGCGCCGAGTTCATTGACGCTCAATATCGCCAATGGAAATCCGATCCGAATTCCCTATCGGAGGATTGGCAGTTTTTTTTCAGGGGATTTGAAATGGCCGGCACAAAAGGTGGCTCTGGCGATGCCGGCGATCCCGAACAGGCCATGCGCCAGGCCAGGGTCAGTGCATTGATTCATCGTTATCGGGATATCGGCCATCTGCTGGCCTGCATGGATCCGCTCTCGGCCTGCCCCACCTCGCATCCCCTGCTCGATCTGGACGCCTTCGGCCTGGAACCGTCCGATTTGGAACGAACGTTCGCCGCACCGGGTCTCATGGAAGCGGGCAGCGCTCCGCTCAAGGAGATTATCGGTCGCCTGAAGCAGACTTACTGCCACAGCATCGGGGTCGAATACATGCACATCCAGGATCCCGACGAGCGGGCCTGGCTGCAGGCCTGCATGGAGCCCGGGGGCAACCGGACCGCGTTTTCGGCTGAGGACCGCGGCGATATCCTGCGGCAGCTGTCGGCGGCAGCCCTCTTCGAGGCTTTTCTCAACAAGAAGTATGTGGGTGTGACCCGTTTTTCCCTCGAAGGTGGCGAATCGCTCATTCCGTTTTTAGAGGCGCTTTGCCGGCGTGCCCATGAAGCCGGCTGCCGGGAGGTGATTCTCGGCATGGCCCACCGGGGACGTCTCAATGTCCTGCGTAATATTCTGGCCAAACCGGCCGATGAGATCTTCTCGGAGTTCGAAAGCTGTTACGACCCCCACGACCTGATCGGTTCGGGCGATGTCAAGTATCACAACGGCTATCTTGCCGAGCGTCGCCTCGGGGACGGCGACCCGATGACCCTTTACATGGTGAGCAATCCCAGCCATCTGGAAGCGGTCGACCCGGTGGTCACGGGCATTGCCCGCGCCCGGCAGGACCGGCTCGACGACAGGCCGGAGTCGGTGGTCATGCCGGTGCTGCTGCACGGCGACGCAGCCTTTGCCGGCCAGGGGGTGGTAGCCGAAACCCTCAACATGTCGCAGCTCAAGGGCTACCGCACCGGCGGCAGTGTGCACGTGATCATCAACAACCAGATCGGCTACACCACCCTGCCTGAAGACGCCCGTTCCACCCGTTATTCCACCGATGTGGCCAAGGGGCTGATGGTGCCGATTTTCCACGTTCACGGCGAGGACCCGGAAGCCGTGGTGCATGTGGCCCGTCTGGCCGCGGACTACCGCTACCAGTTCGGCAAGGACGTGGTCGTCGACCTGGTCTGCTACCGGCGCTATGGCCACAACGAAGGCGACGAGCCTTATTTCACCCAGCCCACCATGTACCAGCGCATCCGCGATCGTGCCCCGATTCATCAGGTCTACGGACAGCAGTTGGTCGGTGAGAAGATCATCGCCCCGGAGGCCATCGCGCAAATCGATGCCGACATCAACGCCGGTCTTGACGCGGCCTTTGAGTCGATCCACGGCACCACCTGCCTTTTTCCGGAACCGCGGTTTTTCCCCGAGTGGGAGGGTATCAGCGGTACTTTTCGCTTCAACGCCGTTGCCACGGCGGTGGCAAAAAAGCCCCTGACCGCCCTGGCCGAGCGCTTGGCCGCCCTGCCGGCGGATTTTACCGTGCACCCCCGGCTGAAAGGGGTGCTGAACAAACGCCTGGAAGCGGTCCTATCGGGCGAGGGGATCGACTGGGCGGGCGCCGAAGCCCTGGCCTTTGCCACGCTTCTGGCCGAGGGGCATCCCGTTCGGCTGAGCGGCCAGGATGTCGGTCGGGGAACCTTCAGCCAGCGCCACAGCGTGCTTTGGGATTACCAAACGGGCCAGCCGCATATGCCGCTAAGCCACCTGGCACCGGATCAGGCGCCCTTTGCCGTCTACAACAGCCTGCTGGCCGAGGCCGGGGTGCTGGGCTTCGAATACGGCTACGCGGTGACCCGGCCCGAGGTCCTGACCCTGTGGGAGGCCCAGTTCGGCGATTTCGCCAACAATGCCCAGGGCATCATCGATCTGTTCATCGCCAGCGGACAGGCCAAATGGCAGCAGTTGTGCGGGCTGACCCTGCTCTTGCCCCACGGCTGGGAAGGGCTGGGGCCCGAGCACTCCAGCGCCCGGTTGGAGCGGTTTCTGCAACTCTGCGCCGGTGACAACCTGCAGGTGGCCAACCTGACCACGCCGGCCCAGTACTTTCATCTGTTGCGTCGCCAGGTGAAGGCCCCCTTCCGCAAACCGCTGGTCATCATGACCCCCAAGAGCCTTCTGCGCCATCCCTTGGCGGTCTCTTCGTTGAAGGCGCTGACCAGCGAGACGTTTCAGCCGGTCATCGATGATGCCGAGGCCGGGGCCACGGCCAAGAAGGTGGTTTTTTGCAGCGGCAAACTCTACTACCAGCTGATCGCCCGCAGACAGCAGATAAAGGCCCTCGATACGGCCATCGTGCGGGTGGAACAGCTCCATCCCTTTCCGGAGAAGGCCCTCAAGACGGTGATTGGCCGCTACAAGAAGGCGACCGTTTGGATCTGGGCCCAGGAGGAGCCGGAGAACATGGGTGCCTGGCAGTACATGCGTCCCCGATTGGGCGTGATGCTGAAAAAAACGCTTGCCTACGTGGGGCGCAATGCGTCGGCCAGTCCGGCCACCGGTTTTCCCAAGATCTACAAAATGGAGCAGGATGGGATCGTGGACCGGGCCATCGGTCCCCATGGCCAGTCCGGGGAGGTCGCCGGTTGAACCTTTGACACGCCGCCCTTTCCAATTTGTCCAGCAACCCTAACGCTTTGGATTGGCTGATGGTCGACCATTGGTTGCCATACGTTCCAACCCATGGCCATCCGCCAACCCGCTTTTATCCAAGGAGCGTCCATGTCCATCGAAATCAAGATTCCCAGTGTTGGTGAGTCGGTTCAGGAAGCCGTCCTGGCCGAGTGGTTTAAACAGGATGGCGATGCCGTCCACAAGGACGAGCCGCTGTTCGTCATCGAAACGGACAAGGTGACCCTGGAGGTGGTGGCCGAAGCCGACGGGATCCTGAAGATTATCGTGCCGGCCGGACAAACCGTGTCCATCGGTGCCGTGGTCGGTTCCATCGAACCCGGCGCGGCAGCG
>NZ_BBCC01000223.1 GCF_001311845.1 Desulfosarcina cetonica JCM 12296 | reverse complement strand
TTCGCCCAACGTCACAACCGTTAAGGGCGAAAGATTTTTCGCCCCTACGGGGATTACCGCGAAACGATGGGACCATATAAGGCAGCCATGGAACAATCATTAACATACGCATCCATCGACGATACCGTTCTCGACACCTTGCTCCCGCCCCGGCGCAGCTACTGGGTGACCGTGGCCGTTCTCTTCGCCGGGGTGCTCATGGGCGCCGCCTGCTGGATGGTTCAAATCCTGGTGGGCATTGGCGTGGGCGGCCAGAACAACCCCGTGCACTGGGGCACCTACCTGATCAATTTCGTGTTCTGGGTCGGTATCGCCCATTCGGGAACCCTGATCTCGGCCATCCTGCACCTCTTTCGGGCCGGCTGGCGCAACCCCATCGCCCGGGCCGCCGAGACCATGACCGTCTTCGCCGTGTGCACCGCCGGGCTGTTTCCCTTCATCCACCTGGGCCGGGTCTGGATGGTTTTCTACATGCTGCCCTTTCCCAACCAGCGCACCCTGTGGCCCAACTTCCAATCGCCGCTGATGTTCGACGTGGTGGCCATCTCCACCTACCTGACCGTGAGCAGCCTCTTCTGGTACACCGGCATGCTGCCCGATCTGGCGATCATCCGCGACCGCGCCATCGGCGTACGGCGCAAGATCTTCACGGTGCTGGCCCTGGGCTGGAACGGCGAATTCGAAATCTGGCGCCATTACGCCCGCGGCTACCTTTTTTTCGCCGCCCTGGCCACGCCCCTGGTCATCTCGGTGCACAGCGTGGTCTCCTGGGACTTCGCCCTGAGCGTGGTTCCCGGCTGGCACACGACCATCTTCGCCCCCTACTTCGTGGCCGGTGCCATCCACTCGGGCCTGGCATGGTGGTCACCCTGATGATTCCCTTGCGGGTGATCTTCCGCTACGAGAAGATCATCACCGATCAGGTGCTGGAAAGCGTGGCCAAAACCATCATCTTCACTGGCCTGATCGTCGGCTTCGCCTATGCCACCGAGCTTTTCATCGCCTGGTACAGCCACAACCCCGTGGAGATGGAGACCTTCCGCTGGCGGGCCTTTGGCGATTACGCCCTGGAGTACTGGATCATGGTCAGCTGCAATGTCTTCATCCCGCTGCTGCTGTTCTTCAAAAAGATCCGCACCAACATCCGCCTGCTCTTCATCATCTCGCTCTTGGTCAATGTGGGTATGTGGTATGAGCGCTTCGTAATCATCATCGGGTCCGTGGCCCACGATTTTCTGCCCCATGCCTGGGGCCTGTACTCACCGAGCTGGGTTGAATTCGGCATCATGATCGGCAGTTTCTGCCTCTTCTTTTTCCTCTTCGTGCTCTTCGTCAAGCACATGCCGTCGGTCTCCATGACCGAGATGAAAGAAACCCTGCATGAAGGAGCCTCCCATGCCGGCTGATACGGTTTCCATCATGGGCATCTTTGCCAGCGAAAACGGGGCGGCCAACGCCATCGACCGTTTGCGCGAAACCCCCTGGACCATCGAGCGGGTACACAGCCCGATCCCCAGCCACACCATCGAACAGGCCCTGGAGCTGCCCAAAAGCCGGGTGGGCTGGTTTACCCTGGGCGGCGGCATCATCGGTTTCTTCACCGGTTTTCTCCTGGCGGCCTTCACCGCCACGCGTTGGTCGTTGATCGTCAGCGGCAAGCCGGTGGTGGCCCTGGTTCCGTTTTTCATCGTCGCTTCGAGTTCACGATTCTCTTCGCCGTTTTCGGCAACGTGCTGGGGCTGATCTCCCAGGCGCGCCTGCCACGCTTTTCCACCGTCGCCGGTTATGACGACCGCTTCAGCGGCGACCGTTTTGGTGTGCTGGCCCGTTGCGCGGCCGGGAGAAGGAAAAACTGGTGCGCTTTTTCGAGGAAAGCGGCGCCGAGACCAACGTTGTCGATGACCCCGCAGCCTAACGGAGAGAAGACCATGTCTGAAAACCGCCCCCAGCCCTCGCTGATGAAAATCTTCACCGGCCTGTTCATTGCCGGGGCGCTGATTTTCATCGCCGTGGCCATCATCGGCGATCCGGCCCGGGCCTGGCAGGCCTACCTGCTCAATTTTCTCTTTTTCTCGGCCATCGCCCAGGGCGCCGTGCTCTTCTCGGCCCTGATGCACACGGTCAAGGCGCGCTGGAGCGGTCCCCTGGCGGATATCGGCGAGGCCTTTGCCGCCTTTTTCCCGGTCTCCCTAGTGCTCTTTTTGATTCTCTTTCTGGGTCGTCAGTACGTCTTTCCCTGGATGCACGCGGATTTGCACGGCAAGGAGGTCTGGCTCAACGTGCCCTTCCTCTTCGGCCGTGATTTTATCGGCCTGTGCCTGCTCTACGGGATTGGCATCGTCTTTCTCTATCACCGCCTCTACTTCACCCTGAAGGAGCGGGGCGCGTCGGGACCGTTGGGCCGCCGCCTGCTGAAACGCTGGGAGGGCAAGGCTTTCGACGAACGAAAGTTCGCCGCGCGCACCACCACCTTTGCCATCCTCTACCTGTTGGCCTTCGCCCTGGTACTCTCGCTGATCGGCTACGACCTGGTGATGGCCGCCGACCCGCACTGGTACTCGACCCTGTTCGGCGCCTACAGCTTCATCAAGGCGGTCTACATCGGCTTCGGCGCGCTGATCGTGCTCAGCGCCCGGTTGCACCTCAGCGAGAAAAAACGACTACCGCGTGGCGGAGAACCAGTTTCACGACATCGGCAAGCTCTTCTTCGCCTTCTGTCTGGTGTGGGCCGATTTCTTCTACGCCCAATTCGTGGTCATCTGGTACGGCAACATTCCCGAAGAGACCAGCTACATCATCGAACGCACCATGCCACGCCCTGGAACGCTTTGGCCTGGACGGTTTTCATCGGCTGTTTCGTGGCGCCGTTCATCATCCTGATCAACCGCCGGATCAAGACCAACCCCCAGGCCATGACGGTGATCTGCCTGGCCGTCATGCTCGGCATCTGGCTGGAGCACTACCTGTTGCTCGGTCCGGCCTTTCACCCCCATGTCCATCATCTGCCGCTGGGCTGGGTGGAAGTTGCCGTGGGCGTTGGCTTCTTCGGCCTGCTGGCCATTGCCGTGACCCGGTATCTGAAGACATTTCCGGAACTGCTGGCGGCCGGGGCGGAAAACCGGCTGACGGTAGAAGCCCATTAATAGAAGGAAGACAAAGGCTTGAGTGGACCGCGCCCCTTCAGCCTAAACGCCTAAACCCCTATTCCCCTGAGCCCTTACTATGGAAATTCTGATTACCACCTTTTCGCTGCTCACCCTCGCGGTGATCGTCATTCTCATCGGTACCCGGGGACGGCCCATGCGTTTTTTCACCGCCTTCGGCGAAACGCTGGTACAGATCTGGGCGAACCGCGGTCCCATGGTCTGGGTGATGAGCTGCGTCTTTCTGGTGCTGGGATTCCTCTTCTTTTTCTATGCCTCGCCGGCCACGCGCATCGGCGCGGCCCAGCCGATTCCCTTCAGCCACCGGCTGCATGCCGGCCACAAGGCCATCGACTGCCGCTTCTGCCATTCGTATGTGGACAAATCCATCCATCCGGGCATGCCGCCGGTGGAAAAGTGCCTCTTCTGCCACAACTACATCATCACCAATCACCCGGAAATCCAGAAGGAGCACGACTATTTCAACAGCGATACGCCCACCCCGTGGGTCAAGGTCTTCACCCTGGCCGAACACGTGGTCTTCAATCACGAGCGCCACATCAAGCGCGACATCGCCTGCGAAGCATGCCACGGGGACGTCCGCGGCATGGATCGGCTGAAGGGCACGCGGTTCAAAATGGGCTTTTGCATCCAGTGCCATCGGGATCTCGGCGTGAATGTCGGATGCTGGCTGGCGTGTCATAATTAAATGGAGTGTTAAGTGTTAAGTTTTAAGTGTAAAGAGAAGGCGTCCCATCGTTTTTCTTAAAATCGATACGATCCACGACTTAACACTTAACACTTTAAACTTAACACTCACTTGCTCAAGTAGACAGATATCGTCGTTTACATAAAGGAGTAACTCTTGGCCATTGATATCCACGCCCTTGATTCCCCCAACACCACCGCCAAGGGGTTTGCCCTGACATCCGCCTTCTGGATGATGGTGGCCACCTTTTACGGACTCTTGGGGGCCACCGAACTGGTCGCTCCGGACCTGACCGCCAACATGGGCGGCATCGTTTTCGGACGCGTGCGGCCCACGCATGTCAACCTGGTGCTGTTCGGTTTTGTCACCCCGGGTCTGCTCTCGGCGGCCTTTTACTTCATCCCCCGCCTGTTGCGCACGCGCCTTTTCAGCGAGCGCCTGGGCGTATTCACCGTCATCGCCTGGAACATCGCCCTGATCGGTGCCGTGGCCAGCCTGGCCTCCGGCATGACCCAGGGACGTGAATACGCCGAGTTGATCTGGCCGCTGGATATCATGGTGGTGGCCGCCTTCGGCCTGGTCTTCATCAACTTCATCCTGACCGTAAAAAACCGCCAGGAGCCGATCCTCTATGTCTCGGTGTGGTATATGCTGGCCGGGGTGATTCTTACCTTCTGCACCTTTGCCCTGGGCAATGTCATCTGGAAGCCGGACAGCGGCGCCTGGTGGGCATTCC
Organism: Desulfosarcina cetonica JCM 12296; assembly: GCF_001311845.1. Lineage (GTDB taxonomy): Bacteria > Desulfobacterota > Desulfobacteria > Desulfobacterales > Desulfosarcinaceae > Desulfosarcina > Desulfosarcina cetonica. The sequence goes on along the minus strand of NZ_BBCC01000223.1, from coordinate 4,813 downwards.
CGATGCGATCCTGCTCTGGTTCTACGGTCACAACGTCTTCGGCCTGCTGCTGACCCCGTTTTCAGCGGCCGTGGCCTATTATGTGATTCCACGCGCCTGCCGGGCGCCGCTCTACAGCCATACCCTCTCCCTGTTGGGATTCTGGGCCCTGATCGTGGTCTACACCCACATCGGCACCCACCATCTGCTACAGGTGCCCGTGCCCACCTGGCTCAAGGTGGTGGCCATCGTGGACAGCGTGGCCATGGTGATTCCGGTGATGGCCTTCTTGATCAACATCTGGTACACGGCCAAGGGTCGGCTGGGGGAGATCCATGCCGACATCGGCGCCAAGTTCGTCTTCACCGGCACGATCATGTACTTCTTTGTCAGCATCCAGGGCTCGCTCATGGCCCTGCCCGACGTTCAGCGGGTGACCCACTTCAACAACTGGGTCGTGGCCCACGCCCACATCGGCGTCCTCGGTTTCGCCGGCATGATCGCCCTGGGCGGGCTGTACTACACCATTCCCAAGATCTCGGGCAAACCGCTGTTCAGCCGCTTCCTGGCCGACTTCCAATACTGGATGGTGCTGATCGGCATGGTCGGCTTCACCGTGGTGCTGACCATCGCCGGCCTGATCCAGGGCAACGCCTGGCTCAACGGCGAGACGGTCTACCGGGTGTTGCCGGAAATCCACGTCTACTATGTGGTCCGCGCCGGCCTGGGGTTGATGATCTTCTCCAGTGCCGTGCTGGGATTTTATAATATCGTTCGCTCACTGTTCGGAAAAGCCGGAGCGTCATCATGAAAATGACTCCCCTTGCCGTGGTCGTCGGTTCACTGCTGATCCTGGCAACCATCGTTTTCGTGGTCATTTTGCTGCCGTATCAGCATACCAGCCAGACCACGCCATCGGATATCTTCCGCCAGCGCTCCCTCGAGGAAGCCGCCGGAAGGAAGATCTACATCGCCAACGGCTGCGTCTACTGCCACAGCCAGTCCATTCGCAGCATCGACTGGGGACTGGGGGCCGAGCGCATCGCCCAGGCCGGCGACTACGTGGCCGACTATCCGATCTTGCTGGGTTCCCAGCGCACGGGTCCGGATCTTTCCCAGGACGGCGGCGAGCATCCCGACGACTGGCACGTGGCCCACTTCGTCAATCCCCGGTATACCCGGCCGCTCTCGATCATGCCGCCCTTCCAGTTCCTGGGCGACACCAACATGACCCAACTGATCCGCTACGTGCAAAGCCTGGGCATGAAGAACGCCGACCAGCGCATGCAACGCCAGACCCACTGGAAAGCCGAGGCCATCAAGGCCTATGAGGCCGGACCGGATGCCAATATCCAGTGGCTCAGCGAAAATATTCCCCAGGGATGGCGCGACGTGCCCAACCCCTATCCCACCAGCGATGCGGGACTGGCCCGCGGCCACAAGATCTATCAGGATTTCTGCCTGGGCTGCCACGGTCCGGTGGGCGACGGCATGGGACCGGCCCAGCCGTACATCTACCCGCCACCGCTCAATTTCACGCTTCTGAAGAATCGCGAGATCAGCGGCGGAATTCTCTACTACCAGATCATGAACGGCATCACCGGCACGGCCATGCCCTACTTCAAACGCGAACTGGAATCGGAAAAAATCTGGGATGTGGGCAACTACGTGGCGGTCTATTTTATCAACGACAGTGATGCGAATATGGCGCCGCGGGGAATCGATGCGGCTTACGAGCCGTGAGGCCGTAAGCGGAATGCCAAAGTTCAAATGACAAATGTCAATTGAAGGTATTCTATCTATTTTACGAATCTGTCAAAAATGAACATGTATAGTGGAAACGGCTGTATACGACTTAGAAGAAAGAACGGCAATTTTCGGCGAGCAGGTCATCGAACTTGCCCAGTCGCTTCCCGAAAACCGGATTAATGATGTATTGGTCAGACAAATCGTCAGATCCGGCACCAGTGTCGGCGCAAATTACATGGAGGCCGACAGTGCCGGGTCCAAAAAAGACTTTAAATACAAAATCGAGCTTTGCCGAAAAGAGGCCAAGGAGACCAAGCACTGGCTTCGAATGATCGCCAAGGCGAATCCGGAAAAGAAAGAGGCCATTCGCCGACTTTGGCAGGAAGCCCACGAACTGACGCTGATCTTTTCATCAATCGCCAATTCGTGCCGAAACCCATAAAAAGGAGTTCAACCTTCATTTGACATTTGTCATTTGAACCTTGACATTATCCATTATGTACTATCCCTACTTCATCGCCTACATCGCCATCGGCATCGTTCTCAGCCTGGCGGTTTTCTACTGGGCCTTCCGGACCGGGCAGTTCGGCGACCAGCAGCGGGCGCGCTATCTGCCCCTCAAGGATGAAGCCGACGCGCCGCCGGTCAAGGCAACCCGGATGGGCCGCATCGAGACCTACGGGCTCTTTATCCTGGCGACGATCGGCATCGGCGCGACGGCGGCGGTGCTGGCCTTCGCCCTTTACTTCAGCAAGCAATGAGGTTCTCCCATGCGTTTTTTTGAACTGCTCAGTTTCCAACATACCATGGCCTGGCTCTTTCCGACCCTGCTCTTCATGGTGGTCTTCGGGGTGGGACTGGCCTTCGCCCATCTGCACGGCAAGGACAGCGAGGCCGGCAAAAAGCGCATTACCGGCCGCTATGCCGACGGGATCGAGGAACGTGACGCGCCCTACCCCTTGATCATGATGCTGATCATCGCCGGCGCCTTCATCTGGGGTTTTTTCTACATCGTCATGCATGGTGTACTGGGAGTGAAGATCTGATATGAACGAACATCACCATCAGCCGTCGCTTTTCAGGACCTGGATCTGGCTCGGCGTCATGCTGGGCATCATCCTGTTCAAGGGCTTTTTGGCCTTTTATGTGGTCTCGGACATGGGCCAGCCCACCTGGGACTATCGCCCGGTAAGGGACGTGCCGGCCTCGTCACCCTACGCCGTCTACCAACGGATGCCCAACGCCCAGCATGTGCGCGGGGCCGGAGGAAATTAAATGATTCGCATCCTTTCCGTTGTTCTGATCGCCTGCACGGTGGGTTTGGTCGCCTGGGGCCTGATCACCGCCTATGACACACTGATGCCCGTCGGCCGCATGTGGCGCACCCCGGCCATCAAACCCCACGAGCACCCCATCCCGGTGATGCCGGCGGGCAGCGTACCGACCCGTGGCGGAGAAGCCTTCTACCATAGCGCCGCAGCCGAGGATCTCAAGCCGCCCTTCTCGCTCACCGACCCGGCGGTCATCGCGGCCGGCAAGACGGGATACGGCTATTACTGCGTCCACTGCCATGGGAAAAACGATGACGGCTACGGCACCGTCGGCCAGAGTTTCGCCCCCAAGCCCCGGGATTTGCGCGACGCCAAGGTTCAGACCATGGCCGAGGGCACCCTTTTCAAGGAGATCAGCTTCGGCATTCCCGGCGGCCGCCAGCCGGCGCTGGCCACCACCATCGCCCCGGAGGATCGGTGGCGGGTGATTGCGTATGTCAAAAGCCTCGGCCCACGCTGAACGCGTGGGCAATGTCAAATGCCAAAGCGCAAATGTCAATTGAAGGATCGGACCGATTTTAACATCAAATCGACAGCATTCCACCAATTGTCATTTGGATTTTGGCATTTGTCATTTTTCCCGCCCCTTATTTACGCACACAAGCACCCATTTTTTAATCGCCACGTGAATTCTTCCATCCCGCCTTGCTGTGATCTTTGCGGCCTGCCGCTTCGCCACGGAACCATCACCCACACCATCGATGGCCATACGCTTTACTTCTGCTGCCAGGGCTGCCGGATGGTCTATACGATGCTGCTGGAATCAACCGAGGTAGACGATCCGGCCGACTTCCGGCAGACCGATCTCTTTCGCCAATGCGTGGCCGCCGGGGTGATTCCGGCCAGTGAAGCCGACCTGATCCGCATGAAGGATTCCGGACAGGATGATGCGGCCATGGGCCTTGCACGTGAAGCCGTCGAAACGGCTGGCGAGATGACCGACACCCTCTCGCTGGATCTGACGGTCGGGGGCATGTGGTGCCCGGCCTGCGCCTGGGTAATCGAAACCGCCCTCGGTCGGCTGGAGGGGGTCACCGAAGCACCTGTCACTTTTCCACCGACCGCCTGCGCTGCCGATACCGCCCCGACCGCACCGATCCGGCGCATATCCAGCGCACGGTGGCCCGCCTGGGTTACGCCGTTCACGACGCCGATGCCGGCGCCAACGCCCAGGCGGACCTGCGGCGCGAACTGATTCGCCTGGTGATCACCGCCCTGCTCTCGGCCAACGTGATGATGCTTTCCTGGGCGCTGTATGCCGGCTTTTTCACCGACCTTTCCGGCGATGCGGTCTCTAAAATCTCCCTGCCCATCGTTCTCATGGCCACGGCGGCGTTCCTCTACGGCGGCGGCCCCATGCTGCGCAAGGCCTGGTTCGGCCTGGTCCACCTGCGCCGGGCATGGAGACCCTGGTGGGCATGGCCGCCGGTTGCGCCTATGTGTACAGCCTCGTCAACTGGCTGAGTGGCAGCATCCACCTTTACTTCGACACGGCCAGCATGCTGATCACCCTCGTGCTGCTGGGCAAGCTGCTCGAACAGCAGGCCCGCGGCCGGGTTCGCCGGGACCTGGATACCTTCTTCGCTCTGCAGCCCAGCAAGGTGCGCATCGTCAACGACCAATGGCCGTCGGGGCGGTATGCTTCCATCGGGCAACTGGCCGTGGGCGACCGCTTTGCCGTCGAGGTCGACGAGATCGTACCGGCGGACGGCCGGGTGGTGTCGGGCAGCGCGCGCGTGGACGAATCCGCCCTC
>NZ_BBCC01000222.1 GCF_001311845.1 Desulfosarcina cetonica JCM 12296 | reverse complement strand
CCGGCATGGCGGGCGCGGGTATGCGACCGGTGGAACCGCCGGCCTTGGCCGGGGTGCTTGCCGGTTCGGCATCCAAATCCAGATGGAATCGGATCGGCCCGCGCCAGTTGCCGTCGCCAAACCGCGTATGCAGGGCACAGGCGGAGTTCGGCGAAGACCAGGACGTGGCAATGGCCACGTGCCCCTTGGGAAACGGCGTGACTTCCGCGTCGATATAATCCAGGGGCGCCAGGGCGGTTTCCTTCTCCACCAGATCGTCGTTGGTGCCGTAGCAGATCAGCCAGGGAATCTTTTTCGCGCTCAGTCGTTTCAAATTCAATTTCTCGCCGAAAAGGCGAATCGGTAGGGTTCCGTCATCGGTGATGGGGATATTGTAGGAGGCGAAACTGACACGCGTGATTTCCAGGGGCAGATCGTTGCGTTCATTTTGCAGCCAGTAGTTGAGTGCGGCGGCCGTCTTGTTGATGGGGGTGTCGATATCCCGCATGCGGGCAAACATCATCAGGTCGTTGAAAAACGCCGCCGCCGGGATTTCATGCTCGATACTCTTGAGTTTGTATACCCAGCCCATCAGGCGGCCATCGGCAACACGGTTGCCGTTGGGCAGGATCCGGGTGCCGTAGGCAGATCGTTGAACCGCTCGGGCAGGCGTGCGAGAAATCGGGCCAGCCCCCGGCTGCGGGTTCCGTCCATGGGGGAAACGCAGGTAATGAAAGCATCCACCAGGCCATCGAGAATTCCGCTGAGCAGGTTGCACAGGCTGTTGAAACCACCCTGGCAGTAGCCGTTCAGGGTGACCGGCTTGCCATGGGCGCGCTGAATGGCCTCGCAGAACTGGCGGGTGTCCCTGGCATCCTCCTCGGCGGTCATGGTCTGCAAATCGGGCGTGTTGGCGATGTCCTTCAAGATACGGATATAGGTGGGGATTCCCTGGTTGGCGAAGGCATGGGCGTAGCTGCGCTGTTCGCCCGGCAGGAATCCGAGAATATTGGCGCCCAGGACGTAAGGCGGGATGATCAGAATCGGCTTGGCGTCCATGCGCGTTTGGACATCGGGAAGGGACGGTGCCACCCGATAGAGCTGGAAGCGGCCGGTTTCGTCGATCAGCGGATGGGTGCCGCGCTCGAAGTGAAAGCCGTATTCCGGTTCGATGGCGGCGATGGCCTCGGGGTAGTCAACGGTGACCCGTTCCATCAAGCGCGCCTGGCGCTGGCTGAACTGCGCCAGCTTTTTGATATCGTTGTTGAAGAGCGCTTCCTGGAGCGCTTCAATGCCGCGGTCGGCCTCGTTGCGAATATAGGATTCCATCATCCGGGCGCTGCCGTTGAGGCTCCGCGTGATCAGTTCGAGGTTGTTTTCCAGAAGACCGAGGTAGGCTTCCAGGTTGTCCGACGGGGATTGGGCGAAAAGACGATCCCCCTCGACCCGTTGGAAGTACTCGGTGGAGCGCAGATAGGAGGTGAAAAAATCGGCTGTGTAGCGTGATAGTCCGGCAATCCCCGTCTGAAGGGCGGCAAATGGCTCGCTCCAGATGGTCCACAGATGATCGAACGTGTCGGTCGGGACGGCCGTTTCGGTTTTTTGATCCAGCATAAATCCCCCTTGGCCGCAATCGGCACCTATGCGCGTGTTGGGCCCTCAACACACCCATCAATAGTCACGTGGCTGCCTAAACATTTGATTATTTGTTGCATTTTTCTTTCTTTTATGTTCTTCATCTGGCCTGTTCTTGTCAAGAAGAAAAATGTTAGAATTCCTTTAGCTCGACGGGTGATGCGGGCGTCAATCCTTGCCAGCCGTGGATTTGACATAAAATGCGAATCAATCGAGGGAGATGGGCAACGATGATGACACCGACCATCGAAACAATCGCCGGCCAGCGTCTCATGGTGGGGTTCGACGGCACCGGTTTCAATGACGACCTGCAGTTTTTGATCGAAACCCTCAAGGTCGGCGGACTGATCCTTTTTTCGCGCAACCTAGAGACGCCCACGCAGATCGCCCAGCTCTGCCGGGATTGCCAGGCGGCCGCCGCCCGTCGTGGGCTGCCACCGCTGTTTATCGGCATCGATCAGGAGGGCGGATTGGTGGCACGGCTCAAGGCACCTCATTTCACCGTGTTTCCAGGTAATCCGTCCATGCGGCACGTCGACGATGCGGCCGCCTTCGCCCGGGTGACCGCCGACGAGCTCCATTCAATCGGGGTCAACATGGACATGGCACCCGTGCTGGACGTTGCGCCCAAAGAAATCGACAGCGTCATGGTGCGGCGCGCCTTCGGCAGCGATCCCGCCTGGGTTGCCCGCCTGGGGCGGACCGTGATCGAAGGCCTTCAACAACGCGGCATCATGGCCGTGGGCAAACATTTTCCCGGCATCGGCCGCACGGTGCTGGACAGCCACTTGGCCCTGCCCGATCTTGACATCGATGAAAAGACCCTCGCCGCCTTTGATCTGGTCCCGTTCAAAGCGGCGATGGCCGCGGATGTGGCTGCCATGATGCTTTCCCACATTCGCTTTACCGCCATCGACCCGCTCTGGCCAGCCAGTCTCAGCCCGGCCGTGTTGGTGACCTGTTGCGCCGCCAATTGGGATTTCAAGGGGTGGTGATGACCGACGACCTGGACATGGGCGCCATCAAGCCGGCTTTCGAGATTGCCACGGCCATCGATCAGATTCTTCTGGCCGAGGTGGATATCGCCCTGATCTGCCACAAGGGGCCCGACATCCAGGCTGCCCGGGAACGCCTCTGTCAACGGTTGACCGACGATGCCCGGCTCAGGGAGATGGGCCGGCGTTCCCTGGACCGTATTCTGGCCTTGAAACAGACCTATCTGCATGCCGGCAGCCCGCCATGCGAAGGGCATGGACCTACCGGACCACCCGTTTGAAATCCGGTTCCGGCGGCTTATATTTGGAAGGGCATGGGAAGGATGCGACAACCATGATGCGGAAGGTGATTGCGGAACATGCTGGATCTGACATTCAATGAAAACCTGTTGCGCCACGTCAGCGCCAATCTAGAGCAATTTAACCGGAAGCCATTCGACCGAAAATCCCATGCCGGAAGCGAGTTGAAGCAGGCGGCCGTGGCCGTGACCCTTGTGGCGCTTCAGGGCGCGCCCGACACCTCCGGTATTCTGACCGACGATGGTGTGCGCGGTGACGCGGCCATGATCCTGACCCGGCGATCCGCCCGCCTCAGGAAACATGCCGGCCAGTGGGCCCTGCCGGGAGGTCAGATGGAGGCCGGTGAGCGACCGGAGGATACGGTCTTGCGAGAACTTGAGGAAGAAGTCGGCCTTGCCCTGGATGCGGATCGCATCATCGGCCGCCTGGACGATTACGATACCCGTTCCGGTTTCACGATCAAACCGGTGGTGGTGTGGGGCGGGAGCGATTTCTCACTTACGGCCAATCCCGATGAGGTGGCCTCCATTCACCTGATTCCCCTGGCCGAGTTCATGCGCGCCGATGCGCCGATCCTCGAGACCATTCCCGAAAGCGACAATCCGGTACTGCTGATGCCCGTCGGTGAGACTTGCATTGCCGCCCCCACGGCGGCGATCATTTATCAATTCCGGGAAGTCGCCATGCTGGGCAAGAACCGGCGCGTGGCCCATTTTGAGCAGCCCTATTTTGCCTGGCATTAACCGCGGATCGCCGGGCGCTATTTTCACCAACCATGAACGGGGTTCAACCATGCTAGAAGAACGAATTCGCTTCAAATCGCTGATGGACAAGGTGACCGACCCGGATACGGCGTGTCGGCACATCCAAGACGGTACCAACGTGTTTATTTCCGGATTCACCGCCGGTTACCCCAAGCTGATTCCCAAAGCCCTGGTGCGGCGCGCCGAGGCCGGCGAGCGCTTCAAGATCAATCTTTTTGCCGGCGCCTCGACGGGCGATGCCGTTGACGGTGTTTTGGCCCAGGCCGGCCTCGTCGCCTGGCGGCGCCCCTATATGAGCAACCGCATCATGCGCAAAGCGATCAACCAGGCCCGGATCCGCTTCAAGGACGACCACCTCTCCCGGCTCTCGGCGCAGGTGCGCGACGGCGGATTGGGCGAGGCGCATGTGGCCGTGGTCGAGGCGGCGGGGATAACCGAGAAGGGCCACCTGATCCCGACCATGTCCGTGGGCAATACCCCCACCTATGTGCGTGAAGCCCAAAAAATCATCATCGAGATATCCAGCGAGCCGACCGCCCTGGAAGGCATCCACGATATCTACATTCCCGAGGATCCGCCCTACCGCATGCCGATTCCCATTTACCGGGCCGGCGACCGTATCGGCAAGCCGTTCATCGAAATGGATCCCGACAAGGTCGTGGCCATTCTCTCCAGCCAGGAAGAGGACAGCTGTGCGGTGTTCAACAAACCGGGGGAGGCGCCCCGCAAGATCGCCGAGCATATCCTCGATTTCGTGGCCCATGAAATCCGCAAGGACCGCATGCCGCCAGGCCTGCCCTGGCAGTCCGGCGTGGGCGATGTGGCCAATGCCGTGTTGAGCGGGTTCGTTGAAGACGACTTTTTCCAGTGTATCGACATTTATTCCGAGGTGCTGCAGGATGCCGTACTGGATCTGATTGACCTGGGGAAGGTCAAGGCCGCCTCGGGATCGGCCATGACCCTTTCGCACCGCGCCCGGGAGCGGTTTTTCAACGAGCTCTACCGTTATCGCGAGAAGATCGTTCTGAGGCCGGTGGAGATCTCCAATTCACCCGAGGTGGTGCGCCGGCTGGGGGTGATCGCGATCAACACCGCCATTGAGGTCGATATCTACGGCCAGGTCAACTCCACCCATCTCATGGCTCGCAACTGATGAACGGCATCGGCGGTTCCGGCGACTTCATCCGCAACGGCGCCGTCTCGTTCATCGTCACGCCCAGCACGGCCAAGGGGGGCAAGATTTCGGCGATCGTGCCGATGGTCTCCCACGTCGACCACAGCGAACACTCGGTGGACGTGGTGGTCACGGAGTACGGGCTGGTGGACACCCGACCGCTGACCCCGCGACAGGTGGCCGAGGCGGTCATCAAAAAGTGCGCCCATCCGGATTACCGCGATCTTTTGTGGGATTACTACCAGCGGGCCATTCGGACGTCGGGCGGACACGAACCGCATATCCTGAGCGACGCGTTTGCCTTTCATGAGCGCTACATGGCCACCGGGGATATGCGGGTGGGGTGAGACAACGGTTACGGTTAATGTCAAATGCCAAAATTCAAATGTCAATTGAAGGCATGCGGTCTCTTTTTTTAACGGGGCAAACCGGCTTTGTCCCTCAATTGATGGAGGGATCTTGACGTTGACCGGCAAACCGCGGGGCCGTTCGACCGGCAGCCGTCAGTTGACTCCGGTTTCGGAAAAAACACAGAATTTAACATAATTGCGTTCGGCGCTGTGGTAGTCGTCGGGCGAGTAATAGTCCGTATTTTCCCTGCGTTGGAATTGGTCCCGGCAACGCTTGGCCAGCAACTGGATCCCCTTGTTGTTCGGCATCTTGTTTTCCATGGTGAGCTCGCGTCCAGGTTATGGGTGAATCGGGTTTGGGTGAAGACGGGTTGAATTATCAACATATGACGATTTCACCGAAAAACAAGGCGGCGGCGTGATGACCTTTTGCCGGAGCCCTAAACAAACATCTCCGGTCGGCTGTGATCCATCACCGCCATCCATCGGAGGTGACGGAGGATCGCATGCCTATCAACCCCCAAGGGAACACGGCGCAGCGTCCGGATTGCCTGTTTTGCCGCTGGATCCGGGAAGGCACCCTCATTGAACGCGCCGGTACGGTGGCGGCTGTCAAGGATGGTTTTCCGGTTACCGACGGTCATCTTTTGATCGTTCCCCTCCGGCACACGGCCGACTGGTTTTCCATGACCGACCAGGAGCTTGACGACAGCCGGGCCCTGATCCGCACCCTTGCCCGGCGCATCCGACAGACGGATCCGTCGGTGAGCGGCTTCAACATCGGGACCAACAGCGGCATCTCGTCCGGTCAAACCATCCTGCATGCCCATATTCACCTGATACCCCGGCGCGATGGCGATTGCCCCAATCCCCGGGGCGGCGTACGGGGCGTCATCGACGGCAAGCGCGCCTACGGGTGACAGGGCAACCGCATTTGGATTTCATCTTCCCATTCCGGAATAATCCGAGCGAACGCTCAGGAATGTCCATAACTAATTGGAATAAAAATATATCAATTATATTTCGAGTGGACGCCAAGCGCGGTTCGGATGTGGCGTGGCAACCGAGTCGGCGATTTATTTTCTTCTCGCGGTGCTTTCCCGGATCAATGTGATGTGAGATTTTGAATTGCCTAAATCATATAAATAATACATAAATTACAAATAGTTGGGACCTGTTTGGGTTTTCTCGGGTTTCATTTTGTAAACTACCGGCATTGATTGTTATGGATCCATCAAGTGACGTCTTAAAATAAAATAATTGACAATCAGTACCCGCTGTGCGATTAAGATTTTGCCGAGCGGTCGTTCAGAATCGATGGATCACCGGCCGAAGGCCGATTGCGTGAAACCGAGTTTTGGGGTAAGAGGAGCCGGCCGGGTCGATCCCAGCCGGTTTACGAACCCGTCAACGATTGATGGTTCATCCAGGGGGGCAAGAGAAGAGCAACCATAGAAGAATAACTATCAGAATGGAGGACGCGCATGTCGTTGGTCAGTTTTTACAGGGAAGCGATGGAACTCAACACCATCCAGGATATGCAACAACGGGAGACGGCGGCCAAGGCCTTTTTTGAAAAACTCAATCAGGCGGCCTTGCCGGAGCAGTTCAACTGGGCCAGCGAAATCTTCGAAGGCATGCACGTCAAGGAACGGGGCGACCAGCTGGCCCTGATCTGGACCGATCTGGAGACGGATGCCGAACGGCGTTTTACCTACCGCGAACTGGCCGCGAGCGGTAACCAATTCCTCAACTTCATTCGCAACAAGGGCGTGGAGAAGGGCAACAACCTCTACATGCTTACCCCGATCGTTCCGGAAACCTGGTTTGCCTCGTTTGCCGGCATCAAGGGGGGGCTGATCTCGGTGCCCACGGCCACCAGCATGACCGAAAGAGAAATCCAGTTCCGCTTCGAAGCCTATCCACCCGACGTGATCGTCGCCTTCGAGGGCCTCACCGATCTGGTGGACGACGCCCTGAAAAAAGCCGGCTGCACCCCCAAGGCCAAGGTCGTCCTGGGTGAGAAGGACGGCTGGACATCCTACTGCGCGATTGACGATGAATCCACGACGGCCGAACCCGCCGCGGTGGGCAAGGATGACGTGCTTTTCTGCTTTTTCACCTCCGGAACCACCGGTTTGCCCAAACGGGTGGGGCACAGCGCCATCTCCTACCCGGTGGGCCATCTTTCCACGGCGGTGATTCAGGGGCTGGAGCCCGGCGGTGTGCACCACAACCTCAGTGCGCCGGGATGGGCCAAGTGGGCCTGGAGCAGCTTTTTCGCGCCGTTCAACCTGGGCGCCACGGCCACCGGGTTTAACTTCGGGGTGTTGAACGTGGAGAAGTACGTGGCCACCGTGGCCAAATACAAGGTCAACTCCTTTTGTGCGCCGCCCACGGCCTGGCGGGCCTTCGTGGGCCTGGATCTGAGCCAGTTCGATTTCTCGGCCATGAAGTACTCCCTGAGTGCCGGCGAACCGCTCAATCCCGAGGTGATCGACCAGTGGCGCAAGGCCACCGGCACCGAGATCCGTGATTTCTACGGCCAGACCGAATCGACGGCCATGATCGGCAACCCGCCCTGGATGGAGGGGCGCATGCGCTTCGGTTCCTTCGGCTATCCCTCGCCCATGTACGACGTGATTCTGGTGGACGACGAAGGAAACGCGATCAGCATCCCCGACGAACCCGGCCATATCGTGGTCCGGCTGAACAACTGGCGCGCCATGGGACTCTTCCAGGAGTATATTGACGATTCCGAGCGCACCGAGAGCGCCTTCCGCAACAACCTCTACTATACCGGCGACAAGGCCTCCTTCGATAAGGACGGCTACTGGTGGTTCGTGGGCCGTTCCGACGACGTGATCAAATCCTCCGACTACCGCGTCGGCCCCTTCGAGGTGGAAAGCGCCCTGGTGGAGCACGAGGCGGTGGTGGAGGCGGCCGTGGTGGGCAGCCCCGATCCCAAACGCTATCAACTGGTCAAGGCTTACGTGATCCTGGGGCGCAACTTCCAGCCGTCCCGTGAACTGGCCCTGGAATTGTTCAAACACACCATCGATGTGCTGGCCAAGTTCAAGATTCCGCGCATCATTGAGTTTGTCGAGGAACTGCCCAAGACCATCAGCGGCAAGATCCGACGCATCGAGCTGCGCGCATCCGAGGTCAAGAAGAAGGAGGCCGAGACGGTCTCGCCCCATGAGTACTTCTATCATGAGTTCCCGGAATTGAGCTCAAAAAAGAAGTAATGACGAATCCGTCGAAACGGCGGATCTTTACATGTCCATCAAGTGTTTTCCAAAAAAACGGCCGGCGGTGCCGCTTGAGGCGCCGCCGGCCGGAAAACCTGCCCGAGAAAATGATCACCGAGAAAATGATCACCAAAAAATGATCAATTGATCAAGCGACTTTCTCGATCCTTACCCGCGTACTGCTGAAATCCGGAATTCCGCCCACCAGATCCACCATGGGGGTTCGTCCGAGTGTGTCGTCCAGCCGGGTGACATCGTTCGGATTGAGCCCCTTGCCGAATGCCGGATCGGCCTTCAGGCGGCCATCCGCATCGATCACATCGGCCCCGCCCAGAAATGCCCGCTTGCCATCCCTGACCGACAGGGCCGTGGCGCCGAAGCCGCTGTGGCCGAAGTGAAAGGCGATCGCCACGCAGCCGGGCCGGATCAGGGCCGTGGATTGGATTTTGCCCTGGATGCCCTCGGGATTGCTCTTGGAGACCAGGCGGACCCGATCACCGGAGGCAAGGCCCAAACGCCGGCAGTCGGCCGGATGCAGCTCGACCCGGTTTTCGCCCTGGATCTCCATGGCGATGGCGGACCACAGGGAGCGCGACTGGGTGTGCAGCCGGGATTTGTAGGTCACCACGGCAAAGGGATAATGCTTCTCCTGGGCGTCCATTTCCACACCTTGGGTGTCGGCCGGGGCCACATAGGCCGGGCTGCCGGAAAAACGCCGGCCGGTGAGACTGTTGCGCACGCCGGCCAACTTTTCGTTGTACACATGCACCTCGGTCAGGCCTTTGGTGAAGACGTCGCCGTCAAAGAGTGCGTCGTAGGGTTTGAAGACCCCGCCGCGGGCGAGCATGCGGCAAACGGTGGACCACTGCTCCGACGGCAGGATGGCCTTGTGGGCGGCCAGGGGATAGGCGGCTTCGACGCCGGCGATTTCCCCCGGATGGCCGGCGGCAGTTTGGCTCCGGCGGCGATGTTGGCAAATGGCCGCAG
>NZ_BBCC01000221.1 GCF_001311845.1 Desulfosarcina cetonica JCM 12296 | reverse complement strand
TTCTTTTGGCGAGTGATTCAACATGTGCGGTTCTGAGGCTTAATACAATGCAGTTCCTGCACTGATGATAGTTGTTCAGCACATCATCAATAATCTGCTGATTCCGAAAATCGCTTTCCACGATCTCAGTGTACAATTGCTGGATGGATACTTCTTGCTCATCTTTACCCAGCGGGACCCGCAACGATGTGAAACGGGGAACGATGTAATGGTCAAACGGTCTTTTCTCTGCCTGCTTTTTCGGATTGTCTCGATAACGAATAGGGCCACAATGCATAAACAAAATCGGATGATGTCCATCTTTTCGCGCAGGCGTTGCGGTTAGTCCGTAAATGTATTTGGCATTGGTTGTTTTCAGGATTTGTTCATAGGTGAATGCCGATGCATGGTGACACTCATCGGCAATGATCATCCCGTAATTTTTCACGCATTCCTTAACCTCACCTTTTCGGCTGAGTGATTGCATCACGGCAATATCAACAATGCCGCTCAAGGAATTTTTTCCGGAACCCAATTGGCCGATGAGACTTACTTTCTTTTTTCGCCCCCTTTTCTTTGCTGGGGTGGCGGGCTGCTCCGGCAGCGGCTCATTCACAATCAGAAATTCCGATAACTTTTCTTTCCACTGAGACAGCAGACTGACTTTATCAACCAAGATAAGCGTATTCACTTTTATCTCGCAATCAGTTTAATCGCCACAATTGTTTTGCCAAATGCTGTTGTGCCTGACAGAATTCCGGTATCGTTTTGTAACAGGTGGCTGAAGGCTAAGGATTGCTCATCTCTAAGTTGGCCATTGAATTCCACATCAATCCTTCTACCTTGATATGTTTTATCGATGTGCTGGATTTCGATTCCCAGTTTTTCCAGTACGGAGACCAATTCAGGTTCGCATCCTCTTGGCAACCCCAGGTACACTTCTGTTTCATCTGCACAGGAGATGACGCGGGGATGTCCATAGGTCGATAAACGCATGGCTTGCTGTTTGTAAAACATTGGGTTTTTAAAGGACGCGAGCGTTTTAGCCGATTCATCGCCTTTTGGGATATACCCTCCTTTGGGATGAACAGCATATTTGCCCTGACGATTTCGATTCGCTTTGGGAAATCATCTCTCTGTAACTCGATTTTGGTTTTCGAAGTTTCCCACGGTTTTTCAGCACTCTCTTCTTCATCCTGTTTCAATACACCCAGTTCATTCCCCTCGCCAAGCTCGGAAATAATTTCTTCAATTCGGTTGTGAGAAATTTTTTGGATTGTGGATAGAAATGCCCATTGGTCCTCATAGGATTGGAAATTCTCATCGATAAATTCACTATTGGACTTTTCTCTTGCCGTTTTTTGTAACGGCAATGCAATCAAATTACCCAACCCCCCTTTAGGCATTGTGTCCTGGCTGGGAAACAGCCGATCATAGGACTTGAATTGTATTTCATGCCTTTTGTTCATGGCAGTGGTAAGCAGGATCGTTCCAAATTTACGTGCCAAGCCAGAGGAAACAGAGGGTTCAAAGAAAAACCATACATGCGCGCCGTTGCCGGAACGCGACCGCTCAACAGCGACAGGGATGCTGAGTTCAATGCAAATATCTCTAAAAACGGAAATATCGTTTTGCCAGTCTGCTTCGTCAAAATCAACTGCCAAGAAGTGGCATGTTTCATCCTGCAGCATTGGATAGACGCCAGCAACGATATTCCCTCTCAGATGATTTTCAATGGCATTTTCATCCAAGGAGGCATAGTCTTTGTTTTCACATTTTGAGCAGAAAATTTTTGGCTTTTTGCACACTCCTGCCTGCCATTGATTCAGGCAAACAGGTGAATAGCCGGATATGCCTTTGTTTTTGTTTTCCCATCGCTTTGCATAAACATCACTGCGGCCTTTAAAAAGCGACATAAAAAGGTGGATTTTAGCGGAGGAATCCGACGTATTATTTACAACCGATTTGGAATTATGGGTAATAGATTCCTCGCAAGGCGTTTTTTCAACGATTTTTATATCTTCGGGAGTATTTCCGGGAGGCTCGGACGTCGCTATCTCAAGCTGGGTTCTTAAGCGCCTGTTTTCTTTTCTTAATCGCTCTACCGCTTCCAATAAAACAGTATATTTTCCGAGCATTTCCTTATAATCCATAACTATACCCATGGACCAGGTGCAGACCATCTCGAAGGTGGAGGCTTCCTCGAAGCCAAGGCGGATGCTATCGGATCAATAAATTCTTTGAGCGTCATGGCAATATGTTCGAACTCAGCAGGAACATGGTCTTGTCCGAGCTTTTTCCTAAAAGCATTCCATTGGCTTCTTTTTGCCGCGATAAACTCCTTTGAAAAGGCAACAATTTCGTCTGGAAGTTCTGTTCCACGCTGCTCCAATGTCAACCTGATGGCTTCTGATAATGTTTTCCCATCGAATCCAAACTGGCGGGAAAGCAGCCAAATATCATAGAAATCTTTCATCCGGCTATTCAACCCTCGGAGTTTGAGCATGGCTTCAAATTTTTCAGCAATGGCACTCTCACGGCTGTAGCAAAGTAATCGTGGTGCGGCAAAATCCAAAATTGAGGGCAATTCCGACTCTTCGGGGTTGGGATGAATAATGTCACCGAATCCGATATCCAACTGCATGTTCAGAGTCATGGTATCAAGTTTTGCTGGAAAGCGAATTCTAATCCCCTGGTATTCAGCATCATCTGTAATGTGTTCTGCGGTAATTTCCTCATGGAAAAAGGAAAGACCATCGGGATCGACATCAATCGACAGAATCTCGACCACATTGGAAACAACATCAGACACCTTATTGCTTGCCCTTCCAAGCAAATCAATGTCCATGGTGGGTCTAATCCGAGGCGCTTTCCATATCCGAAGCATCAAAGCGCCTTTGAGGATAAAGCGTTTGGAATGTTTGGATAGAGAAAGCCGGTATAGAAACCGTTCCATGGCATAATATTGGGCAAGTTCTTGAAAAGGCCGCATATCAGATCTTGATTTATCGAGTAGGCGTTGTCTTACGGATGCTGCGATATTTTTCGGCGGTGTCTTGGTCAAATCGTTGCCTCCAGATAAGGCGTCATAATATTTTTAACTCGGCAGATTTTCGCGTATGCGAGCAGCCTTTCGAGATTATACTGTTGTCTAGATCTGTAAAGTTTAAGAGCTTCAAGGACAACATCCATTCCAATTTTGTTCCTAAACTTAAAGCAATCAGCCAATGTTTTCTCGGGATTGTAAATTTTTACAGACACGCCATCAATCTTATGATTTTCGATGCCGGAGTTATATGCTTCATTCGAAAATCTATGGGATTGAACTGGAGGATAGTCTAACGATGGTACTCTTGATTGCCTCGGCACAGCCACGGAAACAGCGTGCGGAATCTGAGTTGTGATATTATGATAGGACAGCGCCGAGATGAGACAGATGACTGCATTAGGGAAACGAAGGCTCACCGTCACCAGATCAGGGTTTGACATTGGAGGGAGTTCAACGAGGCGATAAACGCCCCTGCTCACCTGTTCGATGACGCCTTTGTCTCTGAGCGAATAAAGCATATAGCGCGTAATGCCTTCCGCTATCGCCTCACTCATCCGAAGTTGCCCACCGTTCTTGCGAAACAGTTCTATAAAATGTCTTTTCATTTCAGCTACAGACAAAAAGCCCCCATTTGTTAATAAGTGGCAACAATATGTCTGATTTTGAATAAAAAATCAATGGAAAGTCGACGATGCTTTAATCTACGTTAATTGCTTCTATCATCTCTTTGAATCTGGTGATCTTATCATCATCGGTTGCTATCAAGGTCAAAGGTCTGAGCCTCCGTTCTGTGAAAAATTTCAGCGTTTCTGGATCATCGGTATCCATCAAATAATCGGTGATCTCGGAGGGCAGCCGCCTGCATAAGGCTATCATCTGGCATACCCGTGCCTTAGTGGTCCCGGCATCGGCTGCAATATCATCATACGTGGCCTGCGGATTATCATTTAGATGCTCGACGAACCGGAAACCGGTCAGGACAGCGTTGATTGGCTCCTGTTTCTCGCGCAAGGATCTGGTTCGGTCTCTCTGCCTTATGGCCTTATCTGCGGGAAAAATGCTTGGTTTCTGGCCTTTTTGCAGGAACTTTTTCCTGTTATTGTAGATGTAATAACAGGGGATTAGCTCAGATATCGATTTGGTTCGCTGAGTGGATGATTCGGGGAGCCAAACAAAACAAGGGGTTACAGATTTTCGGTCTGTAGCCCCTTTCTCGTTTCCAACCCTATTTCCAACCTTGAAGGCAACACTTGATTTTCAAACATCAGAGACTATTAGCGCCATTCGTATCGATCCCTTAAATCGTTGCACCAGTACGGTTGTAAGAAACCGTCATGCTGCAAACGCCCCACGATAATGCCATCAGACACGCCTACTTGCTTGGAAAACTCGCTAATGTGCTCGGCACGGAAATTTCCTACTTCTATAAAACGATTGTAATCATCCCCAGGTATAAGGGTTTTCATCGCAAAGGCATCTGCTTGGGCTTCTTGTTTAACAAGTTCTGGTGTTTTAAAGTCCCAATCAATGAATGTTGCCTTACCATGTAAGCATAGGTGACCAATCTCATGAAACAAACTGAACCAAAAAATATCCGCCCACTTTCCCCGAATGGTCATCATCAAAACAGCCTTGTCACCTATTCGGAAGGTTGCTCCATTGACGTATGTTTTCGGAAGGTGCGGGCACAGAACCAGGACAACCCCGCAGTCGCGCAAGATCCCTTCCAATTTTTCCATAAAGGATTCCGGAGGTTCATTAGTCATTGCCCGTATATCGGCAAGGGAGTTTTGCAATTTCTTTTTATCAAAATTAGCGCAGACTGTACGTTGGGCTTTGAGTTCTCCAATGCGAAGCCATGATGCCAGTGCCTCTCTTGAAGGAGTCTTTTTTTTTGCTGATCGAAGCGCCGGGCAGTAGAGATTGATCTTAAAAATATTGTGCAAGCTGGTTACACCGAAAAAAGACCGAAGAGCCTGAATTCTTTCGATCACGTTGCGCGTGTTAGGCACATGCCCGTGTTTGGAAAGCTCCCCATAGCAGAAAGTTGTCAGCATTGGTGCTTCGTCTTTTATACGTTCCTGTTCTGCAAGTTCCCGGTTTCGAGCAAGAGCAAGCCGGTATGTGGCCTCAAGGCCAGTCCAGATATGCGCCGGGACGCCCAACACCTGCTCAAGCTGCAACGCTGTATCCCCGGTAATGGCTTTTTGCCTTATAGATGGCATTCAGCTTAACCGCCGGGCGGTTCATGCGGCTTGCCAACTCTTGTTTGGTCATCCCCAATTCAGATAATACCTCTTCAAGGTACTCACCGGGTGGAATCGCAAGGTCGGAATATACGTGGTTGTCAGTCATCATAATGCTTGCTCACTTTCTCGATACGGGCAATGGTCAAGGTTTCACCTTGGAGCCGAAATAGTAGTCGATAAAACCCTGTCAAGTTGACGGCCCATAGCCCCTTCAAGGTCCCTGTCAACGCATGGCAGCGCAGACCGGGCAAAGTTTGAAGCTCATCGATGTTTTTTGCCTCACGTATGATATTAATGCGGCCAACATACCTTCTTGCCACCTCACAGCCATACGCCTTTTCAGCTTCCTTATGGCTTTCATACTGTTTTTTCAGCTTTTTGCTTTTGAATTGGATTTCCACAAAAGATGCTCACGTTCGCATTAAAACAGCATTACAGCCTTAACCCATTGGGTTAAGAATATACACAAAGAAAAAGACTGTCAACAAACAAATTGATCGAATGAAAACGGCCCGGGGATGCCGGGCCGTTGGTGTTGGGTGGTGATGGATATGAAACGGCCACCCGTGAAGGTGGCCGTAGGAGTATGGCACAGGTCAAATCCGTCTTGGCGTTCTTGGTAGTGGCAGCCGCAACACGAATTCAGATTCATTCCGATCGTTCGTATAAAACCAGATATCCTTTTTATCGGCTGTCAGGGTGAACACCGCCGGGTTAGACAGTCCGAATTTACCAGCATAGTATTGATAGGCAAACCATTCGGCCTTTTCTTTTGAATCAGTCCAAGACATACCACTTATTTTTCGTGCACGCCCGATACCGCCAACGCCACGGTATAACGTATAAGGCCCGTCTCCCGGGAAAGGATCACCAGCGGCCCGCAGCTTGTCCGGATCGGCTTTGTTGAAGAGGTAGTTTACCAAGTTGGCATTCGCATAGATATTCTTGTTCAGGTGAGATGGAGGGTGTTTTTATACGGTTCTTTGAAAAATTATATATAATCGAATATTTTCATCACCGTCCCCGCCTCGCTTATAAATCGGCTTTTTGGCCCTACACGCCCACCGTCAAAGATTACCAGAAAAGGGACACTCACTACGAACATTTTCCCGTCCCGGTCTTTAGGTACGGCAAATGATCTCTCGACGCCGGCCACTTACCAAGCAAGTCCCATCCGCCACCTGGATCGTCAACCGACATTCACAATAAAAAAGGAAGCCGGACCACCATAGAATGATCCGGCCGGAACAAGGATGCAACACAGGAAGTTGGTGGTATTCCTACGGCTGATTTGTTCGGGTTTTATTAGACCGAAAAAAAATGATCCGTTGCCAGGGAAAATTCATGACTGGATATGAAAAATCTGGTTGATTGGTAGCCGCGTCCGATGAGGGCAACAAAAAGAAAGCCGGACCACCAAAGGCAGCCCGGCAGGGAGAAAGAGGAATAACACGGTGGGGTTGGTTCCGTGTTGTGTCCTGATATACCGCCCGCACCTTGCCGGTTGATGATTACACCCTCGTTGATGATGTTTCGAACACCGGGTAGTTAAATACCCTGTGAAGTATTTTTGAATTTCCTTGATTTTTGTTGAATATTGTGTTGGTTGGATACTCAGTTTTCAAATGAGCATATCCCAAAAACAATAAGAGAAAAAAATTTAACTCATTTTCCATGTATTGCCACTACACTCATCTATTGCCACCGCTATCTGAACTGAAAGGAGACGATGATGAAAGACGAGAAGAAGAAACTCACCACTAATGCCGGGGCTCCGGTAACGGACAACCAGAACGTCATGACTGCTGGGCCTCGCGGCCCCCAACTGCTGCAGGATGTCTGGTATCTGGAAAAGATGGCCCATTTCGATAGGGAGGTGATCCCCGAACGGCGGATGCACGCCAAGGGTTCCGGGGCCTATGGCACCTTCACCGTGACCCACGACATTACCAAGTACACCCGTGCCAAGATTTTTGCGAGATCGGCAAAAAAACTGAAATGTTTGCGCGTTTTTCTACCGTGGCCGGAGAACGCGGTGCCGCCGACGCCGAACGCGATATCCGCGGTTTTGCCCTTAAATTCTACACCGAGGAAGGCAACTGGGACATGGTGGGCAACAACACGCCCGTCTTCTTTTTGCGCGATCCGCTAAATTTCCGGACCTGAACCATGTCGTCCATCGCGACCCTCGCACCAACTTGCGAAGCGCCAAAAACAACTGGGATTTCTGGACATCCCTGCCCGAGGCCTTGCATCAGGTGACCGTGGTCATGAGCGATCGCGGCATTCCGGCAAGCTTTCGCAACATGCACGGATTCGGCAGCCATACCTTCAGCTTTATCAACGCCGAAAACGAGCGATTTTGGTGCAAATTCCATTTTCGTACCCAACAGGGCATTAAAAATCTCACCGACGCGGAAGCCGAAGCAGTGATCGGCAAATGCCGCGAAAGCAATCAACGCGACCTCTACTACAGTATCGAAAACGGCGATTTTCCACGCTGGACCCTTTTTGTGCAAATTATGACCGAAGAAGAGGCCACCAAGCTTCCCTACAATCCTTTCGATTTGACCAAGGTCTGGTACAAAAAGGATTTTCCGCTGATCGAGGTGGGTTATTTCGAACTCAACAAGAACCCGGAAAACTATTTTGCCGAGGTCGAGCAATCGGCTTTCAATCCGGCCAACGTGGTACCGGGCATCGGCTTCTCGCCGGACAAGATGCTGCAGGGCAGGCTTTTCTCTTATGGCGATACGCAACGTTACCGACTGGGTGTCAATCATCACCTCATCCCGGTAAATAGAGCGCGCTGCCCCTTCCACAGCTATCACCGCGATGGCCAGATGCGGGTGGACGGCAACTATGGTTCAAGGCTCAGCTACGAACCCAACAGCTATGGTGAGTGGCAAGAACAGCCCGATTTCTCCGAGCCGCCTCTGGAACTGAGCGGAGCCGCCGCTCACTGGAACGCCCACGAGGATGACAGCGATTACTATACACAACCTGGCAAGCTATTTCGCCTTATGAGCAAGGAACAACAGGATGCCCTGTTTGGCAACACCGCCCGGGCCATGGATGATGCGCCGGAGATGATCAAAGTTCGCCACATCGGCAACTGCCTTAAGGCCGACCCGGCATACGGTGAAGGGGTGGCGAAGGCACTGGATATTCCGCTGAGCAAAGTTCCGAAGTAGACAATCCTTAGTCAACAATCTGCTGTGGGACTCGCAAACTACCGTGCTTCCCACAGCAGAGCGTTACCAACACAAATTTTCAAAGAGCGATAAAGCCGGGTTAACCTCGACTTTTGTAACATCTCAAAAAGCTATGGCAGTAAATAGGCAACTACCAATAGGTTTGAGCTGCAACAAGGGTCACTTGGAAGTATTTATGGAAGACGGATTCCAGGTCTTTTTTGGCGGATTCGGTACAGGGAACGAACTTATCGATCGTCCGATTGGCGTGAATCCAGCACAGCGCATGCAAAAGGACGTTAAACTGGCCGGCATCATCGCTGACGATCACCAGATCTTTGGAAATCCCATGTTCGATGATGCTGCCGACCAGCACGCCTTCGGTGGCGATTTGAACATGCCGAGGCTTGACAATGTCGTTTTCGGATAGAAACGCATGCCATTGGGTTTCGTTGGCAAACAGCGTTCCCAGATTCTTGTGGAAGACGTCAAGCGCCAGTTTGGGCAGCCGGTTGGATTGCATATAGCAAATGGCGTCCACATTGATGGCGAAGTCCGAATGTCCGGCACGCATCAGCTTTAAAAAGTTGATCCGGCTTTTGCTATCGGTGCTTTCAAACCAGGAGAAGGATTCGTGGCCGATATGGGTGCAATAGCCATTTTTGCCTTGATGTCGGGCACCGGTATCATCCACATTGATATAGTTGGACACCTTAAGTCCGACGGACAGGATGAGGTCTTTTTCCCAGTGAAAACGCTCTTTTTCTTCAATTAACAGATTGTTGAGTTGCCCGGCGGACATATCGATGCCGAACTCACCCAGTTGTTCCAGTAATAACGGCTGGGTGACGTGACAATGGTAATGTTGATAGAGGATAAACCCGATCAGCATGGGACCAAAATGTTTGCCGTTGAGATACGCAGGCAGTTGGCCGGCCACATAACCGCCATCGGGTGTTTCATATACCTTAAGGCGATACCGTC
>NZ_BBCC01000220.1 GCF_001311845.1 Desulfosarcina cetonica JCM 12296 | reverse complement strand
CATCTCCGCGCGCATGGTCATGCTGCAAAGCGGCATCCGGGCAAACCTGGGCATCAAGATCCACGGCCCCGACCTGGCGGCCATCGAGGACACCGGGCGGCAGATCGAAAGCCTGCTGCGCCAGGTACCGGTCATCGATGCCAAGTCGGTGATCGCCGATCGCAACGTGGGAAAACCGTACATTGAAATTCATATCGACCGGAAGGCCATCGCCCAGTACGGCATCCCCCTGAAAGCGGTCCAGGACGTGATCGAGGTCGCCATCGGCGGCAAACCGATCACCCGCACGGTGGAAGGCCGTGAACGCTATCCGGTGCGGGTACGCTATCTGCGGGAATTGCGCGATCACATCGACACCCTGGGAACGATTCTGGTGCCGGCTTACAATGGCACGCAGATCCCCCTCGGCCAACTGGCCGACATCCGCTATGTGGCCGGCCCCCAGGTGATTAAGGGGGAGGACACCTTCACCACCGGCTATGTGCTGTTCGATAAAATGCCGGGCGCGGCCGACGGCACCGTGGTGGCCCAGGCCCGGCAACACCTGATGGACGCCATTGCCCGCGGCAACCTGAACCTGCCCGCCGGCGTCAGTTTTGCCTTTACCGGCAGCTATGAGAATCAGATGCGCGCCCAGAAGAAGCTGCGCCTGATTTTGCCGCTGGCGCTGATCATCATCTACCTGATCCTCTATAACCAGTTTCGCTCGCCCGCCACCAGCGCCCTGGTGTTTTCCGGCATCGCCGTGGCCTGGGCCGGGGGCTTCATCATGATCTGGCTGTATGGTCAGGCCTGGTTTCTGGATGTCACGATCTTCAACGTCTCGCTACGCGAGTTGTTCCAGATCCATCCGGTCAACCTCTCCGTGGCCGTCTGGGTGGGTTTTCTGGCCCTGTTCGGCATTGCCTCGGACGATGGGGTCGTCATGGCGACCTACCTCGAGGATACCTTCGCCGGCGGCCGCCTGCAACGCATCCGGGATATCCGCCGGGCGACCGTTGCGGCCAGCCTGCGGCGTATCCGCCCCTGTCTGATGACCACGGCCACCACGGTGCTGGCCCTGTTACCGGTCATGACCTCGACGGGGCGCGGCGCCGACATCATGGTGCCCATGGCGATCCCGACCATTGGTGGAATGACCGTGGGGCTCATCTCGATCCTCATGGTCCCGGTGCTCTACTGCGCCATCAAAGAGCAGCGCTTCCTGGCCAGCACGGAAATCCAGGCCCTCCGGGACGTCGGGGCGGTGGATGACACGCAGGCCGAAGGGCCGGCGACGACGGAAAGGGCGGCCTAATGAGAAGCGGCGGCCATCTCGGCCCTGGACAGGCCGGCACGCGCACGCAGGTCGGGAAGGAGAACCTGGAATACGCTGCCTTCGCCGACCGTGCTGCTGACTTCAATCAGACCCCCCAGGGCATCCACCAGATTATGGCAGATGTAGAGGCCCAGCCCGGTTCCAATATCGGGGCTTTTGGTGGTAAACAGCGGATCGAAGATATGGTTCAGGGTTTGATCATCCATCCCGCAGCCATTATCCGCCACTTCGAGACAAACGGAGAAAGGCTCGGAAGAGAGGCCATAGGCCTTCAGGCGTACCCATGAATCAGGTTTGTCGGCCGCCTGGCCGGCGTTGATCAGCAGATTGAGGACCACCTGCTCGATAGCCTGGCTATCGGTGAACAGCGGCGGCAGGTCGGGGGCGACTTCAAGCTCGAATCGTTTCACCATGCGCTTGATCTGGGCGTTGGCCAGGGTCACCACCCGTTCCACCACCCCTTTGACATCGACCTCTCCCATCTGGTGCTTCTCCCGGAGGCGGGAAAATTCCTTGAGCTGGGAAACGATTGTATCGATGCGCCGCGAGCCGTGGGTGATGTTCTCGATGAGCTTGAACAGATCCTGGCGAAAATCCGCATAGGGCATGTTGGCGATTTCGAAATCCGTTTTCCCATGGGCATAATCATCGATGATGGGAATCATTTCATTCAGGTAATCCCTTAGAATCGGCAGGTTGAAGGAGATGAAGGTGTTGGGGTTGTTGATCTCATGGGCAACCCCGGAGATCAGAAGGCCCAGGGAGGCCAGGCGCTCGCGCTGGTTGATCTGGCGTTCCAGGGCCCTGGCCTCGGTCACGTCTGTAATTTTCAGGATCGCCGCGCCAATTTTGTTGGCCTGATCCCACGATCGGTAGATCACTACCTGTTCGGTGCGCGATGGATCGAACAACCCTTTTCTTTCGAACGTGTGACTGGCGTTTTCGGCGATAAGGCTCGGGATCTCGCATTCAGGGCAGGGGCCATCGCCGGACATGAACACGGCGTGGCAAGGCTGACCGTCGATCAGCGGTTCATCGATGCGGTAGTAGCGGATGGCGGCGTCGTTGATCATTTTGACCCGGGATTTCCTGTCCAGCAGAATCAGCGGGTCGGAGATGCCGTTAAAGACGGTTTGCAGAAGATCCCGGTTTTTACGCAGGCTGCGTTTGGCCGCTTCGCGCTGTTGGATGTGGCGGATGAGCGGCTGGAAAAGGAAAAAATAGAGCGCCGGGGAGGTCACCACGATCAAGAGTGTCGAGTCGGTGATGGCCTCGGTGAATGTCGGCAGGGGCGGAAGAAGGGCCAGGATCAGCATCACCAGGGTTTCCCCGATAAAGATGGCGATGGCGATCGTGCCCAGGATCCGCAAGGGGCTGTGGGGTGTCATGAGTGTTTTCAGATGCGTCGATATCCAGCTTTTGGGGTCGGATGCGTTCATATCAGCTCCACTATGAATATTCAGTGTGCAGGGGCGATCACTGCCTGGCAATGGGTTGCTGAAGAAGGAAGTTGATCATGGCTTGAAATCCGCCAAGTGATTTATCCCTCAGTAAACGACCGTTGATGAAGACCGTTGGCGTACCGTGCACACCGGCCCGGTTGGCTTCGGAAACGTCGGCGTTGATTTGGGCGATGGTGTCCGGTGCCTGCATATCGGCCTTGAACTGTTGGGCGTTAAGGTTCAGCGCGGCCCGGATTTCATCGATGGCTGGGTCGCTCAATCGGTTGTAGCGCTTGAAAAGCTGATCGTGAAATGCCCAGAATTGCCCCTGTTTTCCGGCGGCAATCGCCGCCTGGGCCGCCTTGAGGGCAAAACGGTGGTTTCGCAGGGGAAAGTTTTTGAAGACGATTTTTACCTGTTGGGGATACTGCTCGATCAACTGATCGAGAACCGGCGTGAGCCGGGCACAGTACGGTCATTGGAAGTCACTGAAAACGGCGATGGTGATCGGCGCGTCTGCCGGTCCCTTGGAAGGGGCGGTCCGGGTGTCGAATTCCTCGATGACATTGACGCTGATCAGTTGCACCGTCTGGCGAGCGCGACTGAGCAGAAAAACGAGATCTTCCCGGGGGCCGGCTTTGATTTGATCGACGTCCCGCCCCACGGCGATGGTTTCCCGGAGCTGACCATTGGTTCCGTAGATAGCCAGCTGGCCCTGATCGTCAAGAAGATAGATCCAGCGGTTGTCGGCCGCCACAATCACATCCAGTGGCTTGGCGGCGAGTTGAATGTTTTCGAGAACCTGCCATTCCGCCTTTGCCCAGGCCGTCGTGCCGGCAAAAAGCATGAAAAAGAGAAACATCAGCCGTTTCATGATGGTAAAGTGCATACATCACCTCTTCGTGTGGATTCATAGGGTTCAAAACAACATTTCCCTCCAGGTTCAATATCAGCAATTTCCCTGCCAACATCAACATCGGATCGCGCGCCGAGAGTCCTTTCAAACCTCGCTGGGGATCACCGTATCGGCAAAAACCGCATGGGAAGACCGCTCCCGGTTGATGATGGGGGACGACCAAGGCGCCGCAATGTGTCAAAACAGACGATTTTATTTTGACTCACTATGTCCCTAATTATGAGAAATAATTATAAAATAAAATATATTGGGGCAAAATGAGGCAGGGCTTCAACCGTTGACCTAAATTAAGTTAAAGTGCGAAGACCGGTGCGCAATGGAGGCAGGGAAGGCGGCGGGGCCAACTTCCGGCCCTGACGCATTCCCTTATCGTTCAGCGCATTTGCATGCCTTCCCTGCAAAAGGTCAGGGGTGGGGGTATTCGGCGAACTCCAGAATGATCCCGTCCGGCCCGTAAAAATAGACCAGCCGCTTGCCGGTTGCCGGATAGGTTTGGATATCACCAAAAAATTCGACACCCTCGGCTTTCAGGCCATTTACCAGGGCCCCAATGTCATCGACGGCGAAAGCCAGATGGCGGATGCCGATGTGGTTGGCCTGCTCCGTCTTTCGCGACGGTGGCGACGAAGGGGTGTGGTACTGGAGCAGTTCGATGTTGACGGTTGAGCCGGGGAAGGCCAGTTGGACATAATCGGCATGGACCGCATCGAGATTGACGATGGCCGATATCCAGGCACCTTCCAGTGTCCCCTGATGGTTGACGGTAAACCCCAGGCGGCGGAAAAAATCAGTCGCTGCGGCAAGATCGCTGACTACGATGTTGATGTGGTCGAGTTGTTTTATCTTCATATTTGATATCAAAACGGTGTTGCCTTAGACAATCTTCAACAACCGTTCCGCCGTTTGTCCGCAGACCACCTCGATTTCGGCCTCGCTAAGGCCACCCTCGCGCATTTCCTTTAAATAGCGGGCCGGTTTGAGCAGCGGATAGTCGGTGCCCAGCAATACCTTGTCGAGACCCACGAGATCCCTGGCGTAGGCATAGATCCGGCTGTCGTAGAGAAACGGCGAAGCGGCGGTGTCGTAATAGACGTTTTTGAGGGTTTCCTTTACCGCTTTTTTGAGCAGCTGATAAAAGAAGATCCCGCCGCCCCAGTGGGCCAAAACAATGGAATTGTCGGGAAAGCGGCTAATGGTTTCGTAGATCTGAATCATGGTGTTGGGGGTCTTGCCCGGATAGAGGTGGCCGACCTCTTCGTTGGTGTGCAGCAGCACGGGAACGTCCCTTTCCCGGCACAGGGACATGATCGGGTCCAGGCTGAGCTGGCACTGGCCGTCGATGCCGCAGCCGTAAAAGGCCAGTTCCCCAACACCGCTGAGGCCGGCATTCAGGCAGCGTTCAACCTCTTCGGCGGCGCTCGGGCTGAGGCTGTCCACGCAGCAAAAGCCCCGCAGGCGGTCGGGATATTGGTTTACCACCTCGATCACGTAGTCGTTGTTAAGCCGGCAGGTCTCGGCATTGCGCCAGGGAAAACCGAACACCACGGAGACGTCGATCTGCTGGTCATCCATCATGGCAATGATATTCTCGGCGGAAACCAGTTTGGATTTGGGATCCTCATAGAGCAGCTTGAATTCGGGTTCGTCGTCCAAAAACCGCTCCCGGTGATCCCGGATGGCGGCGGGAAAGGTGTGCACGTGAAAATCGATGATCATGGCAGGCTCCTTGAGAGTATTTGCATATTGACTATGAACCGTTTTCTTATAACAATACGACCCACGCATGCAACCGGCAAAGGTCAGTACATCAGGCGAACCGCATTTGGCTTTCGGTTTTTTGTTGGCCTGATAGAAAGCAGACAATCTTGATTCGATCAATGCCAAATGCCAAAATCCAAATGTCAATTGAAGGATGGTATCGATCTTAAAATAGACAGAATACCACCAATTGGCATTTGTCATTGGACATTTGACATTTTCGCACGTTGTCACCGTGTAAAACGAGTAACAACGACTCAAATGCGGTTGCCCTGGCCATTGCATGCCTTCCCCACATCCCTTAGTTATACCGAAAGGGGCCGTATGTTTTTGATTGCCGGTGTACAACCCAAGACCCGGCGGGTGGATGAAAACCCGCAGCGCTGCCCGGTCTGTGGGTTGATGCAGGCCTATACCACGCGGGTGGATCATTACCTGAGTTTGTTTTTTATTCCGTTGATCCGGGTCAAGCGGGGAGAGCCCTTTCTGCTCTGCGAACATTGCGAGCGGTCAATGCAGACCGCTTTTGAACCGGCGCCGTCCCCGCCCCTGGATGGAACGGAGAGGGTTTGCGTGGCTTGCCGGAAACGCTTTGATCGCTCCTTCAAGTACTGTCCGCATTGCGGACAACGGGCTTGAGAGACTGTCTGAAAAATCCGTACAATGGTTTTTGAATGAGGTGAACATGCGCATTTCAAGACGGGCCATCAATGGGTTGAGCCGTCGTGAATTTCTCATCATGACCTCAATGGCCGCCGCCGGGCTGGCCTCGGGTTGCGCCACCAATCCGGTGACGGGCCAATCCCAGCTCATGATGATGAGCGAATCCCAGGAGATCGCCCTGGATCACCAGCAGTCGCCCCATCAATTCTCCTCCGATTACGGCACCACCCAGGACCGTGCCCTAGAGGGTTACATTCAAACCACGGGCAAGGCGTTGGCCGCCAGGACGCATCGTCCCCGGATGCCGTACGACTTTCATTGTGTCAATGCCAACTATGTGAATGCCTATGCCTTTCCCGGCGGCAGTATTGCCTGCACCCGCGGAATTCTCCTGGAACTGGACAACGAGGCCGAACTGGCCGCCCTTTTGGGACACGAATTGGGACATGTGAATGCCCGCCACACCGCGGCGAGCATGTCCAAGGCCAAATTGGCCAGCATTGCCGTGGGGGGGCTGGCCCTGGTGACCAGCGCGGCCGTCGGCTCGACGGCCGGTGACCTGGCCGGCCAATTGGGGCAACTGGTTCCGGGGCCCTGTTGGCCTCGTACAGCCGCGACAACGAACGTCAGGCCGACGGTCTGGGCATGGAATACATGACCCGCGCCGGCTACAGTCCCCAGGGCATGGTGGGGCTCATGGAAATGCTCAACACCAAGAATCAGCACAAGGCCAGTGCCACGGATCTGCTCTTCGCCACCCATCCCATGTCCGTGGAGCGTTATCGGATGGCGGTCAGCCAGGCGAAGGGCGAATACGCGGGCTTCGGCAAAAATCCTATCTATCGGGAGCGGTACATGGACCAGACCGCCCGGTTGAGAAAAATAAAAGGTGCCATCAAGAAGATGCAGGATGGCGAGGAAGCCATGGGCAAGGAGAAATACGGCGATGCCGAGAGGCTCTTCAAACAGGCCTTGACCGAGGCACCCGATGATTATACGGGATTGCTGCTGATGGCCAAGTGCCAACTGGTGCAGAAAAAGGATGCCGCGGCCCGGCGTTATGTTCAGCGTGCCAAACAGGTCTACCCCGAGGAGGCGCAGGCCTACCACATCAGCGGAATTACCGAATTGCGCAACAAAAAGTACGCCGAGGCATACACAGATTTCTCGACCTATCAGCGACGGTTGCCGGGCAACCCCAAAACCGTCTTTTTCCAGGGGCTTTCCCTGGAAGGCATGCAGAAGCTCGAGCCGGCCGCCAAGGCCTATCAGGCCTATCTGCAGAAGGTGCAGCAGGGCGATGAGGCCCGCTACGCCTATCAACGGCTCAAGGCCTGGGGCGTCGTCAAGTAGTGCGCCGTGAGAAGGATCCGCCAACGCTTTCGCCGGAACGCCATGTGGTCTTGGTAACGCCCGAGATCCACTGGAATACCGGCAACATCGGGCGTACCTGCCTGGGCGTGGGGGCGACGCTGCATCTGGTCCGGCCGCTGGGCTTCTCCCTGGAGAGCCGCCAGGTCAAACGGGCCGGGCTGGACTATTGGGAGCGGGTGGCCGTCAAGGTCTGGGAAAACTTTGACGCCTTTTGCCAGGGTATGGCGCCTGAAGCGGCGGAAGTGGCGCTCTTCTCCAAAAAAGCGTCGCGGGTTTTCTGGGAGATGCCGGCCCGGCGGCGGATGTTCCTGATTTTCGGCTCTGAAACCGGCGGCCTGCCGGAAGCGATTGTATCCCGTTATCCGCAGGCCTGCTACCGAATTCCGATGACAACGGCGATCCGTTCGTTGAACCTTTCCACGGCGGCGGGGATCGCGTTGTACGAAAGCCTGCGGGCGTTTCAGCCGCTGGGTTTCGAGAGATAAACAACACCATTTCACTTAACCATTTTTACCTAAACGTTGAAAACATGAAAAGGAGAAAATCCATGGCAACTCGTCCCGTTACGCACCATCGCGGCCTGCGGTGTGCATCGCTCCTCCTGGCCTGTGTCTTTGCGGCGCTTTTCCTGACCCAATGCGGGATCGGCAATGAGCCGGCCCAGTTTACCAAGGAACCCTTGCCCTACGCGCTGGATGCCTTGGAACCCTGCATCAGCGCCCAGGCCATGGATCTGCACTACAACAAGCACTATGCCGGCTACGTGAAGAAGGCCATCGCGCTGACCAGCGGAACGGCCTGCGGCGGCAAAACACCCGAGGAAGTGATCCGCATGACCGCCGGTGACGCGGCCGTGGCGGGCATCTTCAACAACGCCGCCCAGGCGTGGAACCATGCGTTTTATTTCAAGGTTCTGAAACCCAAGGGTGGCGGAGAGCCCGAGGGGCGCCTGGCCGAGATGATCGATGACGCCTTTGGCAGCTACGATGATTTCAAGGAGGCTTTCATCAAGGCCGCCAGTAGCCAGTTCGGCAGCGGATGGGCCTGGCTGGTACTGAAAGACGGGCAGCTGGCGATCTTTACCGGTGGCAATGCGGACACACCCATTGCCCACGACATGCTGCCGCTTTTTTGTGTGGATGTCTGGGAACATGCCTATTACCTGGACTACCAGAACCGACGGGCGGAATTCGTCGAGACCGTGCTGGACAAGCTGGCCAACTGGGAGTTCGTGGCCAGTCAACTGCCGGAGGATGCATCCCCGGCCGCCGGCGAAGCGGTGACCGAGGCCGGGGATGAACCGGCTGTCGCGCCCGAAGCGGAAGCCGAGGTGACGGAGGAAGCCGTGGAAGCCGAAGCGGCACCGGCACAAGCACCCGAGACTACCCATGAGGCCGCACCGGCCGAGAAGGAAGACGCATCCCATGCCGATCAAGCGCACCACGACTGATCTTCTCGAAACGGTCAGAAGAACCGCGCCGCTGATTCATAACATCACCAACCTGGTGGTGATGAACACCACGGCCAACATCCTTTTGGCCATGGGCGCCTCCCCAGTCATGGCGCACAGCCGCCATGAAGTTGCCGAGATGGCTGCCATGGCCAAGGCCGTGGTGATCAACATCGGAACGCTCTCCGACCCCTGGGTCGAGGCCATGCTCCTGGCCGCCCGGGCCGCCAACCAACACGGGCTGCCGGTGATCCTCGATCCGGTGGGGGCCGGGGCGACGGCCTATCGATCCCGCAGCGTGCGCAACATCATCGACGACACGGCGGTTTCGGTGATTCGCGGAAACGCCTCGGAAGTGCTCTCCCTGGCCGATGCCGCCGTGAAGACCAGGGGGGTGGATTCCTCCCTGGGCCTTTCCGATGCGGTTGTTGATGCCGCTGGTGCCATTGCCCAACACTATGGCTGCATCGTGGCGGTCTCCGGTGAAAGAGACCTGATCACCGACGGCTGCCGGATGTTGCGCGTGGCCAACGGGGTGCCGCTGATGACCCGA
>NZ_BBCC01000219.1 GCF_001311845.1 Desulfosarcina cetonica JCM 12296 | reverse complement strand
GAGGCGCCCAGGTCGGTGGCGCCGATGCCGGTCAGTGATCCGTTGAATGCGCCCAGTGGCGTTCGTACGGCACTGACGATAACTGCCTCTTTCATATTATCTCCTTAAATCGATGAACTGCTGGCTCGGCCAGTGTTCCATCGGATGCCTAATAGCTGATTTTAGTGTTAAGTGTTAAGTGTAAAGTGTTAAGCAGCGGATCGGGGCCGATTATAGGTTAAAATAGACAACCTACCCTCGCTTAACACGTAAAACTGTAAACTTAACACTCTCCATCACATATTCCGCCGATACTGCCCACCCACGGCATACAGCGCGCCGGTAATCTGCCCCAGACTGCAGGTTTTGACCGTTTCCATCAGTTCGGCGAAAATGTTGCCGCCGGAAAGGGCCACTTTCTGGAGCCGCGCCAGGGCCTCGGGGGCCTGGTCCGCGTGGCGGGACTGGAACGCGGCCAGCCGCTCAAGCTGGGATTCCTTCTCCTCGGGGGTTGCCCGGGCCAGGTCGATACAGGATGCACCCTCCAGCATATCGGCACCGTCGGCATGGGGATCGCGGAAGGTGTTGACGCCTACGATGGGATACTCGCCGGTGTGCTTGAGCATCTCGTAGTACATGGACTCCTCCTGGATCTTGCTGCGCTGGTAGCCGGTTTCCATGGCACCCAGCACGCCGCCGCGGGCGGTGATCTTGTCATATTCCATCAGCACGGCCTCTTCCACCAGGTCGGTCAAGTCGTCGACGATGAAGCTGCCCTGGTAGGGGTTTTCGTTCTTGGCCAGTCCCCACTCCCGATTGATGATCAGCTGGATGGCCAGTGCGCGGCGCACCGACTCCTCCGTGGGGGTGGTGATGGCCTCGTCGAAGGCGTTGGTATGCAGGCTCTGGCAGTTGTCGTAGATGGCGCACAGGGCCTGGAGGGTCGTGCGGATGTCGTTGAACTGGATGTCCTGGCTGTGCAGGCTGCGTCCCGAGGTCTGGATGTGGTACTTGAGCATTTGACTGCGTAGCGAAGCGCCGTATTTCTCCCTTAAGGCCACGGCCCAGATGCGGCGGGCCACCCGCCCGATCACCGTATATTCCGGGTCCATGCCGTTGGAAAAGAAAAAGGAGAGGTTGGGCGCGAAACTGTCCAGGGGCATTCCCCGGGACAGGTAGTACTCAAGGTAGGTAAACCCGTTGGCCAGGGTAAAGGCCAACTGGCTGATCGGGTTGGCTCCGGCTTCGGCGATATGATAGCCGGAGATCGAGACCGAGTAAAAATTACGGACATTCTTGGCGATGAAATATTCCTGGATGTCGCCCATCATCTTGAGGGCGAAATCGATGGAGAAGATGCAGGTATTCTGGCCCTGATCCTCCTTGAGAATATCGGCCTGGACGGTACCGCGCACGTTCTCCAGGACCATGGCCTTGATTTTATCATATTGCTCGGCCGAGGGGGCGTGGCCGTTTTCCTGGGTGTATTTTTCCACCTGCTGGTCGATGGCCGTGTTGAGGAACATGGCCAGCATGATCGGCGCCGGGCCGTTGATCGTCATGGAAACCGAGGTGTTGGGCGCACACAGCTCGAAACCGCCATAGAGCACCTTGACATCGTCCAGGGTGCAGACGCTGACGCCGGAATTGCCCACCTTGCCATAGATGTCCGGGCGGCGGTCCGGATCGTAGCCATACAGGGTTACCGAGTCGAACGCCGTGGAGAGCCGCTTGGCCTCGCTGTTTGCCGAGAGCAGCTTGAAACGCCGGTTGGTGCGTGCCGGATCGCCTTCGCCGGCGAACATGCGCGTCGGGTCCTCGCCCACGCGTTTCATGGGGAAGACGCCGGCGGTGAAGGGGAAATAGCCGGGCAGGTTTTCGCGTCGCAGCCAGCTGTAGATCTCGCCGGGGTCCGTGAAGCGCGGCAGGGAGATCTTGGGGATTTTCTGATGGGAGAGGGACTCGGTATAAAGCGGTACGCGAATTTCACGGCCACGCACCGTGTAGACCAGCTCGTCGCCGGAGTAGGCCGCACGGGTGGTCTCCCATTCCTTG
This sequence comes from Desulfosarcina cetonica JCM 12296, assembly GCF_001311845.1. Taxonomy (GTDB): domain Bacteria; phylum Desulfobacterota; class Desulfobacteria; order Desulfobacterales; family Desulfosarcinaceae; genus Desulfosarcina; species Desulfosarcina cetonica. Next base: position 7,521 of record NZ_BBCC01000219.1, on the reverse strand, counting down.
ACCAGGGTTTCGCTGTCCTCATCCAGATCGGCACGGGCCTTGTCGATCTCCTGCTTGAGGCGCGTGATCAGGTCACCGGTGCCGCCGTCGAGTCCTTCTCCGCTGAGGGCTTGGGCCGTCTCCTCCAGGTGCCAGACTCGCCTGAGCGCTTCTGCCTGGCTTTCCGTATCGCGGTGGTAGGCCCTTACGGTTTCGGCGATCTCGGCCAGGTAGCGGGTGCGTTCGGGGGGGATGATGATGGTTTTGGAGCTGGACTGTTTGGCGGCCGGCCGTGGCAGGCGCGATGTAAAGGCGACGCCGGTTTTGTCCTTAATGGTGTCCAGGAGGGCATGGTACAGGGCGGTGACGCCGTCGTCATTGAATTTGGAGGCGATGGTGCCGAACACCGGCATGTCGTCGGGCGACCGGTTGAAAACCATGCGGTTGCGCTGCACCTGTTTGCGGACATCACGCACGGCGTCCTCGCCGCCACGCTTCTCGAATTTGTTGACCACCACGAGATCGGCGAAATCGAGCATGTCGATCTTCTCCAACTGGGAGGCCGCACCGAAATCGCTGGTCATGACATACATGGAGAGATCCACCATGTCGATAATATGGGAATCCCCCTGGCCGATGCCGGCGGTTTCGGCGATGACCAGATCATAGCCGGCGGCCTTGACCAGGTCGAGCACTTCGGCCAGGGCGTCGGGGATTTCGGTATGCGAGCGGCGCGTGGCAATGGAACGCATGTAGACCCGCGGGTTGCCGATGGCGTTCATGCGGATGCGATCGCCCAAAAGGGCGCCGCCGGTCTTGCGCCGGGAGGGGTCGGCGCTGATGATGGCGATGCGGATATCCTTGAGGTCGTGAAGCAGGCGCAGGATCAATTCGTCCGTCAGGGAGGACTTGCCGGCACCGCCGGTGCCGGTGATGCCGATGACCGGCACCTTGCGATCGCCGATATGGTCGATGAGTGCTTCGCGGAACTGGGCCAGGTGGCCGTTTTCCTTGGCCTTGGCCTGTTCCAGGGTGGTGATCAGATTGGCCACGCGCAGCTTGTTGTCCGCAGTCAGATCGTCAAGGGAGAGGTGCGTCTCATCCGCCCGGGGGAAGTCCATCAGCTGGACCATGTGGTTGATAATTCCCTGCAGGCCCATGCGCGTACCGTCTTCCGGCGTGTATATTTTGGCCACACCGTAGGTTTCCAACTCCTTGATCTCATCCGGCACGATGACGCCGCCGCCGCCGCCGAACACCTTGATGTGCGACGCGCCGGCATCGCTTAACAGATCCACCATGTACTTGAAGAATTCCATGTGGCCGCCCTGGTAGCTCGAGATGGCGATGCCCTGGGCATCCTCCTCGATGGCGGCATCGACGATCTCCTTGACGGCGCGGTTGTGGCCCAGATGGATGACCTCCACGCCCGTGCTCTGCAAGATGCGCCTGAAGATGTTGATCGAGGCGTCGTGGCCGTCGAAAAGTGAAGTGGCCGTAACGACGCGTACGTTGTTTTGGGGCCGGTAAACCTGGGTGGAATCGTTCATGCATCCTCCTGTGGCTGGTCCTGGTGATGGTCGCCGCCGAGCGGGTGGCTTTCTTTGAATCCCCCATCAGGCCGATGCGGTCCTGCGGGATTCGCGGTTGAAAGCTGCTGTGATGGCGGGCGACGAATTCAGGTCGCAGCATCAACGAAACGATTGGGATTGATATTCCCCCGGAGCGTGCGGTGCAAAATGTGCTCCCGCCGTTTTCCGGGCATGCATTATTTATTTAATCGCGTTCGTATTCAAGCCCTCTTTTGGGTGCTCGTCGAAATCTTCCGCGAAATTCCCGGATGCGATGCGGATCGGGCGGTGTTTGCGGCTTACTGGGCGTTCTCCCGGCACATGCCCAGAATGTTCTGGGTCTGAAAGGCGATATATTCATCGATACTGTAATGATTGGCCAGAAACCAGCGCCGAAAGGTCCACATATGACCCAGCACGGAGATCGTATGGGCCACCAGGTCCAATTGGCGCGAGGCGATCCGCGGCAGCGCGCCCACCGCCATGAGGTTGGCCAGCACGCGGGTGAAAATGCCGGTGATGCGGATTTCGTTCTCCAGCACCACGCGTCGCCATTTGTCCGGCAGGGATTGGGTTTCCTGATAGATCAGCAGAATGTGGTCGCTCATCTGGTGGCAGACCAAGAAGTACTCGCGGATCACTTCCGCCAGAGGGTTGTTTCCCTTTTTGGCCCGTTCCAGCGCTTCGGCCACCCCATGCTCGATTTCGGCGTGGATGGCGTCGCACACCAGGTAGAGCACATCCTCCTTGGTGGCGATGTACTCATACAGCGAGCCGATGGAGATGCCGGCCGCCTGGGCGATCTGACGTGTTGTGGTTTTGTGGAAACCGTTCTGAATGAACAGGTTCACCGCGGCATCGACGATTTGCCGGCGGCGTTGTTCCACCAGCGCCTGATTTTTTACCAGGGTCGGAATTTCCTTGGCTTGGCCTTTGGGGGCAACCATGGGCAACACCTTGAAGTGACGATTCTGGATGGACACTGCATCGCCAGTTAAAACAGTTATCGAAAAAAAACCGAGCGAACGCTCAGTCGTATGTATGATTTAAGCGACTTCGGTTTGCTTTGTCAACTACAAATTGTGAGCCGGCTTCAGTCTTCGCCATTCGAGTCTTGACCGATTTGTGCGATCAGTGGTAGCAATAAATAGAATCGTCCCGTATTTCATGCGACTTGCGTGTGGGCGGAGCTGGCGGCGGCCCATCCCCGAGGCACTGCGTTGCGGGTGGCATTGACGCGGTAACATTCCAAAACAGCGGTTCACCAATTAGGATGGACCGGTTCTCATCCGGATCGCGACCTTTCTTTTTACGTTTCTCATTCGACTTGAAGTACGGGTTTTACCTGCGATGAATGGGTTTATATGCGCCGTTTTCACCCAGCCTAACCCCTTGTAATCTCCGAAAGGCGGTTCCCATGACCCGATTTCTCAACCGTGAGCATTTCCCGGCAGGCGCCAAGGCGGCCGGGCAACTGGGCGACGCCCTGGATGCGATCCTCGCCCGGGATGGCCGCAGCGGCATGCTTCCCATGCTGGCCGGTTATAAGCAAATCCTTGCCGACAACCGACGCAAGGATGAATGGGATGCCATCAACGAGAAGTTGATGACCCTGTTCAAATGCGGCACCGCCGCGCCCCTGGACGGCCCCATGATCGGGGTCTCCATTTCCATCCGGGACAGCGACTACTTGGCGCCGGCCGCGGATCGATTGGGCACGGGCCGCTCCGCCCTGGCCCGGCTCGAGTGGATGGCCAGCCTGTGGAACCTCACCTTCGGGAAGTCCGGCATCTGGATGGGGAAGACCTTCGAACCGGTAGCTCCGGAGACCGTTGCCCAAAAATGTGAAAACCACCCGGCGACCGTGGCGGCCTTCGATCCGGCGACGACCCGCATCGGCCGTAATTTCTTCCGCCAGCCGCACAATCCCTCGCTCTTGCAACTGGCCGGCCTGCCGGTGCTCACCCGCCTATGGAACCTGAAGGATCGTCCCCTGTCTGTCGAGGCCGGGGAATTCGACAGCGTCATCCTGGCCGATAATCTGGAGAAGGAAAAGGCCATCCCCTACACGCACACGGGCGGTATTTTTCTGGCGCAACCCGGCCATTCGATCGTCGCATCCATGAATGAAAAACCGGTCTACCAACTGAACTACCGCTGGCCGGCCCTGCATCCGGTCTATCCCATGACCCGGCTGATCGACGAGCTGGTCCAGATCGACGAGGGTGTTTTTCTGGGGCAATTGGTCATGGCCACGCGCCACTACAGCCTGGGGACCATTGATCTTTTGTCCGGCCTGATTCCCGGAGCGGGTGCCCTGACCCTCGGGGAGGCGTACGATGCGTCTGCCCCCCCTGACGACTACGGGTATCAGAACAACGGTTTCTTTCTGATGATCGATACGAAAAAAGGCGCGGCAGGCCTATGCGGACGACGCCTTTGCCTTCCTGCGCCCCCATCCCGGCGAAGTCGGATATGCCGAACTGGGGTACGACCAGGCGCCGCCGCTGCCCCACGGGACCCGGTCGGGGGCCGTGGGCGGTCGCATCAACGATTGGCGCACCGGCTGGCAGGCCGATGCGGCCCTTCAGCAGAAATTTACCACCTTTTGCCTGGAAGCCTCAACGCGGCCGGATGACGGCGATGTTACCGAATTGCTCCGGGACGGCGAGTCCATCCTGCAGATGCTGCAGCGCATCCAGGGCGAGATCAGCGCCCAGACGCGCTACGAAGACCACCTGGCCCACTTTGAAAAATTGAACCGGCTCTTTCGCCGCGGGGTGGCCCCCACGGTGGAGAACGGCTGCTTTAAGGGCGGTCTTGGCCAGGGGTTTAATGTGCGCTTCAGCGGGCTGCCGGATCGCCAGTGGTACGGCGCCCCGGAGCCGCTGGAAGCATTCGACTATTATCACGGGGCGACCCTGAACCTGCACTGGGGCTTCGGCGACACCCTGCGCGCGGCCTGGGAGCGGTCCGTCGACGAGCTGGCGCTTCTTCCCGCAGCACTGGCCGAGGGCTTCCACCATGCCGGTCATGCGCCGAATTTGATCGACCAGGTCTGGGCCGGCATCGGCCGGTTCATCTTCCCCTGGGCCGGTAAATCCTTCGAACGGGTCAGTGGCCGCAAGCTCAGCATGCTGCTCGACGAAAGCGATGACCTGGCCGAGCGCTATCCCGAACGTCCGGGCGCTGAAAACCCATGCGGCCAGTTGGCCGCACTACGACCTGGTCAAGAAAAACGCCAGCCACCACTGGGATCGGCCGGGCATTTACGCCGACCACCTGCGCCAGGGGCCCTGGGACAACGGCATGGGCGCGGCGGACAAGGACTTCTGGCGTCGCCTGGCCAGCGACACCTATGTGTTCGGCAACAATATCCAGGATTCCCGCATCATTGCGGCGGACACCGTGATGCACATGCTGGACATGAACTACCGCACGCCGGAAGAACCGTTGCTCGCGCTTGCCGAGAGCGGACCGTCACCGTTTGTGCGCGTGGGGTTCATTTTCCTGGGGGCGGCCCATCAAACGTCCATCCTGCCCATGAACAACGGGCCCGGGAAGACCAAAACGGTTTTTCAATTTCACTACCGCTTTCCCATGATCGGGGGGATGGCGCCCATCGGCACCTGCCTGGATGAAATCGTTCAGATCGCCGATGGCCTGTTCCTTGGCCAGCTGATTTACGCCACGTGTCTCACCGAACCGTTCCACTCGTCCGTTGCACCGGATGCTTACGCCTACCAACTGTTCGGCTATTTTCTGTTGCTGGACAACGACTGGGAGTATCATCGGCAGGCCATCGGACTGGACGTCCTCGGGTGAGAACCCCCGGACCGATCGTCGACCGGGGCGTCCCCGGCCAGGGAACCACTGCAAGCGCAAGGAGAGATGCCATGGCACCATTGAAAGATATCGGACTCGCTGAATATACGCTGGAAAGGCTTCCCCGCCTGGCGGAACTGCGTCGGCTGGCCTTTTCCCGCAAGCCCGAGATTTGCATCGAACGGGCCCGTTATGTCACCAAATACCTCAAGTACCGCGACGACCCCAAGGATTCACCCGAGCTGCGCCAGGCCAAGAAGGTCAGCCATTTTCTGCGGCGTAAGCGTCCCTGTTTTCCCGACCGTAACCTTTTGGCCGGAACCACCACCAGCAAGCCGCTGGGGGCGCCATTGTTTCCCGAGTTCTTCGCCCTCGCCCTGTGGCCCGAGCTGGAGACGGTCTCGACGCGCCAGAAAAATCCCCAGATTCTGTCATCCGAGGATGCCCATGAACTCAACCAGCTGATCTTTCCCTTCTGGATGGACCGCAGCGTGTTGGAGGTGGCCAAAACCCGTTTCGAGAACCCGGCCTGCCTCAAACTGTTCGAAAGTCTGGTTTTCTTCATTGCCGGCAAGGCCGGCTGCATTTCCCACTGCGTTCCCACCTACGTGCCCATGCTGGAAAAAGGACTGTCGGGCCTGATTGCCGAGGCGGCCGCCCGCGAGACCGAGGCGGCCAAGGCCGCCGGCGGCGAGAATGCACCCACCGTGCAGTTCTACCGCGCCATCCAGATCGCCCTCCAGGGAATCATCGAATACGCCACCCATCTGGCCGAGGAGGCCGACCACCTGGCCGGGGTCAGCGACGATCCGGAATTGAAACGGGAGTACGCCGAGATGGCCGCCGTTTGCCGTCAGGTCCCGGCCCAGCCGGCCAGGACCTTCAGGGAGGCGGTCAACGCCATCTGGATCTGCCAGGTCGGGATTCATGCCGAGAACATCAACATGGCCATGAGCCCGGGTCGCCTGGATCAGGTGCTCTATCCCTACTACCGCCGCGACATGGACGCCGGCCGGCTGGACATCGCCGGGGCTGTGGAGTTGATCGGCTGCCTGTGGTTGAAACTCGCCGACAACGTGATCATGGTGCCGGAAGCCTCGGAGGAGATGTTCGGGGGTGCCGGCACCGTGCCGGCCGTCACCCTGGGCGGGGTGGACCGCGACGGCGAGGACGCCGTCAACGACCTGACCTATATCCTGTTGCGGGTTACCGAGCTGCTCAAGGTCCGTGACCCGAATGTGAATGCCCGCTATGATTATGAAAAGAACCCGCAAGCCTATCGGGATCGGGTGTCCGCGGTGATTCTGAACACCCGCGCGGTACCGGCCTTTTTCAACGATGCGGCCAACATCAAGGCCCTGTGCGGCCAGGGGGAGACGCTGGCCCATGCCCGCGACTACGCGGTGATCGGCTGCGTGGAGCTGGCCAGCAGCGGCCGGGATTATCCGCCTCCAGCTCGATCATGCTCAACCTGTCGGCCGCCATGGAGATGGCCCTTTACGGTGGCCGGCGGCCCATCACAGGCGCGACCCAGATCGGTCCGGTCACGCCGTCGGGCGCGGCGGTCACCAGTTTCGCCGCGTTCTGGGAAGCCTTCAAGCAGCAGTTGGACTGGCTGATCGACCAGGCCGTGCAGACCAATGAGATGCTGGGTGCCGTGCACCAGGAGATGATGCCGTCCCCGTTGCTCTCGGCCTTTTTCGAGGGTCCCCTGCAAAGCGGCCGTGACTTGATTCGGGGCGGTGCGATCTATAACTCCTCCGGGGCCACGCACATCGGGTTTGCCGACACGGTGGATTCCCTGAACGCCATCGAGTCCGCCGTGTTCATGGACCAGCGTGTCAGCTTTACCGACCTGGTGAAGGCCATCGAGAACGATTTCGGCGGCGCGACGGGGAGAAGCTGCGGCAATACCTGAAGAACCGGACGCCCAAATTCGGCACGGAGCATCCCATTGCGCGCAAAAACGCCCAGAACCTGATCGGGCACCTTTTCCACACCTACCAGTCCCGCACCAACTACCGGGGCGGACGTTACCGACCGGCCTACTGGACCATGACCAACCATGCCGGGCTGGGCGGCATCAGCGGCGCCATGCCCAACGGCCGCAAGGCCGGCGAGCTTTTTGCCAGCGGCATCACCCCGG
>NZ_BBCC01000218.1 GCF_001311845.1 Desulfosarcina cetonica JCM 12296 | reverse complement strand
CCCACCACAGCGGCCACCTGCCCGGCTGGAAACTGGTGGTGGAGACCTTGATGACCGAGGGGCTCCTGACCGCCGTCTTCGCCACCTCCACCGTGGCCGCCGGGGTGAACTTTCCGGCGCGCACCGTGGTCTTCTTCAACTCCGACCGCTTCAACGGCGTCGAGTTCATCCCCCTGGATGCCACCCAACTGCACCAGATGACCGGCCGTGCCGGCCGCCGCGGCATGGACCGCCATCGGCTTCGCCCTGGCCGTTCCCGGCCGCTACATGGACCTGCGCCTGGTGGCGCGCCTGCTCGCCTCACGGCCGGACAAGGTGGTCAGCCGCATCCGCATCAACTTCTCCATGGTGCTCAACCTGCTGCTCTCTTATACGCCGGCCCAGGTGGAGGAATTGCTCAAACGCTCCTTCGCTACCTGGCTGCTCATGGCCAATGCGGAGGAAAGCCGCCAGAAAACCCGCATGGCCAATGTCCACGAAGTGTTGTGGGAGGATTTCCAGCGCCACCTGGCTTTTCTCAAGGAGACGGGTTTCGTTGACAACGATGATCGCCTCACCGCCGACGGTGAGTGGGCCTCCCAGCTGCGCGTGGACCAGCCCCTCCTGGTGGCCGAATGCCTGCGCCAGGGTCTTCTGCCGGATCAGGACGCGGCCCAGATGGCCGGCGTCTTCGCCTGCTTCGTCAACGAGAAGGAAACCGACGACCGCCTGGAAGGCCGTCTGGTGCCCAACCGCCTGAAAAAACCGTCAACCGCATCCAGAAGAACCTCAGCGGATTCGCCCGCCACATGAAATCACGGGGCTTCGAGGTGCGTCAGCTCTACCTGCGGCCGGCGGCCATGACTCATGCCTGGGCCGCCGGCTATCCCTGGGAGCATGTGGCCGGCGATTATGGCATGGCCGAGGGCAACCTGGCCATGCTGATGATGCGCACGGCCGACAACCTGCGCCACGCCGCCAACCTGGTGGATGTCTTTCCCGACGCGGCCGTCACGGCCCGTGAAGCCATCGGCTGATCATGAAACCACCGGTGGTGGAGGGTGATGATGATGCGGAGGCTTGAAGTTTCAATCACGACCCAATGAACGCTGGCTGGATGCCCGTCGAAGCGAGCTTCTGCCCAGCGGCTATTTCCATCTGGTCTTCACCCTGCCGCACGATCTCAATCCACTGATCCACTGCAATCCAAAGGTGCTATTGGATGACTTGTCCGGCAGCGTCAACGAGACCCTGCAAACGTTTGCCGCAGACCCAAAGTGGCGCCTTAACGGCCAACTGGGCATTGTCGGCGTGCTGCACACCTGGTCCCAGACCTTGATCGATCACTTTCATCTGCACTGTCTGGTTCCCGCCGGTGCGTGGTCGTTCGACCGCTTGCGTTGGAACCCGTCCCGCAAGTCGTATCTGTTCCGGGCCAAATCCCTGGCCAAACAGTTCCGCAAGACCTATCTCGACTGTCTGTGGGAACGCTATGATAACGGTGAATTGCGCTTCCACGGCCAGATCGCTTCCTTGGCCAACCGCGAGGCATTTACAAGTCTTGTAAACCTGTTGCGGAAAAAACAATGGATCGTCTACGCCAAGGCCCCATTTGCCGGACCGGAGCAGGTGCTCGACTATCTGGGGCGCTACACGCACCGGGTCGCCATCTCCAACCATCGTTTATTATCGATGAATGACGGAAAGGTGACCTTTACCTACAAGGATCGCAGTGGCAATAATCGGACCCGCCGGATGACCCTGGCCGCCGATGAGTTTATCCGGCGCTTCCTGTTGCATGTGTTGCCACCGCGGTTTTTAAAAATCCGCTATTTCGTTTTTTTGTTTCACCGGGACAAGCGCCGGAACATCGCATTGATCCGGGAACAGATGGACGCGCAGGTCGTAACCACCGAACCTGCGGTTGAAGATGCCCGTCAGATCATGCTCCGGTTGACAGGCATCGATATTCATTGCTGTCCAAACTGCGGCAAGGGGCAGATGCAGGCCATGTTCAAGATCCCGCGATGCAGTCCGATGCGTGACCCGCCATAGCATCAAGCGGCTCTGTTCAACGCCATTTTATCCATCATCCCTTTCCTTGCTCTATTGGTTCCACCGAATGTTTTGTTAACACGCGGCTTGCCGTCGCTTAGTACTTTTGTATCGGGACGATGGATAAAACGCTATTCGTTAGGGGAATCATGAAAACCATATGTCACTAATAATTTGCCATCCATCACCTCTTCACGCTGAATTGATCATTAGTGGCTCAAGAGACTTCAAAGATAAAGTTACTTCTAACCTTGCAGAGGCAAAAAGTTGTTCACCGTATATTGCCACGCTTATAGAAAATATCGAAAAATCAGATATGACTATAACGATAACGCCTATAACCGATGATCCATTAACGTGGCACAAAAGCGGGAAAAGAACACGTTCGCACACTGAAGCTTTAGACGAAAAGAGCCGCAGTGCTGCAAGAAACAAGGGTACGGATTCAATTATTTATATTAATACAGATCGAATTACTCGAACAGATAAAACATACAAAAGAGGCGTGTTAATTCACGAACTTGTGCATGCATATGATTTGTCTGATGGAAAATATCATCGTAGTTATCCTATTCGTGAAAAAAGAGCCGTATTTTTTCAAAATATTTGCCTCCAGCAGGCCATTGATAGATCGCCGCGGCTGCTGAGGCATGTGTTGAACCCGGCTTGCAGCATATCCTGAACGTTGAACGTTAGCCACTTATGGGAGCCATAATGGGCGCCCCCTGCCCATGTGAATAGATGGATAGCTTGATGCGACCCCTACCCAAATAAACAAGCGATGCTAATTACTCTTGTGGGCTGGAGCGGTCCCAGGCTCAGCGCATCACATCGATTTTTCAAATCACACGATATCGGCAACATCCCTCGGCTGCCTCGCTTCACCTAATTCAGTCCGCCTCCGTATTCTTTGCGGTTCTATTTAACCCGTTGGAAATATTACTGTCTCTTCGAATGAACAGTCCGTGGAGCACCGGCACCATAATCAGCGTCAATATGCCCGAGACAAGTATGCCCCCGACAGATGCGACGCCGATGCCGTTTCGCATCTCCGCCCCGATTCCCCGGCTCACGGCCAGGGGCAGCATACCCAGCACCGCCGCAACAGTGGTCATAACAATCGGGCGAAACCGCTCGCAGGCTGCGGAAACCATCGCCTGGCGGCGGGGAGTCCCCTGGCTGACCCGGACGTTGAACTGATCCATGATGAGAATGGCGTTATTGACCACAATGCCGGCCATCATCACGAAACCCATGATAACGAAGATATCCATGCTGAGGCCTGCGATGTAAAGTGCCCACATCACGCCGATGAGCGATAGGGGCACCGTTACCAGGATCAACACCGGCTGTTTGAAGGATTCCAAAATGGCCGCCAGGCACAGCACCACCAATACCATGGCGATGATCGCGGCTTCTCCCAGAAGTGACTGCGCATCGGCCATTCGTTCATAGTCTCCGGTAAAACGGTACTCATAACCCGGCGGAAACACGCCTTTCTCCCGGATTGCTTCGGTTATCCTGCCGACCGCCGTTCCCAATGGCAGGGTGCTTTCGAGATTGGCCAAAAGCTTCGAGATACGGTATTTGTCCTTCCGGGTGATTTGGATCGGCGTACGTGTTTCATACATGGAAGAGAGGGTCTCCAGAGGCACTGCCTTTCCCGGTTCTCCCGGAAACTGAAAACTGGATACCTGCCGTTTGCCTTCCTGTTTTTCCATGCGAACGACGATGTCGTAGTTGCGGGCATTCTCCTTGAACGTGCCGGCGGTAAGCCCCTCGATGTTTCCACGAAGGGCCATGCCAAGGACCGTTGCAGAAATGCCCCGGTCCGACAGCACCGGCCGGTTTGGGCGAATGAGCAGTTCCGGCTTTCCCGGGCGGACCGTTGAATCAATGTCCCTGAGCCCCGGAATCTCCTCAGACAAACGCTGGGCTTTCAGGGCCAGTCGGTCCAGTTCGGCCAGAGACATCCCTGCGATCTCCATTTCCACGGGGACCTGCATTCCACCGCCAATGGTGGCGGGTTTGCCGACAGAGACGACCGCCTCCGGATAATTTTGCAGTCGCGACCGGATTTCGCCGATGAACTGGTCGACCGTGGCCGCGCGTTCGTCGCGTTCGGGAAACCGCAACAGCAACTGCGCGAGATAGACGCCTTCGGACGATTGGCCCAGCATACCCTCGACCTTTCCCACCGTCACCATGCGATGCCGGAGTCCTGTCAGATCGGTCACACGGGCCTCGACATCCCGGACACGCCGCCATGTTTCGTCCAGGGAGTACCGCGTCGGATATTCGAGTTTGACGATCACCTCTCCCCGGTCGATCCCCTGGAACAGGTCAAAGCCGATATCCGGCGCCAAAGACATCGATTGGACCAACATACCGGCGATTAAGAGCATAACCAGCACGGCCGCGACCCTGTGCCTCCCCGTGGCGTCTATCAATCGCCGATACTTTTCCACCAGGGCTGCAAAACGCCGGTTCCAGAGCGATTCCAGCCGTGTCAGGAGTGTCCGCCGGTTCGGATCACGGGGCGTGAGCAGAATCGAGCAGAGCATCGGGGTCAGGGTAAAGGAAATAAAAAGTGATACGAGGGTTACGATAACCATCGTGAGCGCCAGCGGTTTGATGAACATACCCACCTTGCCGCCCATGGTGGCCAGCGGGAACAGCACCACCGTGTTTGTCGCAGCACTGGCCAGCACCGCGATAAACGTCTCCTTTGCGCCCAGAGCGGCCGCTTCTTTCGGCGGCTTTCCCTCATCCAGGCGTCTGACGATACCCTCTAACACGACGATGGAGTTGGCCACCAGGATGCCCACGGACATGCCGAAGGCGATCAGCGTCGCCGTGTTGAGCGTAAAATCGGCCATCTGCATGAAAAACAGGCCGATCACGATGGTCAGCGGCATCGTGATACAGATCACCAGCAAGGTTCTCAGGTTGTACAAAAAAACGAACAGGATTGCGGCCGTCAGCACAATACCTTCACCCACGTTCGACCAGGCACTCCATACGCTGGCTTCGATGAACCGGCCCTCGTCCGTGACCCAGACCAGTTCCATCCCGCCGGGCAGATTCCCTTTGAGTGCGTCAACCACATCGCGAACCCGGCGGGTCACTTCAACGGTGTTGGCATCCGACTTTTTTATGACCCGGATCGAGATGGCCGGCCGGCCATCCACGGCTGCGACTTGGCGGAGCTCTTCGGTGGTCATTTCAATGGAAGCCACATCGCCAATGCGACAGCTTATTCCCCTGTCGTTAACGATCTCCAACTGACTGATCCCCTGGACATTTTCGAAGTCCGCATCGAATTTGACACTGTACTCGACGCCCCGATCCTGCACCCGGCCGCTGGGAATAGTGCGAATCCCTTTTTGGATGGCCTCATACACGGATAGGGAGGTCAGTCCCCGGGCCTGGAGCCTGTCCCTGTTCAGCAGCACATGTACTTCGCGTTCCGCACCACCGACCAGCTCCACCTCAGCCACACCGAAGATCGTGGTAAGGCGGTTCTTCAGGTCATTGTCTGCAAAATCGTAGAGTTCATCCAGCGGCACATCGCCGGTGAGGCCGAGAGTGATAATGGGCAAGGCGTTGACATCGAACTTTTGAATGATCGGGTCTTCGACATTCACGGGAAAGTCCGAGCGGATCAGGTCAATCTTTTCCCGGACGTCGATACTGGCCAAATCAACGTCAATGTTCATTTCAAATTCCAGCAGCGTCTGGCAAACGTTCTCCATGCTCACGGAACTGACGTGTTTTAACCCGCTGATGGAGACCACCTCGTCTTCGATACGTTTGGCGATATCCGTCTCTATCTCTTCGGGAGAGGCGCCCGGATACACGGTGATAATCGTTATAAAGGGTGCATCCATCTTGGGCATGAATTCCAGACCCATTTTCCGGGATGCATTCAATCCCAGCAGCGTCAGACCGATGATCAGACAACTCATGGCCACGGGGCGGTTGATGGAAGCATTGGAAAGAAACATTACTCCACACCCTCCTTTACTTCGACGACGGTCATACCGTCATTCAGGCGTTCCTGCCCCATGCGAACAATCGGCTGGCCCGCGGCCAGATCGACACCTTGGACTTCCACCCAGCCGTCGGATTCCAGCCCGGTTTCAATGGCCAGCATATGGGCGATGTCATGTTTCACGGTAAAAACGACTTTTCCTTTTCTTCTTCTAAGAACGGATACCGTGGGTACCCCGAGCCCGGTTCTTTTTTGGAGTATTACGGCCACTTCCGCGCGGGTGCCCGGCACGACGACGTGAGGCGGGTTTTTCAGTAGTGCCCTGATTTCGAACGTACGCAGCTTGGGGTTTATTGTCGGACTCTTGGTGGTAATCACCATGCCGCCGATATCCCTGTCCCCCGACCCGGCACGAAGCAACGTCCGGCCTACGACCACGCGCGTATAGTATGTTTCCGGCAGATACGCTGAAATTTCTACCACCGACAGATCATCGATGCGGAGAACGGCGGTGGCGCTTTTTGCCATTTCGCCGGGCTCCATCATCCGCTGGCTGACCATTCCGGCGATGGGTGCGGTGACAAGCGAATCCGCCAGATCTTTTCTGGCCATGGACATGTTGCTCTTTGCCTGCGCTTCCTGCGCACGGGAGAGCACGAGTCCGGCCCTGGCCTCCTTCAGGGCGGCTTTTACCTGTTTGAGATGCGATTCTTGTGCTTCGAAGACGCTTTGGGTGACGGCCCGGTCCTGGTTGTAGAGCCGTTCATAGCGTTCAAAATCCATCCGTACTTTTGCCAGATCTGCCTCAATCCGCTCGACTGTGGCCGCACGGGCCTGAACCGTAGCGGCCGCGACCGCCACCTGCTGCCCGGCAGATGCTACTGCCCGTTCCAGCTTGATTTTGTCTGTCTGGAACAATTTCTGTCCACGCTTCACAGGATCGCCCTTGTCCACGAAGATCGATTCCAGCACGCCGGGAATGCGCGCGGATACGAGCGCGGTATTCTTTGCCTCCACATTGCCCGATACCTTGATGCGTTCCTCGAAAGTCATCTTTCGGACCGGCGACAAAACCACCGGCAGGCGTTTTCGGGCTCCAGGTGCGGTTGTGTCCGATGTCGCCGGCCGGGCCCAGAACAGAACCATGGCCGCAGCCAGCACCGTTGCGGTCAGACAGATGTTGCCCGCTGTTTTAATTGATTTTTCCATGCGCATTTCCTTCCGGGGATACGCCCATTACATCCAGCAGGGTTGCAGCCGCCACCTGTGTTTGAAACCCGGCTGCCAAGACATTTGCGGTGGCAGCCGAATGGCGGGTCACCGCATTGAGCCGCTCCGACGTGAGCAGCAATCCCTCCCGCCACTTTGATTGCGTTTCGCCTAAAAAGGCTTTCGCTGCCACAAGCTCCTGTTCTGCCAGTTGCAGGTTGTCGAGAGATCGCTCATATTGCGATCTTGCCCGTATGACCTCCAGCATGATCTGCATGCATGTCTGCTCGCGGGCGATGAACGCCTGCGCCTTTCGCTGCTTGGCCGCCTGATAGGCATAGATGTTGGCAAAACCGTCAAATACGTTGAGGACACCGGACACGCCGAAGGTCCATATATCGCTGAATTTAAAAAATGAATTCGTGCTGTGACTAAATTCACCGAACACCGATATGGTGGGCAGGAACCGGGAAATGGCCATCCGGACGTCATCCTTGCGGATTTCGATGGCCGTGTCAGTGATGTACATTTCAGGCCGCTGAAGCATGGCCTTAAGAATTTGATCGGCCAGGTCCTGTTTCTCAACGGTCAAAGGCGCACCTGCTTTAAGGTGTATGGCTGCAAATGGGGACAGTCCCATCGCCTCCAGCAGCGCTGATCGGGCCTCAGTCTGCATCCGGGTGTTTTCAGTCAGATTCACCTGTTGGGCGAGAAAGATGGTTCTCATCTGCTCGACCTGACTGGGCATGGCCAGCCCTTCCCCGGCTAACGCCTCCAGTTCCTTGAGCAGTTCACCCGCTTGTGCCAGTGATGCGTCAATCGTTCCGCGTGCCTGCTCCAGCGAAAGTATGGAAAAGTAGAGGGTCGTCACTTGGAGACGAATCAAGTCGCGCGTCCTTCGGGCGACAAGTTTGGTGATGTTCTCGTTTTTGGTGTATGCCTCGTAGAGAAACCATGCCTCGGGTGCGAAGATGACCTGCTGGGCACCGAGTACGGTTTCCGTGACGGATCGGTCGGACATGGGGAGGTAGACCCCGTGCACTCCGATCTGTTGCTGTTTGTCCGAAGTGTAATGAATCAGTTCGATATTGACGTGCGGAAGAAAATTACTAAAAGCGATCTTCCGGTCCAGGTTTGCGAGCCGCTTGTTGATCTGCGCCGCCTGCGCATCCAGATTGTTCGCCAGCGCAATGTCCACGCAATCCTTGAGACCCAAAGCGCCTTTCCCGGACAATTCCCCTGCCGTAAGTTCCGCCAGCGCGGCAGGGAACTGCTCGGCATGCTCCCGGCGAGTCTTTTGCCCGTCAAAATGACCGCAGCCGCAAACGGCAGAAAGCAGCAGGCATAAAACCGGCAGCCACTTTACTTGCATGAACGTGCCTCCTCCTCTTCGATAAGCCGGAGGATTTCCTCGATAAAGGCGCTGCGCTCTTTATGGGTATAAGTTGCCGTACCCAGCATTTCGGACAAAAGCATGCCTTTCACTGCAGAGACGATCACGCTGACAAATGCATGGGAAATTCCGGCGGCTTCGATTTCCTTGTTGATGGGTTCGTAATAGAACCGGCGTGAATCATCGAGCAGTTTGGGGTCGTGGGAACCGGCAGCCAGGAGCGCGGCAGCGACAGATTTGGCCTCTTTTTGACGCATGGTCCCCATCGAGATGATATGGGCCTTGAGTGTTCTTGCGGGACTTTTTTTGAGTGTTGCCAACTGCGTTTCCCGATCGCGCGTAAATGTCTCTTCAAGCCTGGAGACCATCGCTTGGAGCAGGGCTTCCTTTGTTCTAAAATGATAAAGCAATCCCCCTTTGCTTACGTTTGCTCTTGCACTGACCGCATCAAGCGTTAGATGTACGGCGCCTTTTTCCTGAACAAGATCGGCGGCAGCTTCCAGTATTGCATCTTTACGGCTCTTTCTGTGTCCCACATCAATCTCCCTTCAAGTTCACTCGCAGAGGATTTGGATGACGATTCATGCTTACCCATACCATACTATACCGTCTGGACGGTATAGTAAAATTTCTATTCACCCTGGAACACACATCCATTTTTTTGACGGTTGAGTGTAAAATCAAATTAATATCAATGTGTTAATGTCTAAGCTGCCGCCGCCAGTAAGCGCACCTGAAACATCAACTATATGGGGGGAATAACTAAATGATGTGATGAAGGGCACCCCCAGTGTCAATGCACGCTTTGCGTGGCATGGGGGAAACAGCGGCAATTTGGGGGGCAGACGGACGGGCAGACGGGGCAGACGGGACGTCCATAAGAGGGGCAGACGGGACGTCCATAAGAGGGGCAGACGGGACGTCCATAAGTAAATAAGTTGACATTCCATAACTCCCACATTATGCTT
>NZ_BBCC01000217.1 GCF_001311845.1 Desulfosarcina cetonica JCM 12296 | reverse complement strand
GGGCGATGTGGCGGATGAGCAGGGGCAGGTCGCCCCGGCGTGCCGAAAGGGGCGGCAGTTCGATGCGCATGACGTTGAGCCGGTAGTAGAGATCCTGGCGGAAAAGACCCCGCTCGACCAATTCGTCAAGCTTGCGGTTGGTGGCCGAGATGATGCGCACATCCACTTTTCGCGTGTGACGACTGCCCAGCGGGTAGAATTCGCGGTCTTCCAGCACGCGCAGGAGCTTGGCCTGCAGGGCGATGGGCAGATCGCCGATCTCGTCGAGGAAGATAGTGCCGCCTTCCGCCTCCGAGAAACGTCCGGGTTTGTCGCGCTCGGCGCCGGTAAAGGCCCCTTTGACGTAGCCGAAAATTTCCGACTCGATCAGATTCTCGGGGATGGCGGCGCAGTTGACCTTGACCAGCGGCTTGGCGGCCCGTTGGCTGGCCGAATGGATTACCCGGGCCAATAGATCCTTGCCCGTACCCGTGGCGCCTTCCACCAGGACGGTCGCATTGGTGGGCGCAACCACGGAGACCATCTCGAAGATACGATGCATGGCCGGGTCCTTGCCGATCATGTGGTGGAACGTGTGGCGGTCGCTGATGGCTTGGTCGAGCTGCTGGGCCAGGGTCATGTCCTGAAAGGTTGCCAGCCCGCCGATAATCACGTTCTTTTCGTTTCTCAAAGCCAGATAGGTGGCGCGGATCGGCACCCGGACACCATCCTTGTCGATCATGGTGCCCTGGCAGCCGTTGCGGGCCTTGCCGGTGGCGATGCACGTCTTCAGCAGGCAGACATCCGTTGCGGCCTCGCCGGCGAAGAGCTTGGTACAGGACTGGCCCAGAACCTGATGACGGTCGTAACCCGAAATGGTTTCGGCCGCGCGGTTGAAGAAATTGATCAATCCGCCGCGGTTGACGGAAAAGATGCCCACGTCCAGATTGTCCAGCACGTTCGTGAGGCGGCGCTCCTCATAGTGCAGGCGGTCGATGAGCTGCGTGATGGGGGAGTGGTCCTGGAGAATGGTCATGCAACCGGCGATGGATCCCTGTCCGTCGGTGATCGGTATGGCCATGCGCGTGATCAGGTGCCGCCGGTTTTCTTCATCGGTCACCTCCAGGTCCGGATCGCGGGGGGCATGGGCGTCCGGGTGGTTGAGGACGCATTCCATGGTGCAGGGAACGCCGGTAAAAACCTCGCGGCAGTCGCGCTCGACGACTTCCGATTCGCGCAATCCCAAGAGTGCCTGGGCGCTGAGATTGATGGCCGTGATTCGGCGCCGACTGTCGGCGACAAAGGCACCGATGTTGAGTTCGTCCATGACGTCCAGCCAATGATCGCAGCGGATACCCAGCCATTGCCGGGTTGGACGGGAAGACGCTTTCATGATGGTGATCCGGGGGGGGGATCGTCGGCCGGGATAGGGGCAACCGGATGGTGAAAACGGTTCCCCGTCCGGGCGTACTTTCCACCGACAGGGTGCCCCTGTGGCGTTCGATGATGCCGTAAGTGGTGGCGAGCCCCAAACCGATGCCGGTGCCCTCCGGTTTGGTGCTGAAGAAGGGCTCGAAAATATGCCCCATGTCCTCGGGCGGGATGCCGTGTCCGGTATCCTCCACCGTCAGCCTCAGCACGCCGGCGGGCTTGTCGACGCCGGCACTCAGGGTCAGTGTCCCGCCGTCGGGCATGGCGTCGATGGCGTTGAAAATCAGGTTGAGCAGGCACTGCTGCAACTGGTTGGCATCTCCCTCGATGGGCGGAAGATCATCGGCAACATGGGCTTGCAGGCTGATCTTGGCCAGCTCCAGACGATGGCCCGCCAGTACGATGCTGCGGGAGAGCACCTCATCCATGGCCACCGGGCCGGTGGTGATCGGGGACTTGCGCGAAAAGGTGAGCAGGCTGGAAACGATCTTGGCGCAGCGGTCGGTCTCGGTCTCCACCAGCGACAGGTATTCGACGAACTGCGCCTGCTTGCCGGCGGGCAGGGGGCCTTTTTGCAAGGTGCGCAGCATCAGGCGGACGTAGTTGAGAATTCCGGCCAGGGGATTGTTGATCTCGTGGGCCACGCTGGCGGCCAGCCGGCCCAGGGACATCATCTTGTCCTGGTGTAAGAAGCGCGCCTGGTCGGCCATTTCCTGCTGCAGGCGATGGATGCGGCGCAGATCACGGAAGAAACAGACCAGACCGGCCGGCTGATCCGCATCGGACAGCACGGTCGCCGCCAACTGCACCGGCACCGCCTGACCCGCCTGATCCTTCAGACGGGTATCGTAGAGCATCAGCCGGCCCGGACCGCCGTGGCCTGGCCCAACCAGATCCCTTTCAAGACGCCGGTACGCCTCGGGTGAAAAGAAATCCGCCAGGCTGCGTCGGCCGATGAGCTGGCTGCGGTCGACCCCGAAAAGGGTTTCCATGCTTTGGTTGACGGTGATGATGCGGTTGTCGGCATCGCAGCCGCAGATACCGTCCATGGAGCTCTCGATGAGCCGTTGCAGGTAGGCGACGGTTTCTTCCAGCTGGTGGGTCGTCTGGTCGAGACCCCGTTCCAGCCGGCGGGTATAGTCCTTGAGCTGTTGGCGTGTGGCGAAGCGGTGGGTGGCCCGTGACAGCGCCACCATCAAGGCATCGGAATGGATGGGCTTGGTGATGAAGTCCGAAGCATCCAGCCGCAGGGCCCGGATGGCGGTCTCCATTTCACCGAAGGCCGTGGTGACGATCACCTCGGTATCGGGAAAACGCTGTTTGACCACGTCCAGGAATTGCAGGCCATCCATGCGGGGCATGCGAATATCGGTGATGACGATCTGGGGCGCGAAGGTCTCACAACAGGCCAGGCCATCCAGGCCATCGACCGCGGTCTCCACCCGGTAGCCGGCATCCATGAGGGTCAGGGCGGTGACTTCGCGGATATCGCGTTCATCGTCGATGATCAGCACGGACCAGTCGTCGGTGGTCATGGCGGTCTGTTCGCTCCCCGGCTGTGTGGATGATTCAGTCAGCGTGCAGATGATTAAACCGTGTTGGCCTCACCCGTTGTCGAGTTCATGACATATCAATCTATATCATAGGGAACGCAGCACGATAGATCAATTGTGATGTGAATTACATTTTTTTTTGTTATGAAATGTTATGTGACGCCAGTCACATCATTGGGTGACTAAACGTATTATAGATACACCAATACCACCGTTATAAACGCTGATTTCCGCCTCATGTTAAGATTGTCCGTCTGCCTCCAATGTGATCGGTTCAACTACTGCTGATCGATTGACCTTAATTTTTGAAAATTTCTTCTTTGGATGGGTCGTGTAAGTACAATCATATCTATTTGCGGCAATGTAAAAAAATCTCATTCGAATGGGCGCGAAAGAGAAAGGCCGCACAAAACCGGACTATTTCAATATGCGAAAGGAGAGGAAGATGGGCGTAATTCAGATGACCTATGAAAAGGCACGGTCAAAAATGCAGGCTGGCGATGTGATCGCCTTTGGGGGAAAGGGAGAATTTTCGGAAATCATCAAGTTTGCCACCTTTTCCGATGTTTCCCACGTGGGTGTAATTCTACAAACAAAGGTTACCGATGACGATACGGATAAATTCTTCAATCAGATTATCGAGTCAACATCGCTGCATGGGTTCAATGGCGTACATGTTTCAAGGTTCAGTGATCGATTGGATACCTATGAAGGAGAGTTGTGGTGGCTTCCCCTGAGCGAGGAAATTCGAACCCGTCGATTCAATCAAAAAACATTTTATGATTTTTTGTTCAACCAGGCCAAAAGCAGGAAAAAATACGATACGCCCCAGGCGATCAAATCTGCGCTGGATGCACTGGATACCCTTCCGTTCGGTGCCCACGGCCCGGGATACAACAGGGAAGATTTCAGCAAGTTTTTTTGTTCGGAACTAGTTGCGGCCGGCCTTGAGAAATCGGGTGCCGTCGGAACCGTGAATGCTTCCGAGGTGACACCGATCGATCTCTGCCGATGGAAGATCTACAAGGATTCCTATTATCAATTGAAAGGAGATTCTGAAAAGAAGATATCGCGGTATAACACCGCGAACCCCTCCGACTGGAATGTGTAAGGTCCGTAATTACAGCACAAAGTAAAAAGGAGGCATTCCCATGAGCGCAATATTCGGAGAAACATTGATATTTGGTCAGCAAAATGGCCCGGACATCGAGCTGCGCGTGTTCGGCGACGAGTTTTATGCCCGCTATGAAACCCTGCAAGGTTACACGGTGGTGTATGATCTGGATCTGGGCAAATACTGTTATGCCGCTCTGGACAACGGGCATTTCGTCTCCAGCGGTGCGCCGGTCAGCAAGCCGGTTCCGTCCGGGTTGCGGCGCAGCCTGAAAGAGAGTGGCCCCGTGCGCAACCAGAAGTTCAACCAGCGCTACACGGCCTTGCGTCTGAAAGAGAATTTCCTGAATGCCGCCTCCAACGTCATGCGTACCTACGGCCCGAACAGCGGTTTGCTGGCCGGACGGCAGGTGCCCATCGGACAAGTCAGGGGCCTGACCATCCTGGTCGATTTCCCCGACCTTGAGACGTCCATCACCGCGGATGATGTGACGGCCATGCTCAACGACCCCAATTTTTCGGCGCACGGCAATTACTGCTCGGTTCGCAAGTACTACGAGATGATGTCGTCCGGGAGGCTGACCTATACCAATCAGGTCGTGGGCCCCGTGCGACTCAGCCAGCAGCAAAGCTATTACATCAACAATTTGCTGGTGCCCGAAGCCATAGCGCTTGCCATGAGCGAACACCATCTGGATCCGGCCGCATTCGATTCCCGCGGGGAAGGTTTCATCGATGCATTGAGCGTCATGTATGCCGGTCGCAGCATGTATGCCGGCGATTTGTGGCCGCACAACGCGCAACTGAATTTGCGTATCGGCGGACACCGGACAAACTATTACACCATCCAGAGTCTGGGCCGCAACCGTATCGATCTGAGCATCGGCACCTTCGCCCATGAATCGGGGCATATGCTGTGCCGATTTCCGGACCTGTACGATTACGGCGAACGCGACGGTGATTTTGAAAAGAGCAGCGGCCTGGGGCAGTACTGCTTGATGAGCTGGGGGAATCATCTCAACGGCGGCAAGACGCCTTCCCCCATCTGCGCCTACCTGAGGGATCTGGCCGGCTGGTGTACCCGGGAAATTTCGCTCAACCGGGCCGGGGAATATCGGGTTGAACAGGCGGATTACGGCACGCTGTTGCGGTACAGCACCGACAAGGCGAATGAATACTTCATCGTCGAAAATCGCCTGCAGAACGGTCTGGACGCGTACCTTCCCGACGCCGGGCTCGCGATTTACCATTGCGACACCCGAGGCTCCAACGAATATCAGGACGGAACGCCTGACAAGCATTTTCAATGTGCGCTGGTTCAGGCCGATGGCCGGCTCGATCTCGAACGCAGCACCGAGGGCGGCGATGCGGGTGATCTGTATGCTCGATGCGACGGTGTTGCCCTGGCGGACACAACGGTTCCCAATGCCAAGCAATGGGACGGTGCTCCCTCGGGGATGTTGATTTCAGACGTCCAGCCTTCGGAGGGCATGATCATTTTTACCGCCGGAGAAATCGATCCGCCGCGCCGCGTTTCCGAAACCATCGTGGCCGATCTGATCATTCCCGATAACAACCCAGAAGGCGTGGCCAGTGCGCTGTGGATCAACCAGCCCGGCCGGCTGTCAAAAATCGCGGTGACGGTGGATATTACCCACACCTATCGTGGTGACCTGTACATTCGTCTTGCGTCGCCGTCGGGAAAAAGCGTCGACCTGCACCGTGACAAGGGGGGCAGCCTGGACAATCTGCACCTCGATCTGAATTCCGATCTGTTTGCGCCGCTTGCCGAATTGGCCGGCGAAAATATCCAGGGCGAGTGGAAACTGCGGGCCAGCGATCTGTTGAAAGACGACGTCGGCCGTCTCGACAAATGGGGACTCACCATCGACTTTGAATCTGTCGAACAGGTGGTCACCGGGTCGGTGGAACCGAACTCGGACATTCCGGATATGGATGAGAACGGCATTGCCAGCATTATTTCCATCAGCGAAACGGGCACCCTGGCGGCCCTTTCCGTGGATGTGGACATTTCGCACACCTATCGCGGCGATCTGCGCATTGAGCTGATCAGTCCGCGGGGAGGGCATGCATTGATCTGCGACAACAATGGCGATTCCGCGGATGATATCCGCCAGGTCTATTCCATGCAAACGACACCGGCATTGAAGACGTTCATCGGAGAGGAGATCCAAGGCGACTGGCGTTTGCACGTTCGCGATCTGGCTCGATATGATCAGGGCAAGTTGAATCGTTGGGCACTATCGCTTAAGATGATTGGTTAGAACAAGCGACATTTTTTTCATGGTTCGCTTTTAACCCTGTTTGGGAAAGGGAGGCTTTAACATGTACACGGTAAAATTCTACAAAGGCGATTATTTCAAGCGTCAAAACGATGCCAACCAGGACAAGGCCGTGGCCTATGTGGAGCACCATTTCAACAGCTTTACGGCGACGTCCAACTATGCCGTGGTGATCACCGGATCGAATGCGTCAACAACCAGCAAGAACTGGGGACGCTGGTATGCCAGGGAGGTTGCCGAGCACTTCGGCATTCCGGTCGGCGGGGATAACGGCATCAAGGTGGGCGGGTTTGGCGGTCGCGGTGACGGCAGCATCAAGCATACCGATATGCCGGCGGTTCTGCTGGAGCCGTTATTTGCCAGCAACCCCCAACACGCGGAAATCATCAGGAGCGAAAACGGGCAGTCGGCATTGGCACGGATCCTGGTTGAGAGCATTCGCCGGTTTTTCCCCGATGGTGGGTTGATTGCCTTCAGCGTCGGACACAAGTACAAAGATAGCAGTCCCCACGACCGTGGCGCGCCTCTTGCCGGCGGCGGAAACGAGGCCGATTTTGCCGAAAAGGTATTGGAAAAAGCCCAGGCGCTATTGCTCGCTGCCGACGCTCCAGCCGAAGGCCGGACCGTTCGGGTCATGCAGGGGGACACGCTGTTGTTTGAAAAGCGGATCGACGAGGATGCGGTGGTCACCTGGTCATCGGGTCGCGATCTGTTGTCCATTCCCGAGTAAAGGCAGGTTGCGCCATGGTCGTTCCCATCAGAATACCCGTTGCCGCCAGCAAGACGTGGTGCGCCAATCTCGGTGCCATGACCTTGGTGACGGTGACGGTGCTGGTGTTTGTCACGCTCATCTCGGGATGTACTTCCAAGCGGGGTGTTGCCGGAGACAAGGCGGTTGCAGCGGTTAAGGTCTATTTCTACAACGAACGTTTAGCGACCGACCCTACGGATTGTGCGGCGACCTTCGCCGTCGAAAGATATGTGCCGGCGACGCCCGATCGGGTCACGGCAACACTGCGCAGTCTGTTTCGAGGTCCCACGCCCAAAGAATCGGAAGCGGGGTATTGGTCGTTTTTTCTCGGACGAAACGGCGGGCTTGCTCAAGCGCGTCCGTGTCGAAAATGGAATCGCCTACCTGGATCTTAAGGACATGCGGCAGATTTTATCCGCCGCTACGTCAAGCTGTGGCAGTGCTGCCTTCTATTCGCAGGTAGAGCATACCTTGCGGCAGTTTCCGGCCATCAAAAAGGTCTTATATGCCATCGAGGGGGATCCCCGCGTATTTTATGATTGGATGAACGAGGCGTGTGGCCCGGACAATCAGGATTGCGATCCCTTCCCTTTCAGCAAGCGGTAGCTTCGTTGATCGACGGTATCGATGGCCCTGGTGAGTGGTTTGATTCATCCCAAGGGAATGACGCGCCGTTGGTCCATCGCCTTGTGAGAACACTGCTTGACGGTTTGTGAAAACATCATTAAAATAAGACATTCGCTCGTCGACAAGAAACCCAGTCGAACCACAATCCCATTGGCCCACCGTATGATCCGGTGGCCTGTTGATGTGCTGATCGATAGCGCTTTTCTTTACCGGAAAATGTGTCCGGTGCTCCTTTCCAGCCGTGCAGGTTTAACCCGACATCGATTGCCTTCTGCCATCAATGGCGTTTTCGCGACCCATTCATCGCCGAGGAATCGATGCCGCGGACTTCTTTTCCCCAAGGCACGGATGCCAAGGGTTACCCGGAAGGGCGTTACGCCAACGGTTTCAATTCGGGAACAGGGTTGACCCTGCATGGTCAACCGCCAATTGAGGTGCATTCGGGATGCAAACACGCGCGGGTTCGCTTGGGCCCGGCCAAAAACCCTATTCTCTTTTTTGACTGAAAGGAGAACGTTATGCCCAGCTATCTACACCCGGGAGTTTATGTTGAGGAGATTCCCAGCGGCGTCAAGCGATCGAGGGGGTCGGGACATCGACGGCCGCCTTCGTCGGGTACGCCACCAAGGGGCCCATGGCCCAGCCCACCCTGATTTACAAATGGGACACCTACGATGAGCAGTTTGGCGGCCTGCGCGACACCGGAAAGTCCGCTCAGGGCGACCCCATGGGGTTTGCCGTGTATAACTTCTTCCTCAACGGGGGCACCGCCGCCTATATCGTGCGCGTGACCCAGGACGACAGCGCCGACACGGCCGAGGGGTTTTTGCTCAATCCCGACGACAACAGCCAGATCATTCGCTTTGTCGCCGCCAACCCGGGGGCGTGGGGCAATGCGCTGGCGCTGCGTTTCGCACCCAAGGCGGACAGCACGACGTATTTTACTTTGAGAATCGGAGTCTTGGACGATGACGGCGAATTCAAGGAACTCGAGCGTTTTACCGACCTCACCGTGGCGGATGCGGGCGCCGCCGATTTCATCGAGAGCAAGGTCAACGATGCGTCGGCGCGGGTGCGGGTGGCGGTCCAGGATGTCACCACTTACCTGCTCGGGACCAGCACCAGCCAGGATCTTGGCACCGTCAGCGATTTCAGCGTCCTGAACAACAAGACCCTGACGGTCAGTGTGGATGCCACGGCCCGGCCCGTCGCCTTCGCGGCCGACGCCTTCGACAACACCAGCACCCTGGCCGACGTCGCGGCACTGATTCAAACCCAGGTCGTCGGCGTTGTGGTGGTCAACCCGGCGGTTGAGAATTTTACCTGCCAGGCACTGGGCAATCAGTTGGTGTTGACCTCCGGCACCCGCCTGCCGGCATCGGCGGTGGTGGTGACCGGACCCGGCGACGGCACCGATGCTTCCATCGATCTTTTGCTCGGCGTGGCCAACGACGGCACCGAGCTGACCGGGCAGGCCGCGTTGAACCAGCTGTTGTCCGGCGCGGCGGATGAAGTCTCCATGGGCGGCGGCTCGGACGGGACCCTGCCCGATAAGGCCGCTTATGATGCGGTGTTCAGCGCATTCGAAAAATATCGCGACATCAGCATCCTCTGTCTGCCGGGCCAGACCTGGAACACCGTCGGCGAACAGGCCATCATCGATGCCGCCGTGGCCCATGCGGAGAAGATGAAAAGCCGCATGGTGATCATCGATCCGCCGGTGGGCGCCGAATTCACCACCGAAAAAAGCGTCACCGACCTCGGCTTCAAACCCAAGACGTACGCCGTGGTTTATTACCCCTGGGCCAAGGTGGCCAATCCCTTTTACAACGCCGAGACCAATCCCGGCGTGCCGACCACCCTTCTGGTCGGGCCGAGCGCGTTCGCCGCCGGCACGTGGGCCAAGACCGACGGCC
>NZ_BBCC01000216.1 GCF_001311845.1 Desulfosarcina cetonica JCM 12296 | reverse complement strand
CGGATGAGCTGGAGGCCACCCTGGTGATTTCCCCCAAGGGGGCTGCGCCAAAGGGGGTGGCGTCTGCTTCTTCTCCACCGCCACCACCACCACCACCGCCGCCCGCTTCGCCGAGCATGGGTTCGGCCGATGATGACCTGGCCGAGACGCTCATCGAGACGCCGCGTTCACCCGATTTGCGGTCGACCGCCACAGGATCTGGACCCACACCGCCGCCGGCCGGCCAGCCGACCGGGACGGCAACGACACCGGGACCGAAACCGTTCTCCGAGAAATTCACTTCAGAAGAACCGGAGGATGACGATACCGTTTTGGAGCAGACGGTCATTATTCGATCCCATGTGAGAAAGGAATAGGGGCGATTCATGGTAGAGGCCGTTCTTATCGAGCGTATTGCCGATGCATTGGCCCAACTGCCGAAAGGCGACGAAAACGTCGCGATCGACGATGTGGAGGCCTGTCTGGAGCGGCAGATGGCGGGCCTCGACCGGTCATCGCGCGTCCAGGCGCTGAAGCGGCTGATCGATCGCCTGCCACCCCCAACAGCCGCCCCCGCCGGTGATCCGGCCGACGATGACGTGCTTACGGGGGTTTGCTCCTTGCTGCTGGGCCGCAAGGTGTCTCCAGCCGATCTCTCATCCAATGAACTCCTGGAGAAACTGGCCGAGTCGCTCAATACGATTTTCAATATACTCAATCAGCTGATCAGTGTCATCAACATGACCTTTACCGGTGAGGGCTCGCCGGAACAGACCATCCGGCAGGTGATCGGCTACCGTCTCGCCGGGGAAGGGCAGGGCGAATCCCTGGAAACTTACCTGGGGCAGATCAGCAGCGCCTTCCTCACGTCGCAACAGGCTTTCAAGGATGCCGCCGTGGCCAAGGTCGAGCAGGTTCTCAGCGTCCTGGATCCGCAGCAGATCGCTGCAGAGGCGGGCAAGGGACTGAGGTTCGGAGCGCTGAAAAAAGCGGAGATGTTTGATATTTACGAGCATCGCTACCAGCAGATTCAAAAATGGTTCCAATCGGGCCGTTTTATTGAGGATTTTTTACGGGAGTTCGAGAAGAACTGCCAGACCCACTTCGCCAAACAAGGAGGCTGATGTGAAACGATTACTGCCCTTATGGGCTGTTGGAACGCTGTTCTTGATGGCTGCCTGTGCGGCCAAGCAACTGCCGCCGCCCCAATGGAGCTTTGCGCGGGATGCCATTTTGATGCGTGTCCAGGCGGACCCGAAACTCAACTTTGAAGATGGGGATGCGCACACCCTCTTACTCTGCACCTACCAGCTTTCCGATCCGAACACCTTCAATCAACTGGCCGGTGATCAGGACGGCATTTATAAATTACTCGCGTGCAACTTGTTCGGTGACGGGGCCGTCGCCTCCAAACGGGTGTTTCTCCAGCCGGACCAAACCATCCAGATGCGCCTGGATCGCGCCGAGGGCGCCCGCTGGGTCGCCGTGGTCGCCGGGTATTCGGTATTGGAGAAATCGCGCATCGCAAAAATGGTGGAAATCCCCGAGGTCGTCGAGGAAAAGGGGTTTTTCAAAAAGACGCGTACCCGCAAGCCGGCGAAGATGGATATCGACCTGGTGATGGGACCTCAGCAGATCGTCAGCATGTCCGCCACGGTACCGGAAAAAGGGGAGTAGATCCATGGAGAAGCCCCTTTACTGGCACCAAGGGCTCTTTTTGCAGCCCCAACACTTTCAACTGCAGGACCGTTTCACGCGTTCCCTGTTTGAGCCCTTGCATCACAAGCTGACACCCCACTTCTGGGGGGTGGCCAGCATGGCGGTCAAGTCGGCGGCGCTGGGAAACCGCTCCATCGGTCTGACCCGTGGTGAATTTCTTTTCCCGGACATGACCTACGCCGTGCTGCCGGACAACGCCGTGATTCAGTCGCGTTCGTTCGAGAGCGCCTGGGAGGATGGCGGTAAGCCCTTCATGGTCTATATTGGCGTGAAGAAGTTCAGCCCCGTGGGAGAGAATGTCACGGTTGTGGCGGACATGAACGATATCAAGTCCGTCAAGACCCGTTTCGTGACCACCGAGGAAGCCGACGAGACCAAGGACCTTCACGGCAATGGACCCAGCGCCCAAATTCGTCATTTGATGATCGTGCTGAACTTCTTCTGGGAATCCGAAAAGGACCAACTGGGCGACTATGAGCTGATTCCGCTGACCCGCCTGGAGCGCCAGGGGGATGCGGTGGTGCTGAGTCCGCAGTACATCCCGCCCTGTCTGGACCTGGGGGCGGTTCCGGCCCTGGAACAGCTGGTCAAGGAGGTTCGCGATCAGATCGCCGCGCGTGGCCGCCAGCTGGAAGCCTATAAACGCGATCGGGGAATTCATTCAGCCGAATTCGGCAGCCGCGACATGGTCTTTTTGCTGGCCCTGCGTAGCCTGAACCGTTACATCGCCCGGCTGATTCACCTGACCGAGGCCAGGCAGGTCCATCCCTGGAGCGCCTATGGGGTGCTTCGTCAACTGATTGGCGAGATGACCACTTTTTCCGAACGGGTCTCCGTTGCCGGCATGCTCGACGATGGCACGGCGTTGATTCCCCCCTATCGTCACGAGGCGCTCTGGCCTTGTTTCTCCGCCGCCCAGACCCTGATTACCCAGCTTCTGGATGAGATTACCGCCGGTCCTGAGTATATGCTGCAGTTGCTCTTCGACGGAACCTATTTCGCCACCGAGCTGCCGCCGGCGATTTTCGAGGGGCGTAATCGCTTTTACCTGGCCCTGGATACGGAAACCGACCCCCAACAAGTGCTCAGTTCGGTCGAAAAGATTGCCAAATTCAGCTCTCGTGAGTATTTGCCCATTTTGATTGCCCGTGCCCTGCCGGGCGTTCGCCTGACCTATCTGCAAGTGCCGCCGCAGGAACTTCCGCGACGGGCCAACACCCTGTATTTTCAGATCGATCACCACGGTGACGCCTGGGCCCAGGTCCAGCACACCAACAACCTGGCCCTGTACTGGGATGCCGCGCCCGAGGACTTGAAGGCCGAACTGATGGCCGTTGGGAGAAGTTAGTCATGCGTCTTTCCGATTGTTTCATTGAATTGATGGCCTATACGGCCATGGTCACCCGGCAGGCCGGAGGACGGGCATCCTTCGAGCAGGTGGATGCGGACATCCGGCGTCTGATCACCGAGAGCGAAACCCGCTCCCAACAGGAGAATATTGCCCCCGCGGATTACGATATGGCCCGTTTCGCCGTGTTCGCCTGGATCGACGAGACGATTCTGTTCGCCGATTGGGCCGGCAAAAATCAATGGCTGCGGGAGCCCTTGCAGCGGCGCTACTACAATACCGCGGATGCCGGCAAGATTTTCTTTGAACGGCTCAATACCATCGGCGCCCATCAATTGGACGTGCGTGAGGTCTACTATCTGTGCCTGGCCATGGGCTTTACCGGCCAGTATTGCAACACCGGGGACGACTATTTGTTGGACCAGTTGAAACTCTCCAACCTGAAACTGCTCACCGGAAGCTCCATGGGATTGCCGGATCTCAAACGCACCACGCTGTTTCCGCATGCCTACGCCCCGGAAGGCGTCCAACTGCCGGCCACCGGTCCCAGGATGCGGCGATTCTCTCTGTTTACCCTGTGTTGCATCACCGCCCCGGTGCTGCTTTATGGGGGCTTGTTCCTGGTGTACCGTTTCATTCTTGGAAATATCGCACAATCCCTTATTCGTATGGGGCAATAAATGAAATCGCTGATCATCAAAATACTCAAGATCTTCCTTCTGCTGCTGCTCATCGCCCTGGTGCTGCTGCTGATCTTCGGCCTGGTGCTGTGGATCGGTTGGCCGTTGTGGGTGGGCGGCTTTTTTGTCCTGGGCCTGATCGGTGTGCTGCTGGGTATCGTCTTCGTGCGCAAACTCCTGGCCCGTCGTAACGAGCAGAACTTTGTTCAGCAGATCATCGCCCAGGACGAGTCGCGCATCCAGAGCCTTTCCGCCAATGAGCAGACCCGTTCACGGGAATTGCAAGAGCGCTGGAAGACATCCATTGAGGCGCTGCGCAAGTCCCATCTGAAAAAATTCGGCAACCCGCTGTATGTGCTGCCCTGGTATATGATGATCGGCGAGAGTGGCAGTGGCAAAACGACCGCCATCAAGGGGGCCGATCTCTCATCGCCGTTTGCCGAGGTCAACCGGACCTCGGGGATCTCCGGTACCCGAAATTGTGACTGGTGGTTTTTCGAGCAGGCGATTGTTCTCGATACGGCCGGTCGCTACGCCGTTCCGGTGGATCAGGAACGTGACAGCGATGAATGGCAGCAATTTCTTTCGCTGCTGGTAAAATTCAGGAAACGCGAACCCCTAAACGGCCTGGTGGTAACGGTTCCCGCGGATCAGCTGATGGAGAACAACCGCACGAAGCTGGAGGGTGACGCCAAAAGTATCCGCCAACGCATCAATGAATTGATGCGCGTTCTGGGGGCCAAGTTCCCGGTTTACGTGATGGTCACCAAATGCGACCTGATTCAGGGATCGGTGAAATTCTGTGACCGCTTGGATGCGGCGACCCTGCAGCAGGCCATGGGACGATTGAATCATCCCGTTGTCGCCGACAACCTGGCTTTTGGTGAGCAGACCATGGAGAGCATGGCCGAACGGCTCAAGGAACTGCGCCTGTTGATCCTCAATCAGGCCAGCGTCCAGGGCGGCGGTGGCGATCCATCCCTGTTGATGTTTCCGGAGGAGTTCCAGAAACTCGAGCCGGGACTCAGCGCTTTCATGCGTGGCGCGTTTCAGGAAAATCCCTACCAGGAAACACCGACCCTGCGGGGCCTCTATTTCTCCAGCGGACGTCAGGAGGGAACCCCGTATTCTCATTTCCTGAGCGCCATGGGACTGATCGGCGCCCAGGATGTTCTTCCCGGCACCAACCGCGGGCTTTTTCTGCACGATTTCTTCTCCCGTATCCTACCTGCCGACCGTGGCCTTTTTGCGCCCACCCAGCGGACCCTGGAATGGAGCCGGCTGACCAAGAGCCTGGGGCTGACCGCCTGGGTAGCGGTGGTGATTGCCATGTGCGGTCTCTTGAGTTTTTCGTTTGTCAACAACCTGAAGGCCCTGCGGGATATCTCCAACCAGTTCGCCCAGCCACCGGTCTTTCAGGGCGAGTTGACCACCGATGTACTGACCCTGGATCGTTTTCGGCAGGCGGTCAACCGCATCGAGAAAAAGAATACCAATTGGTGGATTCCCCGCCTGGGACTTCCCGAGAGCAGCCGCGTGGAAGCATCGCTCAAGCAGCATTACTGCAACATCTTCAAAACCGATTTTCTCAAACCCTTCGATCAGCGCATGGCGGCGCGCATCACCGCTTTCAGCGCCGAGACGCCGGCCGATGTCCTGGGCCAACATGCCATGCATCTGGTTCGCCGGATCAACCTGCTGCGCGCGAGCATGGACGGGGACGGTCTCGACACCCTGAGGAAACTTCCGCCGATTCCCTATACGTCGCCCCTGGTCGGGGCCCCAACCCTTGACGACATTTCGGCCAAGCTTTCCGAACTCTACCGGTACTACCTGGCCTGGCAACGTCCAGAGTCCGTGCTCAATGATGAACTGAAAGACCAGCAGGCCCGGCTCAAACACATTCTCACCTTGAATGGTGTCAATCTCAACTGGGTTGCGGCATGGGTGAACGTCAGCGGCGAGGTTCCCGGCGTGCACATGAGCGATTACTGGCGTGGTCTGGTGAACGATGATGACGGGGCGTTCGTTGCGCCGGCCTTTACGAACAAGGGCAAGACGGCCATCGACACCTACTTGGGAGAAATGGAAAAGGCGTTGTCCGAGCCGCTTTCCATCGGTTCTCAGAAACAGGCGTTCATGCAGTGGTACCCCCAGGCGAAGATCAATGCTGGAGCGTCTTTGTCGAAGATTCCCAGCCGTTCCCCGGCGGCTGAAGTCGCGCGAAAAGTGGCAGCAAGCCGGAGCTCTGCTGCCGCTGGAAAATGGCCCCTACCTCGCCCTCTTCGATACCCTGGCCACCGAGCTGGCGGCCGTCAAATCCGGCGACAACCTGCCGGACTGGGCCGAGCTGGCCTTGCGGCTCAAGCTGGCGCGGTTGCAGGCCGGCATTGACAGCAAGGGCGGCAAGACAGCCGCCGCGACCAATTTTCTCCAGAAGGCCAGCGAAAAGGTGAGCGACACGATCCATGGCAACGCGTCCAGCGCCGGTAAGGATGCCGATCGTGACGCCGGCTTCCACTTTGAAGATCGCCAATCCGCGGCTCGCGCCTTCAGCCAGTACCGAACGGCCCTGGGCGAATTGGCCGTCATGACCGATTCCCGCAAGATCGCCTTCAAACTGGCCTCCGAGCTTTACAGCGAGGACCCGGCTGAAGGGGCTTCGCCTTTTTTCAAGGCCCGCAGCGCACGCAAGGAGTTGCAAACCTTCCTCGGCCGGGAGAAAACGTCGGCCCCACTTTTCTGGGATCTTGTCAATGCACCGATCCGGTTCTATCATGAATATGCGGTCCGCGAGGCCCAATGCCAGCTGCAGAGCATCTGGGAAAAAGACGTTTACCTGGAAGTCCAGGGCGTTCCCCAGGGTGCCAACCTGAACGATCTGACCATGGGCAGCGACGGGGTGGCGCTCAAGTTTCTCAAGGGACCGGCCAGCCCGTTTATCGACAGAAGCCGCAGGAAAGGCTATTATGCCAAGAGGGTCGACAACCGCGCCATCGCTTTCAACAACGCGTTCCTAACCTTTCTGACGCGTGGCGCCAGCGCGGCCAAGCCGGTGGCATCGGCGTTCAACGTGACCATCCGCGCCTATCCCACCGATGCCAACAACGACGCCACCATCAAACCCCATGGAACCACCCTGGAGGTGCAATGCGGCAACGTGCAGAACAAGCTGGTCAATCTGCACTTTCCGGTAAAGAAGACTTTCAACTGGTCTCCGCGAGACTGTGGTGACGTGGTGTTTACCATTGAAATCGGAAACTTGGTACTGACTCGGGTCTACTCCGGCGAAATGGGGTTCCCAAAGTTTCTCAAGGATTTTCCGTCCGGCCAGCATACCTTCCGACCCAGTGATTTCCCTGAAGCGGAGGCCGACTTGAAGCGCATGGGAATCCGGACCATCATTCCGCGGTATCAGTTCAGTGGCCAACAATCGGTGATCGGGTTATTGAGGGCCTCTCCCGGTCGCATTCCGCGGGTCATCGTGTCATGCTGGGGCGATTGATCGGCCGTCAACGGTGGTCATGGGCGGCTTTCGGCAAGCATCCCGCGACCAAGGATTATTTCCAGATCCAGGTTGCCACGCCCCTGGCGCATGCTTTTTCGCGGTGGGTGGAAGCGGGCTTCGGGCGGATGGACGAAAACGATCGTCGCCACCGGGTCTGCTCATGGCGCTTCTGGTCACGCGGACTGAAAAAAGGATCCATGGTGGGCGGGTTGGGCAGGAGCAGCGCGGACGGTATCGGTCGACCGTATCCGTTGGTGCTGCTCGGCGAGGGAACCTCAGGGGCTGGGAGGAAGAGTGGCACCTTTTGCCCCTTCTGCTGGCACCCATGTGGGATCGGCTGGAATATGCGGCCGCCCGGAGAGCCTTGGAGATCCATCAACTGGCCGATGACCTGGGCCGGATGATGGCACCGAAGCCGGAATGGAAGAATCTGCTCAACATGGCTGCGGTTGATTCCATGGGTGCTTGCATGCCGGTTCACAAGTTGATCCTTTCCGAGATGCAGGTGAAGGCGAAGATGCTGGCTGAAGAAAAGAAGCTGATCATCCCACTGGACGGCACCTGCGGGATCGATCCCATGCAAATGGCCGGGGCATGGCATCAGGGGCTGAAACCCTGTCTCGCCGATCCGCCGAGCACGGTTTTCATGGGGGGCAGCCGGATCAGTCATTTCTGGTTTTCTACACGCGTCCACTGGTGGCCGACGACTTTACCGAGCTGTGGACCCTGCAGGTCAATTAGCGCGCCAGAAGGCTGTCCAGCCTTCCGGGAACGTGCTATAAGTATAATTTATCCGGTCGCGTGAGAAGATTCATCTCATTGTTTTTTCGATTGTGGCGATATAAGCTGTTTGGCAGCAATCGGTTGTAGAAATAGAGAAAAAGGACCCCCCAATGAATGCCAAAGCACTTATCCTGGATGGACGGATCAACGAGGCCAGGCAAATGCTCGTTGATCGGGTGAAAAAGAAGCCGACGGACAGTGTCGCTCGATCGCTTTTGTTTCAGGTGATGCTGCTTGGCGGGGAATGGGATAAAGCCTTGCGGCAGCTTGATATCGCCGCCTCCCAAAAGACGGGCTCGGAAATGGGGGAGACGGTCTACCGGAACCTGATTCTGGCCGAAAAGGAACGCCTGGCGGTGGCGCGCATGGACCAGCGCCCGACCTTTTTCCCCGAGATTCCCGATTACGCGGATGACTTTTTTGAAGCCCTGGAACGGCTTCAGGCAAAGGATGGCGAGGCTGCAGCCGCCATTTTCCAGCGCATCGACGCCGGCCTGCCACAGCCTCGGGGAACCCTCAACGGAACGCCTTTCACAGGCTTCAGAGAAACGGACGCCACCCTCACGTATGTCATCGAGGCGATCGAATACGAACGCTACCTGTGGGTCCCCATCGCCAGTATTCGCGAACTGGTGGTATCGCCGCCCAAAACCCTGATGGACCTGATTTGGGCCAAGGGGCGCATCACCACCTGGGAGGGGCTTACCATGGGTTGTTTTTTGCCGGTATGCTACCCCCGTTCCTTCGAGAGCAGCGATGATCGCATCCGTCTGGGGCGACTGACCGAATGGCAGCCGCTGGGCGGCGCCTTCGCCAGGGGGATGGGACAGCACGTTTACGATGTCGGCGGAACGGATCGCGCGATTTTTGAGATTAAGGAAGCGGTGTTTACCCTTAAAGACGCTTGATTGGGAAAGGAAGAAAGCCTTGATCGACCTGGATGCCCTGTTGAGTCCCATCGCCGGTGAGTCGCCATCGGGTGAGAGCCTGCGCTACACCCCGGTTTACGATGCCATTCAGGAGGCCCGCCGGGAAGAGGACGACCTTGACCGCGGCGAATGGGAACGAGACGTCAAAACCGCGGACTGGCCGGCGGTCAAGCAGCTTTGCGTGGAGGCCTTGAGCGAGAAAACCAAGGACCTCCAGATTGCCGTATGGTTGCTCGAAGCTTTGATCAAATTAAACGGTTTTGCCGGACTGGACATGGGGCTCAAGGTGCTCTGCGGGTTTCTGGAGACCTTTTGGGAAAGTCTTTATCCCGAAATCGAGGACGATGATCTGGATTACCGTATCGGCCCGCTGGAGTTCATGAACGACAAACTCTGGGTGGCCGTGAAGCAGGTGCCGCTGACCGATCCCAAGGTCGCCGGTGGCGGATATTCATGGCTTAACTGGCAAGAAGCCACGGATGTGGGCACCGACGCGGCGGCCATTGCCGAAGGCAAGCTCGGCATCGAGGCCTTTGACACGGCGGTGAATCGTTCGTCGAAGCTGTTCTACGAGACATTAAACCAGCAGATCGATGCTTGCGGCGATACCTTTAGCCGATTTGACCAGCTGTTGGACGAGAAATTTGGCCGCGAAGCCCCGCGGACCAGTGATTTCCGTCAGGCCATCGAGGATTGCCAGCGGTTTATCGCCAAAAACTTGAAACAAAAAAAAGAGCTGGATCCGGATCCCGAGCCCCTGCCGGCG
>NZ_BBCC01000215.1 GCF_001311845.1 Desulfosarcina cetonica JCM 12296 | reverse complement strand
CTCCCACGTCCCCCCTCCCAAGATGGAGCATGGGGAACGCGACTACTGGAGCTTTTTGGAAAACCGCATTTTCATTTTCGGTTGTGGGCGTCGGTACAGTACCCGCAAGTGTAATCAGCACACTTTGTTGCCAAGGCCCGCCGATATGGCAAGTGCGGTACTTTTCACTTTCTCAACCGTTTCGGCCACGACATCCTTTCGATCAAGTAACGATAAAATCATTGTGAATCCCAGCGCGGCGACGACATTGCCACGTTGGTCCAGTACGGGCGCGGAAACACCCCCGATGCCTTCGAAAACGTCTTCTCTTCCGATGTAGAAGCCATCCTCCCGGATTTCATCCAATCTGCATATGAATTCCTCATCGTTGGTAATGGATTTGGAGGTGTAATGCTCGAGGGGATGTCTCTTGATGATGCGCATTTGTTCCTTTCTCGGCAGATACGCCATTAGCACCATGCCCAACATACCGAAATGCAACGGTCTCCGCCGGCCAATTTCCGATGTCGTCACCATGACGCCCTTTCCATCCCGTTTGTCCACGTAAACGAGATCGTCTTCCATCCGCACACCGAGAAGAATCGTATGCCCGATCTCGTTGCGCAGCCTTGTCAAATAGGGACCCGCAATCTTTCGTAGCGAAATCGAGGATAATGCAATCCCCCCCAATTCCAGCATTTTGTTACCCAGTTGATACAGCCTCGTCTGACTATCGTACTTCAGGTAATTCCGACTGGATAAATGGGACAGCAGTCTTAAGACCGTCGTTCGGTTTAGCCCGGTCTGTTGAATGATTTCGCCCTGGGTCAGCTCTTTTCGTTTGAAAGTGAAACATTCGAGGATATCCATGGCGCGGTCGACAGACTGCACATAATAGGTGGGTTTGGCTTGACCGTTATCTTTCATCACCCTGGCCCTTTGCATGGTTTGGACAATGCGATTTCGTATCTCAGGTTAAGTTGGTATTTATATAACCACTGAGACCAATAAAATACCCCTCTGGCATCGGGAAATGCAATCCATTTCCCTTGATCCGTTTCCTTGGGATGTTTAAAATTCAATTATGAATAATATTCATAATATTTACAAAAATTTTATATTACTTGACGCTATAATCTCTTCGTGGTAGCTGTTCATATTATGCTCGACTGTTTACAATATGATCATTTTGTTGTTTTTCGGCGGTCCATCCCGAAAGTGGTCAAAATGAATCTTCCCCGAAAAGGAAAGCCTTCGTTTCCAATCAGGAGAACAACAATGGGGCAACTATTGAAAGGCGTTCCACCTTACAGAGAAGAAGACATCAAGACATACATCGATAAACGGTGGTGGTGCGGAATCACACTCGGAGATCTGTTTGACAGGGCTTCAGACATGCATCCGGACAAGGAAGCGTTCGTGGATGAAACCAGCCGGTATACCTACGGACAGGCCAGGGAAAAAGTAGATCGGCTCGCCATCGGACTCATGCGACTGGGTATCGAAACGCTGGATCGCGTGCTCATTCAACTGCCC
This sequence comes from Desulfosarcina cetonica JCM 12296, assembly GCF_001311845.1. Classification (GTDB taxonomy): domain Bacteria; phylum Desulfobacterota; class Desulfobacteria; order Desulfobacterales; family Desulfosarcinaceae; genus Desulfosarcina; species Desulfosarcina cetonica. The sequence goes on along the minus strand of NZ_BBCC01000215.1, from coordinate 8,284 downwards.
AACTGGAACGAATTTGTCTTCGCCTATTTTGCATGCCAGAAAATCGGCGCGGTGCCCGTACTTTTGATCGAGCGATACCGACAATTCGAAATCGATCGGCTCATTCGAATTACCGGCGCGACGGCGTGGATCCTCCCCTGGAGAACCCGTAAGGTCGATTTTTCGCCCATCGTCAACGATGTTTGTAAGGCACATCCAGAGATGACGCATGTGATTTCGGTACGCGGACGAATCGAGGGACGTGATTCCCCTATCCTCGAAACGTTGATTGAACAGTCCGCGCTGAATGAAGAAACGCTTTCCGCGTTGTCTCGGCGCCATCCTGATCCCATGCAGGTTGCCCACATGGGGCCCACCGGGGGAACCACGGGCGCGCCGAAGATCGTACCGCGCAATCATAACAGCCTGGCATGTTGCGTGGAATCCTGCTCTCTCTCTTGGGATCAGCATTGCGAAGATGTCAACCTGATTGCCGGCCCCATCGGACACGATCTGTCGTTTACCAAAGGGTTGTTGGGCAGCGTGATCACCATGGGGAAAGTGGTGTTTCTCTCCACGACGAATAATGAGGAGATATGTAAAACCATCGAGAAGGAGAAGGTTACCGCCATTATCTGGGTGCCCACCCTGGCCAAGCGGATGGTTCAGTTCGAAGATCTCGACAAATACGATCTGAGCAGCCTGCGAAAGATGCACAGTGGCGGCGGGGCCAGTCACCCCGATCTGGTCAGGGAGGTGATGGATACGCTCAATATGAAATTCTACAACGGATACGGCGGTACCGAAGGAATGACGTGCATCACCCGAACCGTGGACGACTACGATACCATCTGCGGCACCGTCGGCAGGCCCACGTTTCCATATGACCACTATAAAATTGTCGACGTTTTCGGGCAAACGCCTCCTGCGGGAGAACAGGGGGAACTGCTGGTCAAGGGACCATGCATGTTCTCGGGCTACTATGACAATCAGGAAGAGAACGCCAACGTATTCGACGAGGACGGCTACTTTCGGACCGGAGATTTGGCCACCATCGATGCCAGGGGCTATGTGACCATTACCGGGCGGGTGAAGGAAATGATCAACCGAGGGGGCGAAAGCATCAGTGCCACACAAATCGAAGGCCTGATCGGTCGCCATCCGGATGTCGCTGCGGTGGCGGTCATCCCCATGCCCGACCCTCTAATGGGGGAACGGGTATGCGCCTATATCGAAACAAGGGAAGCGGCCCGGCTGACGTTCGATGACATCATAACGTTTCTCAAGGAACAGCAGGCATCGGTGCTGCAACTGCCGGAGCGCATCGAGTTCATCGATTCCGTGCCGGTTACGGCTGCACAGAAATTAGATAAGCAGGCGTTGAAAAAAGATATTGAAATGAAGCTGAATAACGAGTTGAATGGAGTTCAGATATCGGTGATGTAAATTCTATCGCCCACATCAGTTGTATTCAGTGGCTCATCCAACAACCCGAAGGAGGAAGAACGCCATGCGTAGCAAGAAGACCGCAGTCGGAAGTATTGCCCTCTTGGCCCTGTTGCTGATCGTACCGCAGGGAAACCTTTCCGCGGCGCCCAAGGTCATCGATCTGAAATTCGCCACCTATTTGCCGGGCCCCCACGGGACGACCAAGGCATGTGAGCAATTTATCGCCGATCTGGAAGAGCAGACCCATGGACAGGTCAAGGTCCAATTCTTCCCGGGTGGGTCACTGGCCAAGGCACCTTCCATGATCAAAGCCATCGAAACCGGGATTGTCGACATCGGCCTGTCACATATCTCCTATACCCCCGGTCGGTTTCCTGTGACCGAGGTCTGTGAATTGCCTATCGGTTATCCCACCGGTTGGGTCGCCAACATCGCCATGAATGACTTCTACGACAAATACAAACCCAAAGAGTGGGATTCGGTGGTCCCCCTCTGGTTCCACGCCAACAGTCCATCGATTTTAGCCAGCACCAAACCCATCCGTACGATGGATGATTTCAAGGGGCAGATCATTCGGGCGCCGGGTCGCATGGCCGATGTCATTACCGCGCTGGGCGGCACACCGGCGCCCACGCCCATCGTGGAGACCTACGACGCCATCGCCAAGGGCGTGATCCACGGCGTCTTCGTCGGCATGGAGGGGGTCCGGGCGTTCAAATTCGGCGAAGTGACCCCCTACGTGACCAATTCATGGAACGTAGGCCCCAGCTATCCCTTTTACGTTGCCATGAACAAACGCAAGTATGAAAAGCTACCCGCCGACGTAAAGGCCGTCTTCGATCGTCTGTGCGGAGAATACAAGGAGAAGTTCGCCCTGGTCTGGAACGCCTCGGATTTCCCGGGTGAGGCCTTCGGCAAACAAAAGGGTGTCGAGTTTATCGAACTGTCCCAGGCGGAATTCGATCGCTGGATCACGGCCGTCGAGCCGGTGTTCGATGCCTACGTGAAGAGCATGGTCGACAAGGGATTCAAAGAGGATGAGGTCAAATCGTGGATCGCGTTTTTAAAACGCGCAAGACCGAGCTTCTCGAACAGCAAAAGGCCTTGCACATCAAATCCACCCAAGGCCCTGACGAGGTACGGGAATAGACGATTGCCACTCCGCATGTCGGCGAAGCGATCGGAATGCTGACATGCGGAGTGTGTCTTGACGGGTTGCGACCTTCACCGGTTCCATCTTAAAAAGCAGGAGCCTATGCGTTCAGTGAAAACCATCAAGCAATGGAATGATTCGTTCTGCCAGGTCGTTGAGAACGTGGGGCTCGTGGCCTTTCTTTTCATGATGCTGCTCACCACCGTGGATGTGGTGGGCGCCAAGGTGTTTCTGAAACCCGTTCCCGGTTCGCTGGATCTGATGATGCTGGCCCAGTTGATCAGCATGAGTTTCGCACTGGGGGCTTCCTTTGCCGCCCACCGGCATGTCACCGTCGAGTTTTTATTGCCCCTTTTGCCCAAACCGATTCAGAAAATCAGCCGGTGCCTGATTCATGGCCTCGTCTTCGCGTTGTTCGTCACCATGAGTTGGCGGCTGTTCATGCATGGATTCGACTTCAAGGCCTATGGCGAGGTCAGTCCCACCATCCGCATTCAGCTGTATCCATTTGTCTATGGCGCGGCGGCAGCCTTCATTCCGGCCTGCATCGCCGCCCTTTTGAATCTGATCCAATCGTTGATCGAGGTATTCTCCCATGGGTCCTGAAGCAACCGGCTTGATTGGCATCGTTTTGTTGTTGATTCTGTTTATGCTGCGCATGCCGGTGGCATTTGCCATGGCGTTCGTGGGGTTCACCGGCTTTGCCTATTTGAACGGGATCGAATCGGCATTGACCCTTTTGGCCCAGGATATCTACGAGACCCTCTCCTCCTATCCACTATCGGTCATTCCCATGTTCATCCTCATGGGGTCCATGGCCTACGCATCGGGGATCAGCCAGCGGCTGTACAAAACCTGTTATACGTGGCTGGGACATTTTCGGGGCGGACTGACCGTCGCCACCGTCGTGGCCTGCTCTGGATTCGCCGCCATTTGCGGCTCCACCGCGGCGACGGCAGCCACCATGGGGGGATCGCCCTGCCGGAAATGAAGAAGTACGGCTACGACGACCGGCTGGCCACGGGGACCGTGGCGTCGGCCGGCACCCTGGGCATCCTCATCCCCCCAGCACGGTCCTGATCGTCTATGGCATCCTGACCGAAGAGTCCATCGGTAAATTGTTCATCTCTGGTATCTTGCCTGGTATCATCATGACCTTGTTTTTCGTAATCACGGTCGTGATCCTCTGCCTGCGCAAACCCGATCTGGCACCCGCCGGTCCACGGACCAGCCTGAAGGCAAAGCTCACGTCCCTGGGCGGGATCGTGGAAGCTGTTTTACTGTTTCTGTTAACCATTGGCGGGCTGTTCCTGGGCTGGTTCAGCCCTACCCAGGCCGGTGCCATCGGCGCCTTCGGCGCCTTTCTGATCGGCCTGTTCAGGGGCAAGCTGCATTTTCGAAAAACCGTTGATGCACTCAAGGACGGCTTAAAGACATCCTGTATGGTACTCTTCATCATTACTGGAGCAGCGGTTTTCGGTCACTTTCTGACCATCTCCAACATTCCGTTCATGCTGGCCGACTGGGTGGGCGACCTGCCCATCCCCCCCATGGCCATCATGGGGATCATCGTGCTGATTTACTTCGTCGGCGGATTCTTCATGGATTCCATGGCCTTGATCGTGGTCACGATCCCCATTTTCTTTCCCATCGTGACCCGGTTCGAATTCGATCCCATCTGGTTCGGCGTGATCATCGTCATGGTGGGAGAAATGGGCGTTATCACCCCCCCAGTGGGGGTCAATGTGTTCGTCATTAAGGGGATTGTACCGGAAGTCCCCTTGGAGACGATTTACAGAGGAATTCTGCCTTTCCTGCTGGCGATTATCGTCCTTACCGCACTCCTGCTGATCTTTCCGCAGATTGCCACGCTGCTGCCAAACCTGGTTTATGGTCAATCGTAACTATTCCCGTTTAGCGACCCCATACGGCCATGTCTGGACACCCCCAAACCAGGAAAACGCCCGAGATAGCGTCGATTGGAAAAAACGGTTGTCCCCAAATGGTAGGATAGCCTTTTCGAGAATGCATCGAAAGGAGAGAAAGACGATGAAACAAGACAATGATCTGAAAAAAAAGGGCACCATCCACCTCACCGTCAACGGGAAAGACTATTATGCTGTTGCCATTGCTCATTATGAAGTGGTGGATGCCGTGCACCAAGCAACCCAACAGGGAGACGACCATGAGTAGCGCGTATCGATATATCGGCAAGGAGACACCGCGCAAGGATGCCCGCAACATCGTTGAAAAGCCCAATTCTTTGACGATATCAAGGTCCCCGGGATGCTTTACGGCAAAGTTCTCAGGAGCCCCCATGCCCACGCCGACATCACCCGCATCGATGTGTCCCGGGCCAATGGGTTGACCGGGGTCAGAGCTGTGCTCACCCACGAAGATGTTCCCCCCTGGGAATGGGGGATGCCCAGACAATTAATGATGATCTTTTTCGTTTTGCTCTGCAGATTATGGATTCATATCTTTAGTTGCCGAGGAAGCCAGATTAATGGTTGATAATCACAAGTTTACTGTGACTTTTGATAAGAACAGGGTCTCACCCACTTCCTGACGCTCCAGAAACCTGTGCTACACCCAGCCTATCTGAAACTTTACAAGCCAGAAAATGATCCAGCCTCGTCACCGCAATACCGGCCATTTCAACTTCCCGATGGGAGCGTGTTGAAAAGAAATCAGATCGTGGTCTAATAGGCATAAAACAGCCGTTGGATCTGCCGGCGGGTGCGCTTTTTCAAGAGGGCCAGCATGAGCAGAATCCTCGCCTTGGGCGGATTGAGCTCGTCGGCGGCGATGAAGCCAGGCGGTCGTCGTCGATCTCCACGTTGCGGCTTACCGTGCCGGTGGCGACCCGTGAACTGCGCACGATCACAATGCCGGCTTTGGCGGCCTTGGCGGCCCGTTCGATGGTGGCGGCGTTCATGTTGCCGTTGCCGTCGCCGGCGACCACGATTCCCCTGGCACCCCGCCCAACCGAGCAGTCGATCAAATCCGCCGGCATGTCGGCGCAGGCATACAGGATGTCCACCCGGGGCAGGGTGGTGATGCCGTCGATGGCAAATTCGCTCTGGTGGGTGTGCCGCCGGAAGGGCCGGTGGAAATAGTCGGTCAGGCCGTAATTGACCGTCCCGATGAGCGTTGATGGGGGAGACAAAGGTTTCCACGGCGGTGGTGTTGTTCTTGGTCAGGGAATGGGCGCCGTGGATGCGATCGTTCATCACCACCAGTGTGCCTCGGTTGGTTGCCTGGGCGTCGGCGGCCACGGCCACGGCGTTGTAAAGGTTGAGGGGGCCGTCGGCGCTGATGGCGGTAAAGGGACGCATGGCCCCGGTGAGCACTACCGGCCGCTTGCTGCGTACGGTCAGGTTGAGAAAATAGGCCGTCTCCTCCATGGTGTCGGTGCCGTGGGTGACCACCACACCGTCGATGTCTCCGGATTCAAGGAGGGTGTTGATGCGCTGGGCCAGCCGGCACATGATCGCCAGGGTCATGTCCTGGGATCCCACATTGGCAATCTGCTCGCCCTCTACCCGGGCGAGGGTCCGGATTTCGGGTACGGCATCGAGCATGGCCGCGATGTCGATTTGCCCCGACGCATATCCGGATTGGGCGGCCGAGGCCGCCGCACCGGCAATGGTTCCGCCGGTGGCGAGCACCATCACGCGTGGCAGGACGGGGTCGGGTGGATGGGTGGATGGCATGGGGGGTGATGCGCCCTTTGCTGGATGTCATCTATATCTTGATATGCTATAAAATGACGGTAGCATCGGCCGCCGGGCCAAATCAAGTCGTTATTGCAGCAAAGCGAGGGCTGAAAACAGGCCTTCAGGAAGGCATTGACGGCGCGGCGGTGAGCGTCACCCAGGTGTCGTAGTAGGGCGCTCCCTCACCCACATGGCTGGCCCGGTCGGAGGTCAGGCGGTTCAAGCCGTGGCCGGCCTTGATCCATCCGCCACGTTCGGCCACCGCGCAATCCGGTCGCATGCCCGGATCATTTTTGATCCGTACCTGAACGCGACCGACCGGACTGACCAGATAGCCGGTGCCATGCTCCGCCAGCCCGAATCGGTTCGTGGTCGAGGGGTGCAACAGGACCGTTGGCAGGCTGTCATGCTCGGCCATGCTGCGCTCCGAGCAGATGAAGCGGTGCGGTGCGATGGTTAACAACGTCAGGGGATAATCGGCGTCCTGCGCGCCTAGATCCGCCGGATCGAATGCAGTCATGAATTCGAACTTGCCCGAAGGCGTGGGAAAGCTGCCGTCGGCATAGGGAATCATGGGCGCGTTCAGGCGAAAGGGCCTTTTCTTCAGGTCTGCCAGGCAACCCCCCTGCCGCCAGATGGGGGTGCACAGGTCTTGCAGCCATTCGTCCACGTGGCGTTCGAAACGATCGGCAATCCCGAGACGACGGGCCAGGCCGCAAAACATGGCAAACTCCGAACGGCACTCCCCGATGGGCGCGATGGCCGGGTTGACCGGTCCCACGTAATTGTGCCCGTAGGAAGCCATGATGTCCTCTTCCTCCAGGAAGGTGGTGGCCGGTAGAAAAACCTGGGCCTGGTCGGCCGTATCATCGATAAAATGGCCTGAATAAACCACCATTTCGGCCCTTTCGAAGGCCTTGGCCACCTTGGCCGAATGCGGCGCCATGCACACGGGATTGGCGGCGGTGGTGAAGATCATGCGAATGGCGGGGTTGACCGCGTTGAGAATTTCCTCGCCAATGACGGGCATTGACAGGGTGCGTCGCTTTGGGTTGAGGTGATCCCCCCAGAATTGGGCGTCATAGGGGCCATATTCCTCGAAGCCCTGGCTGACCCCGCCGCCGGCAACGCCGATGTTGCCGCTGATGGCCGCCAGGGCATCGATGGCGCGGATGGTGTAATGGGCATGGATGTGACGATGCAGGCCCCATCCGAGCAAGGTGGCAGTCGGCCCAGCATTGATCAGGACTTCGGCGAGAAAGTGACCGTCGGATGGGCTGACACCGGCCCGGCGGCACAGGTCGTCAAAATCGAAGCGATTCAGAATATCCCGATAGCGATCGTTTCCCCGGCTGCATTGGCGCAGAAACCGTTTGCATTCGGCGCCCTGGTCCAATATCAGTTTGGCAGCCGCCATGGCGAGGAAAACATCGCGGCCCGGTGCCGGTGCGATGTGGCGGTCGGCCAGCCCGGCGGAGCGGCTCCGATAGGGGTCCACCAGGATGATGGTGCCGCCGCGGCGGCGTACCGAACGGATGATGGGAACCAGGCCGATATTGGTGGAAACGGGGTTGCGGCCCCACAGGATGACGGCATTGCTGTTATAATGGTCCAGGGGGTCGTGGGAGATGCGATTGCCCAGATCCAAGTTTTGGGCCGCCTGGCCCGTTCCGCCACACAGGGATCCGCTTAAGGTCGTGACGCCTCCCAATAAATTGAAAAAATAACGGTTCAGCAGTTTGAGGGCCGTACGCTCGCCATACCCCTGGTAGTAGAGAATTGCCTCGGGACCATCCGCCTTGATGATCTGCGCCATGTTCTCGGCAACCCGGTCCAGGACCTGGCTCCAGGTGGCGCGCTGCCAGCCGCCCGTCTTACCGGGTGCGCGCAGCATGGGGTGGCGCACTCGCTGCGGACTGTAGACCCGTTCGATGTAGCGGGCCGCCTTGGCGCAGGCCCGACCACGGGTCAACGGATGCCGTCG
>NZ_BBCC01000214.1 GCF_001311845.1 Desulfosarcina cetonica JCM 12296 | reverse complement strand
CACCTCTGCCGCCGACAACGGCCTGGATATCCGGGCGGATTGCGGCGGCCACGGGAGCTGCGGCAAATGCCGGGTGCTGGTCAACCCGGCCGAGAACTTCTCGCCGCTGACCGATTCGGAAATCAAGCGGCTCAGCCCCGAACAACTGGCCGAAGGCGCACGCCTGGCCTGCCAGACCCTGGCCCTGGGCGAGGGAACCGTCACCATCCCCGACACCCTGGCCGAACCTTCCGAAGCCCGGGGAAAAACCAACATCAGCGGAACCTATGCGGTGGATCCCACGATCCGTCGCCTGGTGCTGAAGGGCGATTCCCCGGATGTCACGGCGGCCAATATTCCCGAAAGCCTGATGGACTGGCTTGCCCACAAGGCGGACGATTCCCTGGCGGCAACCGCGGACATTAACGCATTGCGCCATCTGAGCCAGTTCCGCGACAGCCTGAAAGAGGTCACCCTGGTGCTGCACGCCGATACCGGCCTACGCCGTATGGTGGCCGGCCGGCAGCCCGCCAGCCTCGCTTCGCCGTGGACCTGGGCACCACCTCGGTGGCCGGTTACCTCTGTGATCTGACCTCCGGCCGGCTGCTGGCCGCCGATGCCTGCGTCAATCCCCAGCGACGTTTCGGCGAGGATGTGATCAGCCGCATCTGCCGCATCAACGAAAAGGACACCTATCTGGATCAATTCCAACGCCTGGCCGCCGGCGGCGTCGATTTCATCCTGCAACGTTGCTTGAAGCAAGCCGGCGCATCCATCGACGCCATCGATGAGATCGCCCTTTGCGGCAACACCACCATGCAGCAGGTCTTTGCCGGCCTGCATCCCCACGGCCTGGGCAGCTATCCCTATTTCCCCTTGACCCTTATCCCGCCGCTGGCCAGTGCCGGCGATCTGGGGCTGTCCTGCGCCTCCACCGTACCCGTATTCCTCATGCCGGTGGTTTCAGGCTTCGTTGGCGGTGACACCATGGCCGCCATTCTGGCCGACCGACCGCATGAACGCGACGAGGTCACCCTCATCGTGGATATCGGCACCAACGGCGAATTGGTGTTGGGCAGTCGCAAGGGACTGTGGGTGACCAGTTGCGCCACCGGTCCGGCCCTGGAAGGGGCGCAGATCTCCTGCGGCATGCGCGCCGTTTCCGGTGCCATTCACCGCATGTGGCCCGACGCGGACAACGGCCGGGTGACCTACGACGTTTTAGGTGAGGAAAACGGGATCAAGCCCATGGGCATCTGCGGTTCGGGAATCATCGATGCCATTGCCAGCATGCGTCATCTCGGCATCATCCTTCCCAGCGGCCGCCTCGATGCAGCCGACGAACGGGTGGTGCGGGATGATCAGGGTGTGGGACGGTCCTATACCATCGTCGACCGGCAGCAGACGGCCACCGGCAGTGATATTTCGGTCACGCTCAAGGATATTCGCCAGATCCAGCTGGCCAAGGGGGCGCTTTGCGTGGGCATTGAATTTCTCATGCGCAAGGCCGGTATCGAGAAGATCGACCGCACGGTGTTGACCGGGGCCTTCGGCGCCATTTCAACTGGGAAAATGCCCTGGCCATCGGCATGTTTCCGCCGGCCGTGGCCCAAAGCCGGGTCGTCGCCAAGGACAACCTGGCCGGCGTGGGGGTGGTCATGGCCCTGTTGGACCGCAAGCTGCGCGCCGAGGCCCGCGGTCTGTGCCGCCGGCTGCGCTACCTGGAACTGGCCACCCAGACCGACTTCGCCATGGCCTTTGCCATGGCCACGACCTTTCCCGAATCGGCGGCCTAACACAAGGATCAAAAAATCCTATGCGACCACGGCGGTGCACTTGATCTCCACCAAGGCGCCCTTGGGCAGCGCGCTGACCTCGACAACGGCCCGCGCCGGCCGGTGGGTGGGGAAGTACTCGGCGTAGATGGCATTGAACGCGGCGAATTGGCCCATATCGGTAAGAAAGACCTCGACCACCGTGATCTGCTCCAGGCGGCTGCCGGCGGCCTTCAGGATCTGGCCGAGATTTTCCAGGGCCTGGCGGGCCTGGCTCTCCAGATCCCCCCCCACCAGGTCGCCGGTGGCCGGATCCATGCCCAATTGTCCACTGACAAAAACAAAAGGTGCTGCCACCACGGCCTGGGAATAAGGGCCGATGGCGGCCGGGGCGTTCTCGGTATGCACGGTTGTCAAAGTCATTCGAGGCTCCTTTTTCGGGATGGCTGAATCAATAAAAATGGACGCGTAAAAAACGGATTGCCCTGACTTTCAGGCTCATGCAGACGTTGGATCCTCCGCCAGGGCCCGCACCAGGCCGGCCCCCGCCGCATAGGCCGATGCCAGATAATCGGGATGCTGCAATATATCCCCTTCGCTTTCGATCTTCCGGAACAAAAGCGAATTCCACAGCTGCATGTCCAATGCGTCCATGAAATAGCGCATGCTTAACAGGGCCCCGTCGAACAAACGCTGGCCCCGCGTGGAGCCAACGGAGATAAAGAGCCCCTTGCGCGGGTATGCCTGCTGGCCGCCGAAGGGATGGCGGTCGATCCAGTATTTCTTGACCCAGCTGGAATTGCAGCGGTCCATGAAGATTTTGGCGTGGGCACTGACGGTGTAAAAAAAGATCGGCGACGCCAGAATCATGCCGTGCATGCGCGCCAACAGCGGCTCGATCTGCCGGAAATCGTCATTGATCGCGCAACGTCCCGTCTCCCGGCAACCGTAAATTTCCAGGCAAGGGGAAATCTTCAAATCCCGCAGGACGATCTCGGTAACCGCGGCACCGGCATCACGCGCCCCGGCAATGGCCTGTCTGAGCAACGTGGCGGTGTTCCCCTTGCGCCGTGGGCTGCCGAAAACGGCGGCGATTTCAATCATCAACGTTCCTCCGTGTTCTTCCTTAAAGACAGGGAACGGCCCCTTGGCCGCTCCCTGTTCGTTTTCCATGGGAATTCGCACCGCCACCCGATGCCGCTGACATCGGTGGTCATTTCCCCATCAGCCTTTGAGTTTAGCGGCGATCGTCGCCACGTGCTTGCCCTGGAACCTGGCAGCGGCAAGCTCGGTTTCACTGGGCAGGCGTTCCCCCTGGCCGCCGGCGATGGTCGAGGCGCCATAAGGGGATCCGCCCTTGATTTCGTCAATGCCCATCTGCCCCTGGAAGGTATAAGGCAGTCCCACGATCACGAAACCGTGATGCAGGAGCGTGATATGGGTGGAGAGGATCGTCGATTCCTGGCCGCCGTGTTGGGTGGCGGAACTGGCAAAAACGCTGCCCACCTTGCCCACCAGGGCGCCCTTGGCCCACAATTGGCCGGTGGCATCCAGAAATTGACGCATCTGGCCACACATGTTGCCAAAGCGCGTCGGCGTGCCGAAGATCACCGCGTCGGCCTCGGTCAATTCGTCGACCGTGCAGACGGGAATGTGGGCAAACGCTTTCTGGGCATCGATGGCGCCCATCTGTTCGAGGACACCCTGGGGCAGGGTTTCCGGTACCCGGCGCAAAACGGCTTCGGCACCCGGGAGTTCGCGAACGCCCTCGGCGATGGCTTCGGCCATGCGATAGATATGACCATACGTCGAATAAAAAACAATCAAAACTTTCATCATGGGTTTCTCCTTCATCGAAAGGGTTGGTCTTTTGGATAGCTGTTCTGATTTTCGTAGAAACTGGCGATGGGCGAACGGTCCACGACCGATCGTTCATTACCGCATTAGCTGGCCAGCACCTCGGCATGACGGCCCAGCTTCTTCAACAGCCGGACCAATTCGCAACGCTCCTTCTTGTTCAGCACACCGGCGATAGCCTCGAGATTCTGCGCATGCTCGGCGTAAAGCCGTTCGATCAGCCGGTGCCCCGAGGAGGTCAGGTGCAGGTGAAACGATCGGCCGTCAGACGGATCCGGAACACGCCGAACCAGGTTCTTGGCCACCAATCGATTGGTCGCGGCGGTCATCGAACCGCTGGTGAGAAGCACCTTTCGGCCGATGGTATTGATGGGCAACGGTCCCTTGTGCAAAAGGGCTTCGAGGATACCGAAGTCGCTCGGAACCAGCCCGGTGCGCTTGATGCTGGCACGGTCGGCCTTTTCAACGGCCTTTGCCGCCCGGCCCAGTATCAGGCGTATGTAGGATCCCGTTTCCATGGGTGAGAAAATAACGGCATATATCTTGATGTCAAGATACAGGGTTCGGTATGTGCCTTTTTCCCGAACGGGAGCGTGCCGGTCGGCATGCGCTGTTGCCGCAACAAGCGGATTTTGTTATGCAGGATTCCACAATGGGTCAGGATTGCCGCAAGGGCGTCCTGATGCGTTGCGCGTCCCCCCAGCCGTCGCCCGAAAAAACATCCCCACCAATCCCGGGAGGAATCCATGAAATCGATCGATCGACGCCGTTTTCTCCGGCTTGTTTCCTTCGCGCCGGTGGCCTTGAGCCTGTCGCCGATGGCATCCCAGGCCATGCAATGCCGTGTTCCGCATCCGCTGACCCCACCGGACGAGACATTGAAGGGACAGTGTCCGGTCTGCGGCATGGTTCGCCCCATGTGGGCCCGCACCTGGATCACCTTCGCGCCCATCCGGGGTGTCTCCCAGGTCTGTTCGTTTCACTGTTTGGCCGACTGGGCGATGAAAACCGGCCAGGATCCGACCCAGGTCATGCTGACGGTCTACCGCTGCCCCCAACAGGCCATTGCCGCCGGCCAGGCTGTGATCGTCATGGGCTCCTCGGCCGCCGGGACCATGAGCCCGGTCTCCAAAATCGTTTTCGCCACGCGGGCCGAGGCCGAAACCTTCGCCGGCACCTGCGGGGGTGAAATCGTCGATTATGCCCGGGCCCTGGCGGCGGCCAAGACCGGCGTGGGGAACGAAAACCGGCAGATCAACGCCCGCCGGTTGGCAAAAGGCAAGATCGTGGAGCCCACCGAAAAGGATACCTGCGTGGTCTGCGGGATGTACCCCGAGCGCTACCCGTACGGGAAATGCCAACTTCGGAGCAAAGACGGCCGCACCCTGCATTTTTGTTCGACCCAGTGCCTGTTCGCTTTCCTGGACAATCCGTCGCGTTACATGAAAAGTCCCGTGGAGCCGTTCCTGATCTGGGTGGTGGACCGCCATACCGGCATGTGGATCAGCGGCCGTACGGCATTTTACGTAATCGGATCGTCAAAAGTCTTCGGCCCCATGGGGTACGAGGCCTTGCCTTTCAATTCCATTGCCGAGGCAACCGCCTTTGCCGCTGAAAATGGCGGCAGGGCGGTGGACTTCGGCGAGGTCCGCATCAAGGCCATCGTACCCGGCTGGGAAGCGCCGAATAAAACCGAATAAGAATTGATCATAACAAAAAACATTGTTTATCCATCCTTTGCAGTGGCGTTCATTCTTATTCTGGTGTAAAGCCAGGTCGGTAATCGCATCGATAGACTGCGAAAAGGCATTGACAACAACCGTAAGAAACGGTTGCACAGCATAAGGGACCGATATGGCACCATCCGAACGCCCCCGGGTCGTCATCAGCGGAAGCGGTCTGTGGACACCCGCGCATGTCATTACCAATGAAGAACTGGTCGCCTCCTACAATGCATGGGCCGACCGCTACAATCAGATCCACGCCGCAGCCATTGCCGACGGCCAAATGGAGGCCAAACCCGAAGGCTCGGCGGCGTTCATCGAGAAGGCCGCCGGCATCAAACAGCGATTTGTCTATGCCAAGGAAGGCACCCTGGACATCGATCGCATGCGCCCATCAATCCCCGAGCGTCCCGAGGAGGCCCTCTCCGATCAGGCCGAAATCGCCATCGATGCCGGACGCCAGGCCATGGCGGCAGCCGGCAAGACCGGTGCCGACATCGACGCGGTAATCGTTTCGTGCGCCTACACCCAACGCGCCTACCCGGCCATCGCCATCGAAGTGCAGGAGGCGCTGGGCATCGACGGCTTCGGCTTCGACATGCTGGTGGCCTGCTCGGCGGCCACCTTTGGGCTGCATCGCGCCTATGAAATGGTAGCCGCCGGCACGGCCCGTTGCGTTTTGGCCATCAACCCGGAGCTGATCACGCCCCAGGTCAACTACTGCGACCGGGACAGCCACTTCATTTTCGGCGACGTGGCCACGGCAGCATTGTGGAACGGGCCGACACCTGCACCGGCACCCACAGTTTCGATGTCCTCGGCGTGCAGGCCCAGACCCGCTTTTCGAGCAACGTGCGTTCGAACTTCGGCCACCTCAGCCGAGCCAACGACGTGGATCCCTTTGGCCCGGACAAGCTGTTTCATCAAAACGGCCGTCGGGTTTTCAAGGAAGTCTGCCCCCTGGCCATCCAGCACATGTTGACGCACATCGACCGCCATGGTCTGACCGTTGCCGACATCCGACGCTGGTGGCTGCACCAGGCCAATATCCACATGAACCAGATGATCTGCACCAAGCTGATCGGACGCGAGGCCACCTTCGACGAGGCGCCGATCGTCCTGGACCGTTACGCCAATACCGCTTCGGCCGGTTCCATGATTGCCTTTCACCTGCACCACGAGGATCTTGCCGCCGGCGATCACGGCGTCATCTGCTCCTTCGGGGCCGGCTATTCCGTCGGCAGCCTGGTGGTCCGCAAACGCTGAAGCGCGACGGGGCACGCCACCTGTCAGGTTACCCATCTATCCAATGGGTAAACACGGCGCCTTCATGGCAGCATGGCCACGGCCCGCACGGGTGAACCGTCACCGTTCTTGATATTCAACGGCAGACAGCTGAAAAGAAAGCGGCCGGCAGGGATCGCGGCCAGGTTGGTCAGGTTCTCCACAATCACCATGCCGGCCGCCAGCAAACGATGATGCACCGGCAGTCCCGGTGCATCCAGCAGGTCGGCCGAAAGGGTGTCCATGCCCACGCCCTTCAGGCCGGCATGGGCCAGCCAATCGGCGGCCGGCAGGCTGAGCACGGGAAAATCGGAGAAATAGCGCGCATCTCCCCAATAACGGCTCCAACCGGTGTTGAGGATCAGGTAATCGGATTCCAAAATGGCTGTTTCGTGGGCCGTCAGATCGGTGGGCTGAATCGGGCCATCACTCGCCCGCGACCGGTCCAGAAGAAAAGCCGAGCCACAAAAGGTCTCCACCGGCAGCTGATCCAAGGTTTCTCCAGATGCGAGGATATGCGCCGGGACATCCAGATGGGTACCGGTATGCACGCTGAGGGTGATGCGTTTCTCCCGGTATCCATCGGTGTCGATGCGGGCGCTATCCGCGAACCGCGGTGGCTGAGTACCAGGGAAAAGAGGCATTTGCGCTTCAAGAACATGGCTCAGGTCGACGATCCGCATGGTAGATAGCCTCGTCTATGGGTTCGGGGGCCAATCGGCCGAGGGGTTATCCCGCCTTTTTCATCAGGCTCCGGCGATAGGCCACCAGATCCGCAATGGTGAGAACGGGCATGCGATGTTTTTCCGAAAAGGCCACCACTTCGGGAAGCCGCGCCATGGTGCCGTCCGGGTTGGTCAACTCACAGAGAACGCCGAAGGGATCCAGCCCGGCAAGGGCCATCAGGTCCACGCTGGCCTCGGTGTGGCCGGGCCGTTCGAGCACGCCGCCGCGTTTGGCTCGCAAGGGAAAAATGTGACCGGGGCTGTGCACACTGTGGGGGCCGGCGTTTTCGGCCACCGCCGCCCGGATGGTGGTGACACGGTCCTGGGCCGAGACCCCGGTGGTCACCCCTTCGGCCGCTTCGATGGAAACCGTGAAGGCCGTCTGGTAGCGGCTGGTGTTGTGTTTCACCATCATGGGCAGCCCCAGCCGGTTGACCCGATCCTCGGTCAAACAAAGGCAGACGATGCCGCTGCATTCACGGATCAGCAGGGCCATCTGGGCCTCGCTAATGGACTGCGCCGGAAATATCAGATCGCCCTCGTTTTCACGGTCTTCATCGTCGGTAACGATCACCCCCTGACCTTTCCGCAAGGTCTCGAGCCCATGTGCCACCCGTTCAAAAGCATTGCCATAGCGCGCCAGCAGTGATGATTCCATCTTTCGATCTCCTTCATGTCGTTGGATAAGTGGAAAGTCAGGGCGCAGGCAGGCAGACGGGCACAACGTCGACAGCGGCGACAACGGATTGCGGCAGTTGGCGGCATGGAATGCAGGCTGACTTATCCTCTTTCATCCGGACTGTTACCGTCGGCCCTGGCCTCTCACCAGGTCTGCTGACCTCCTCGATACGGCAAAGGAGCGCTCGCGGGCTCCCCGAAAATCGGGATACCGCCGGTGGGGAATTGCACCCCGCCCTGAGAATAAGCGATTTGGATTGTCATAAAGGATTGGATCGATTTTGTCAAATATTGACGGATTCGTCAAAGCAGTGACTTCTTACGCACGCATGATCACTTGGCAAAACGCAGGGTCAGCGCCGTCACCACCCCCCAAATCCAGTTGGCCACCAGTACGTAGGCCGGGGTCCACATGCCCAGGTTCATCCCCAGCATCCCTCTGTGCCATTTGAAGGGATAGAGATAAAAGAGCAGGAACGCCGTGGGGACCAGGCTCAGCAGGGTTCCCTTGAGCAGCACACGGGATTTCAAGAACGGCAGGGCAAAGAGCAGCCCGAAAAGGCCGCCCCACACGATCCGCGGATACAGCCAGCCGGCGCTCAAGGCCGGCGCCATGGCGACCCGGGCCCAGTGGGCAATGCCCAATTGACCGGCTTGCCAGAGGGCCAGGCTGTTGACCAGGGCGCCCAGCGCACCTGCGGCGAAGCAAACGAGAAGTGTTTTCATCAGAAGGACGATCCTTTCGAAGGCTTGCGAATCCTGAGGAATGCGGCGTACTTAGCGTACGCCGCAGTGACGAGGAATATGCATAACGCCGATATCGGGCTTTTTACGAATCCGTCAAAGGTTGCAAGGCGGAGCCCAAGCCGCTATGCTGATTAGGAAAGGCCGCCCCACGAAAAGGCGTGCCGGCGGCGGAAGGACTCGCACAGCGGAGTTTACGATCATGGCCCAATGGAACATGCCCGTCGAACCGGAAGAGTTGTTATATGCCCTGAAAGTCGGCAATGCGGCGGCCTTGAACCAAATGCCCCTGACACACACACCGGGCAAGGGGCTTGAGATCGTCGATGAGGAAACCGGCCAGATTCAAACCGTCCACTTTGCCGACAGCGCGGTCAATCGGTTTGGTGTGGCCATCGCCCAGGAATTTGACAATCTGGGGTCCAAGTTCTTTTCACTAATGACCCGCATTGGCGCACTGATGCGGCTGATCGAGGATGAACGGGCCAAGCCCTATGTGCAGCTTGAAGGCGACTTCACCAAAATCCGCAACGCCATGATCGAAACCATGGCCTCATTTCCCATCACGCCCGAGGGGTTTGTTGATGCCGACCAATTCTTCAATCAGCTTGCCGCGATCGGACCTCAGCGGCCATAGCCCTATCCAGCCTGCAGGAGTTCCCTCACCGTATCCAGCAACAATTTGATATCGAAGGGTTTGTTCAGCGCCCGGTCGGCGCCCACACTCTGGGAAATTTCAAGGTAGGCATTCGGATCCATGCGCCCCCCGCCTGAGATGGCGATGATTTTTGTAGCAGGAAACGCGCGCCGGATCTCATCGATGGTTTCCAGCCCCTCTTTTTCGGGCATGAAGATATCGGTAACGACCAGATCGGCGGGATTGGCCCGCATGCGCAGGATTCCCTCCTCCCCATCGGCGGCCACGTCAACATCGTGATCGGCGTCTTCCAGCGCCAGTCGCAGGGACAGGCGCACGGTATCGTCGTCATCAATGACAAGGATCTTGGCCATGGTTTATTCGCCGCTGGCCTCCCGTTCGACCAGGGCACCGGTGGGGCAGGCGGCGATACAGGCCCGGCACGCGCCGCAACGG
>NZ_BBCC01000213.1 GCF_001311845.1 Desulfosarcina cetonica JCM 12296 | reverse complement strand
GCGGCAAACCGACCTTCCATGTGGAAACCGAGGCGGAATTGGGGGATTGCCGCCTGGATGGGGTCGAAACCGTGGGGATCACCGCCGGGGCGTCCACGCCCAACTGGATCATCCAGCGGGTTTACCGGAAATTGGAACAGATGCCCGCGTCCCGCCGCAGCGACCTTTTGGGCACACTCTCGAGAATTATCCGGCCATTGGTGTTGACCAACGTCTACGTGGCCTTGGGGGCCGGATGTCTGGCCTTGGCTTGCGCGCGGCTGCTCAAGATTCCGTTTGATGCGGCGCCCATCGCCGTGGCGATGCTTTACGTGCTTTCCATGCACCAGTTGAACCACCTCACCGGCACGGCCGAAGACGCGTACAACGATCCCGAGCGGGCCCATTTTTACAAAAAATACCGCCTGCCCCTGTCGATTTTGGCCATCGGCGCCGGGGCCGCGGGGCTTTTCTCGGCCGCGACCATGGGCCCGACAGCCTTTAGCCTGCTTTTACTGATGAGCCTGTTGGGGCTCTCCTACAACCTTTACCTGATCCCCGCCGGTCTGGGATGCAAATACCGGCGCATCAAGGATCTGCCCGGCTCCAAAACCGTGCTGATCGCCGCTGCCTGGGGGGTTGTGGTGGCGCTTCTGCCCGGCCTTGCCGCCAAACGATTTCTTTCCGTCGGCATCCTGGCCGTGTCCGTCTGGGCCGTTGCCCTGGTCTTTTCGCGCACCGCCTTTTTCGATCTTTTGGACGTTCAGGGCGATCGCCTCGTGGGCAAGGAGACCCTGCCGATCCTTTTGGGCAAGCGTCGCACGGTGGTGCTACTCAAAGGCATCCTCACCATCTGCATCCTTTGGGTGGCCCTGGCCGCCGCCGTGGGCCTGATTTCACGGCTGGGATTTTTGTTAACCCTTTGCCCCGGGATCATGCTGGTCCTGGTGGCGGCCCATGAGAGCGGACGCATGCGGCCCGGCATCCGTCTGGAATTTTTGGTTGAGAGCCTCTTCCTGTTTTCCGGTGTGTTAACCCTGATCTGGATCGCCTTGGCAGCTTGACGGTCCCCGGGTTCGCTTGCGTGCCGACCGGGGATGGTTTGTCATCCGGGCGATGCGCTTTTGCCGGATGGAGATTCGCATGAGCATGTCCGTCCCCAATCCCGAACTGGCACTCGCCGACGCCTACGTCCGCGATACGGGGTGCAACATCTTTTTGACCGGCAGGGCCGGGACGGGGAAAACCACTTTCCTGCACACCCTCAAAGGCGACTGTTCCAAACGACTGGCGGTCACCGCGCCCACCGGCGTGGCGGCCATCAACGCCGGAGGGGTGACCCTGCACTCGTTTTTCCAATTACCCTTCGGCCCCTTTGTCCCGGGGAGCGAGGCGACCCGCGCCCAGTATCGATTCAGCCGGGACAAGATCGACATCATCAGAAATCTCGACCTTCTCGTGATCGATGAAATCAGCATGGTGCGGGCCGATCTGCTCGATGGGGTGGATGCCGTTCTGCGGCGCTACCGGCGTAGCGACCGGCCCTTCGGCGGGGTGCAGCTCCTGATGATCGGCGATCTCTTCCAACTGCCGCCGGTGGTCCGGGACGAGGATTGGCAACTGCTCGAGCCTTTTTACGCCTCACCCTATTTCTTCAGCAGCCGCGCCCTGCAGCAGGCCGAACTGGTGACCATCGAACTGACCCGGATCTACCGCCAGGCCGATGACCGTTTTATCGACCTGCTCAACCGGGTGCGCGACGCCCGGGTCGATGCATCCACGCTGGCGGCCCTCAATGCCCGTCACATCGCGGGGTTCGCGCCTGACGACGATGCCGGGTATATCACCCTGTGCACCCACAACCGCAATGCCGATGCCATCAATACGGCGCGCCTTGCGGCCGTCAAACAGAAATCTTTTGCATTTGACGCCGAAATCGAAGGCGACTTTCCCGCGCAGGCCTTTCCCACGGCCGCTTCCCTGGCGCTGAAAAAAGGCGCCCAGGTGATGTTCGTGCGCAACGATCCTTCGCCCGAGAAGCGCTATTTCAATGGAAAGATCGGAACCATCACGGGCATCTCGGGCAAGGCGGTCCGTATCCGCGGCCCCGAGGACGAAACGGCGATCGAGGTCGAACCGGCCATCTGGGACAACATCGAATATGCTCGACCGGGAGACCATGGAGATCAGCGAGAACAAGATCGGCAGTTTCAAACAGCTCCCCCTGCGTCTGGCCTGGGCCGTTACCATTCACAAGAGCCAGGGGTTGACCTTCGATCGCGCCATTATCGACGCCCAGGCGGCCTTTGCCCACGGTCAGGTCTATGTGGCCCTGAGTCGTTGCCGCACCCTCGATGGCATCGTGCTCTCGACCCCGCTGACCTCCCGGGCCATCAAGACCGATGCCGCCGTGTGCCAGTTCAGCCAGGCCAACCAGGTGAAACGTCCCACAGGGACCGGGCTCGCGGTGGCCAAGATCCAGTACCAACAGCGTCTTCTCTTGGAATGCTTCGACTTTGGCCGGTTGCGCCGGGGCCTGCGTCGATTGACGGGCCTTGTGTTGGGCAATCCCGGGGTGGTGCAACTGTCCGGCATCACGGATATCGCCGGGATCCAGCGCCAGATCGAGGCCGACATCAGCCGGGTGGGCGACAGCTTCGGCCGCCAGCTCCAGCGCCTTTTCCCCGCCGATGCCTTGCCGGCGGACGATCCGGTGGTGCGCGAGCGCATCGCCAAGGCGTCGGTCTATTTTCAGGACAAGCTGGTAAGTGACGCGATCCGGTCCGTTGAACAAATGGCGGTGGAGACGGACAACCAAGCCCTGGCAAAAAAGATCAACCAGGCCCAGGCAAACCTTCTGACGACCCTTGCGGTCAAACGCGCCGCCGTGGGCTGCTGTGCCCATGGATTTTCACCGGCGGCCTATTTTCGTGCCATTTCGGCGGCGGAAACGGAGGCCGGCCGGCAGCCGAAGAAAAAAGAACCGGCCCTGCCCACCTATGCCGAGTCGGATATCACCCATCCCGAACTGTTCCAGACCCTCAAGGCCTGGCGGGGTGCCAAGCCGCCGAGGCCGGCGTTCCCGCCTTTCAGATCATGCACCAGAAACCGTTGATTCAGATCGCCGTGCATCTGCCGGATACACCGGCCGCCTTGAAACGAATCCACGGCATCGGCAAGCAGCTGGCCGGTCGCTATGGCGAGGAACTGCTTGCCATGGTGACGGCCTATCGCCAAAAGCACGGCATTGAGACGGTGATGCTGCCGGACCCGCCGCCGGTGGTTGAAGAAGCGCCGCGGAAGAAGAACCCATCGCGCGGTGAAACCAAACAGATCTCCCTGGCGATGTTTGAAAAGGGCCTTACCATGGCTCAGATCGCACAGGAACGAGAACTGGTCGTCTCAACCATTGAAGGTCACCTGGCGCATTTTGTCGCATCCGGTGAACTATCCATCGACAGGCTGCTTCCATCTGATAAACAGGAACGCATCGAACGGGAATTGGCCAAGGACCCGCCTCTTCCCTTGCGTGAGGTCAAACAAACCCTGGGTGAAGATGTTTCCTACGGGGAGATCAAGCTGGTGCAGGCTTACCTGAAATTCCAGGCTAAGGGTTGACGGATTCGTAAAAAGCCCGATATCGGCGTTACGCTTCATCCTTCGTCACTGCGGCGTACGCAGAAAGTACGCCTCCTTCCTCAGGATTCGCAAGCCTTGATCTCGGGCTTTTTACGAATCCGTCGGAAATGCGACTTTTTACGAGTTCATCAAGGTCGCTAAAACACCTGATCCGATCGACAAGCAAATCGATATTGATCAACGTGGTCATTTCTTGCCCAGGTAGCAGCCGGCGTAGTCCAGGGTGCACAAGGGCCGCTTTTCGGCATGGAACACGGCATCCACCACCTCGCCCACGAAGAGGGTGTGGTTGCCCGGCGCCAGCTGCTGGGTGATGCGGCATTCCACGCTGGCGATGCAATCCTCCAGGATCGGACAGCCGGTTACCCCCTCGTGCCAGGCGATGGCGTCGAACTTTTCCCGGGCCACCGGTCCCTTGAAGCGCGCCAAAAGATCCTTCTGCTGATCATCGATGACATGCAGGGCGAAATGGCCGCTTTGCATGAGCAGATCATGGGAATAGCGGTTGGGATGCACCGCCACCATGAAAAGGGGCGGATCAAAGGAAACCTGGCTGACCCAGGAGGCGATCATGCCGTTGATCGTCTCACCGGCGCGGGTGGTGAGCACGTAAATCCCGTAGGTCATGTGGGCCATGGTTTTCAACAGAGCGTCTTGCATGTCGGCCTCCTTTCAGATGTACAGAATTTCCTGTTCGGTGAGGGTCAGTCGCTCCACGCCATCGGCGGTGACCCGATAATCGTCCTCGATGCCGACGGTGCCCAGGCCGGGAAAGATGAACTTGGGCTCCAGGGCGAAGACCATGTTTTCCTCGAGCGGCAGGTTGAAGCGCGGTGCCATGACGGGCAACTCGTCGATCTCCAGGCCGATACCATGGCCCAGGAAGCGGACCTGCCCCTCCCCATGACCCATGAAATGGTCGGCCAGACCACTCTCCGCGGCCATCTGGCGGGCCGTCTCGAAAAGGGATTCAGCGGTGATTCCGGGCCGGATGACCGACTCCAAGTGTTTCAGGATGTCCCGGCTGCAGGCATGTGCGCGGGCCAGGGTCGCATCGAGTTTTCCCATCACCAGGGTGCGGGTTTGGTCGCTGTGGTAGCCGTTGATTGCCACCCCATGATCGATGTAGATCGGCTGATTCCGGACCACCCGTCCGAATCCGGCCCCCTGGGGCATGGCCGGGGTGATGCCGATCCCATTGACCGGTGTTTCGCAGCAGGAAAGCCCGGTGCCGGTCTCCCCGACCAGCACATGGGCGGTCGGCATTTCCTGGTTCCACCCGCGCATGCGCATCGTGCCCATGTGGCCTTGCCGGCGGGCGAGGCTGGCCAGCAGGCCATCCACCTCGATTTCCGGCATGCCTTCGCGGATGAGCTTGCCGATTTCACGGTAGTCCGTGTCAACAACGGTGGTGGCTCGTCGAATCTGTTTAACTTCGTAGGCCGATTTGATCATCCGCAGCTGTCGGATGGTCGGTGAGATATCGATAAATTCGGCTTGCGCAAATTGTTGTCCCAACCCGATGTACTGGGCTGCCGGCAGGACGTCCAGTTCCAGCCCCACCCGTTTCAAGGATCCGTATCCGTGGTCGGTCAAGAGCGGCAAAAGCGCCTTACGCCCGCTTAACGGAAGGATGTTTTCCAGGGGGGACTCGTCGCTTGCGCGGGAAAGGCTCTTGGTGACCATCAACAGCGGCGTCCCGCTAACGGGGATGAAGAGCATCGCCCGTTGAAGGTTCCGCTGAAATAGTAGATATCGATATTTTGCAGCAGGAGGGCGCCATCCAGGTCCAGCGCGGCCAAGCGTTGCTGAAACCGTTTGATGCGCAATTGGATGTCGTCACCGGGAACCCGCTCCAGCCCATATTCCGATACACTGCTTGCTGCCGTCATTTCTCTACTCCTTTGCAACTGCTCAGCCAGACGCCCCTCTTAACCAACGCCGCCTATCTTCAGGAACTCGGTAACGGCACCGCCAACGCCCTGAATGAGCATCTGAACGCCGATCACAGCGAGAATCAGGCCCATCAGTCGGGTAACGACCTTGATGCCGTTATCGCCGATGTACTTCACCATGCGTTTGCCCGAGACAAAAAATGCATAGGTGATGATGCAAAGCAGGACGAATGCCCCGACCGTCACGATAAATTCCGACACGCCACCGCCCGATGCGAAGTTCATGGCCGTGGCGATGGTTCCGGGGCCGGCCAGGATTGGCATGGCCAGCGGCGTGATGGCGACTTCAAGCTCGGCGTCCAGGCTTTTCCGCTTGTCCTCCTCGCTGGGATGTTGAACCGAGGAGTGTTCGCCACCATGCAGCATTTGGTAACCGACCAAGGCAACCAGAATCCCCCCCATAATGCGAAAGGCTGAAAGGGTGATACCGAAAAGGTCGAATATCAACTTTCCGCCAGCCGAGAAAACCACAATGATCACGAAGCTGATGGTGAGTGCCTTGGCGGCAATCCTGCGCATCGTGGCGGGATCGTTTCCGGCGGTAAGCCCCAGAAATACAGGCGTGTTGGCAATGGGGTTCATGATGCGAAGAAGGCCATAAATACCGAGACAGCGTGACCCATGAATGCACTCACGACGTTTGCCACCTCCTTGTTCAAATTCACGCACGCGCCTTGGAAAATCGCTCGCTTGTCAGGCGTGACGTTAACCGTGCCCTGAGTCCATGGAATAACGATACCCTTACGAAGTGTTTTATCCCCCAGATACGGGAAAATGCAAGGGAACAATCTTCGGTTAGACCGGAGAAGCCGGTCCCAATCGCCGAGAGCGATCTTTATCCTGTCTCCGTCACGCCTTGGGCGGAAACAATTTGGGACAGCGCTTTTCGCGGCATTCCGGGCAGATCGAGTGGGTGAATTGGATCAGTGAATGACGGCTGTAATGATGAAATGATGGGGTGCCCAAGAACAAACGGTTTGCGGTTTTCAGCTTAAGCGTCTTTTTGCACGGGCCCCAGGTGGTCGCCTGGGGACGTCGGTTTGAGCCAGCTGGCATGGTGGAGCATGAGGAACATCTCGAGCTGGTTGAGAATTGCCTTGAGCAGGATGGTGCGAACCTCGTTGTTTTCACTTTCTGGAAGGATGAAAACCGTTTGAAAATCGAGATTGCACTGACAGGTCACGATGGTGCGCAGCCCCGCAACCCGCCGGGCGTCAAGGATGTCACGGTTGCCCAGGGTGGCCGCCGGCAGGCGCGTGAGGGGACGCGCCACGGCATGTTCGTAAAGGGTGTGACCGCTGTGCCGCTCGATGGTGCGGACGACCAGCCAGTCCGTTCCGGCGATGATCATGGCTTGGGTGGCCAGCCGATCGATGAGGGCCTTGAATTCCCGTCGGTTCTCCGGGTAGCGGGCCTCGCCGCAGAGCATCGTGTCGATCTCCTGAAGCTCCACGTTGACCGTACCGATATAATTGAACGCGTCGGCCAGTCGGGAGGCCAGCCTGGATTTTTCCTGCCCGACACGATCAATCAGGCACCGGTCGCGATCAAGGGCCCGCATGAAATTTCGCATGATCAGGATCGAGATCACGAAGAGCGTGGCGATAAGGACCATTTCGACCGTTTCTTCCCGAAGGATAAACGAATGCGTGAGGGGCCCGCCGTGGCGGACCAGTATCGGTACGGTGCTGACGCCCAGGAAAAGGGCGATGAGCACCGAGACGTAACAACCGATGAGAAGATTGCGTTTGGGAAGATTGTCCATTGCTGGAGAATTGCTCCTCTTCGTCGAGATACTGAGATCGCTTGCCGGGGCAAGTCTTCAGCCGCAGAATCATTCGGTCGACATGCTGACGGTTGCCGGAGCCGCGGATGGCCTACTTGCCGGCAAGGGCGAACTGACCAGCATCAGGGTGGCCGGCAGCTGGCGGATAATGGCGTCGTTGGTCTTGCCGAACAGAAAGTGCTCCAGCCGGCCCTCGCGGTGACCCAGCATGAGGATCAGGTCCACCTGTTCCTGCTCGACCGTTTCGCGGATGGCATCGACCGGGTTGCCATCCTTGACCCATTCGTTGACCACCAGCCCCTCGGCTTTTTCCGCCTGAATCATGAGATCCAGTTCCTTGCGGGCCTTGGCGACCATGTGACGGTACTCCTCTTCCAGGGACGGTATCGGCAGGTTCCACCCGTTGACGCTGAAAGGATCGTGGATGATATGCAGGACGTGCAAGCGGGCGTTATATAGACGGGCGAAGGCGATACCGGTGCGCAGTACCTTGATGCAGTGCTGGGTGGATCGGCTGACGACGAGAATGTTGTTGAAGGTTTCCATGGTAAGCTCCTTTCGTTGGGCCGCACATGACCTCAATGCGTCGGGTTGGCGATGATCGTATCGACGATCTTTTCGAACTCCAGGCGTTTGCTCAGGAAATGGTCCGCCCCCAGGTGCCGGCAACGCCGGCGATAGGTGGCATCATCGAAGTTGGTCAGCATGATGACGACCATTTCCGGATAGTGGGTCTTGAACACCTTGAGCAGCGCGATGCCGCTCTGATCGGGCAGGTGAATGTCCAGGGTCACCGTGTCGGGATGCAGCTTCTGGACGGCGGCCATGGCCTCATGGCCGCTGCCGGCCTGGCCGGCGATGCGGATCTGCGGCGACTCGGCCAACAGCGTGGCGATACGTTCACGGATCTGGGGGGAATCGTCGATGATCAGCACGTTTTTCATGAGCCTGCTCCTTTCTTTTGATTTGATAATAAGTTCGGGGCCAAAGGTAGAAAATCGGCAGGCGTCTGATCTTGTTGTCAGTTAAATGCGGGAGATGGTGTCAGTGTTTGTCTGACGGGATCCGGCGGTCATGGGCTGGCCCTGCCGGAAAGGGGGAATCACCCCCTCGCCGCGCGGCGTTTGGACGGATGGTGCGATGGGGGGCGGGGACGCGGTAAACTGCCGTGGGCTACGCCACGAGGCCGTTTTGTACGGCGTAGTGGATCAGCTCGGCATTGTTTTTGAGGTGCATTTTCTCGAGAATGCGGGCCCGGTAGGTGCTGACGGTTTTAACGCTCAGGGCCAGATCATCGGCGATCTGGGAGACGGTCTTGCCGCCGCCGATCAAGCACAGGACCTGGTATTCGCGGTCGGACAGGCCTTCATGGGGCAGTTCGCCGGGATCCTCGCTCAGGGCGAAGGCGATTTTCTCCGCCAGCGTGGAGCTGATATACTTGCCGCCGTTGTATACCTTGCGAATGGCTCGGATCAGCTCCTCGTCGGCGCTGGCTTTGGTCAGATAGCCGGCCGCCCCGGCCTTGAGGATGCGCAGGGCATATTGGGACTCGGGATGGATGGTGAGGATGACCACGGGAATCTGAGGCTTCTCGATCTTGAGCTGCTTGAGGACATCCAGACCGTCCATGCCCGGCATGGTCAGGTCCAGAAGGATCACGTCGAAATCCCGGGCGCGCACCTGGGTGAGCAGATCGATGCCGTTGGCCGCTTCGGCGGCGACGCTGATATCGGCCTCTTCCATGATGATCTGTTTCAATCCGGCGCGTACGATGGGGTGGTCGTCAGCGATGATGACCTGGATCATGGGGATTCTCCTTCCGGTGGCAGGGGCAGGTGGATGGTGACGATGGTTCCCTGGCCGGACTGACCCGTGAAATCCACGCGTCCGCCAAAGGGGTGCAGCCGTTCGCGGATGCCAATCAAGCCGAAGGCATGGGGCGCCTCGATTTGGTCCGGTGTGATGCCGCAGCCATTGTCCGCGACTTCGAGCACCAGCTCACCGTCACATCTGGCCAGGTGTACGGTGACCGCGCTGGCCTGGGCGTGGCGCATGATGTTGGTCAGGGTTTCCTGAAAGATGCGGAACAGGGCCGTGGCCTGGTCTTTCGAAAGCTCCGGTTCGAACCCATCGTTTTCCAGGCGGCAGGCGATGCCGCTGTGGCGGGTGAAGGCCTCGGCCTGCCATTCGATGGCCGCCGCCAGGCCGAAATCATCCAGAATCACCGGTCGCAGTTCGGCGATGACCGCGTGCAGGTTTTCCATGGCCGCTTCGATGACTTCGAACATGGCCTCGATCTTCCCGCTCAGGTCGCCGGGCGGCAATTGTTGATGCCGCTTCAGCCAGGCGAGGTCCATTTTGAGAATGGTCAGCGACTGCCCCAACTGATCATGGATCTCGCGGGCGATGCGGTGCCGCTCTTCCTCACGCACGGCATTCTGGTGAGCGCTCAGGCCGCGCAATTGTTCCCGCGACTGCGCAAGGGATGCCAGCATCTGCTCTTCCCGCTCGAGGCGCATCTGTAGGGCGGCTGCCATCTCGTCGAACACGCCGGCCAGGTGGTTCAGCTCGTCGTTGACCCCGAGCCGGCCGATGCGCGCCGTAAGGTCGCCCGCCG
>NZ_BBCC01000212.1 GCF_001311845.1 Desulfosarcina cetonica JCM 12296 | reverse complement strand
TGGCGCGGTCGCCGGAGCGTCTGCGCTGCCGGCCATGGGGGCGTCATCCCAAGCTGACCATTGCGGCTGGCGATGCGCTGGATCGCAAGGCTCTGGTGCGGGCTGCTGCCGGCTGTGGGAGCGCCTTCTACCTGATCCATTCCATGAACGCCCAAAAGGGCCATTATGCCGACGCCGACCGCCGGGCGGCCGCCAACATGGTCGAGGCCGGCCACCTGGGCGGTTTGGAGCGCATCATTTACCTGGGCGGTTTGGGGGCTCGCGAGCACGAGGCCTTGAGCCCGCATCTTAAATCGCGCCACGAGGTCGAAGATATCCTTACGAACGGCCCGGTACCGGTGACGATTTTAAGGGCCGCCATGATTCTGGGGTCGGGCAGCGCTTCCTTTGAAATGCTGCGCTACCTGGCGGACCGGTTGCCGGTGATGGTCACCCCTCGCTGGGTGCGGACGCCCTGTCAGCCCATCGCCATCGGCAATGTGCTTGACTATCTGATCGGCTGCCTGACGGAACCGGGGACAACCGGTCAGACCTTCGATATCGGCGGGCCGGATGTCCTCACCTATCAGGATCTGATCCAGACGTACGCCCGGGTTGCCGGGTTGCGGCCGCGGATCATCATTCCCGTACCGGTGCTAACGCCGTGGCTCAGCGCCAAATGGGTCCACCTGATTACACCGGTGCCGGCGTCCATCGCCCAGCCCCTTGCCGAGGGACTCGCCATTCCGGTGACTTGCCAGGACCGGCGCATTTTGGATCTGGTTCCGATCCGGCGCATGTCCGCCATGGAGGCTATTCAAACGGCCTTGGCGCGGATCCGCCAGGAGCAGGTGGAGACCTGTTGGTTCGACGGCGGCGGGCGCCTGCCACCCGAGTGGACCACCTGCGGGGACGCCGAATATGCCGGCGGAACCGTGATGGGCGGCGCCCACCGGATTGTCCTGGCGGGTGACGAACAGACCGTGTGGCGCGCCGTGACCCGGATCGGTGGTCGCGAAGGCTGGTATTTTGCCCAGTTGCTCTGGCACATCCGGGGCGCCATGGATCGCCTGGTCGGCGGCCCGGGATTACGGCGCGGGCGGCGCCATCCCACGGACTTGCGGGTGGGCGACGGCCTTGATTTCTGGCGCGTAATCGCCCTGGAACCGAACCGGCGGCTGTTGCTTCTGGCGGAGATGAAGGCCCCGGGGGATGCTTTACTGGAATTTGTGATTACCCCCCAAACGGCCGGACGCGTGGAGCTTAAAATGGTTTCGCGCTTCCTGCCGCGCGGCTTGGGCGGAATCCTATACTGGTATGCGCTGCTGCCCACCCATCAGTGGCTTTTCGAGGGGATGCTGCGGGCGGTGGCAGCCCGGATCGGAATGAAAGTCGTGCGCGGTCCGGAGAAAACTTCCATCAGGGAACCGTTGGTGTGCCGGCGATAGACCGTGCTTCCGGTGGTCGTACTACCGACGTGGGTCTTCAGGCGACCTTCGGCGGAGTCGGAAAGATGCCCATCAGCCGGCACTGGGTAAGCCGGCGATGGACCCGGAAGCCCATTTTCGTGTGCATGCCCAGGGATACCCGCCAGTTGCTGTACATGCCTGAAATCATGTGGATCCCGCCCCCATCGCGCACTGCCGCCATCAGCGCAGCTAGCAGTGTCGAGCCTATCCCACGGCCGGCGAAGGCTGGATGCACGAAGATATAGACCAGGTAGGATTCGCCGGGCGCCAGCCGGAGGGTGTACCAGGTAGCCAGGCGGACGTCGGTGAAGGTGACCCAGGCAAAGGCTTGAATGCGGTTTTCGCTTTCCAGCAAGAGGCAGCGGTCGCCCCGGCGCAGGGCGGCCTCCATAAAATCGGTCTCCTTGACGAATCCCTGCAAGGCGTTGATGGCGAAAAGATCGTCTTTTTCCGCCCAGCGCATTTGCAGTGCATCGGGAAGCGTCCGGTCGGGGATCGGTTCTCGCAGATCCCGGCGCAGCTCGAGCCATTCCTCGCAGGTTTTCATCTTCTCGACCAACCGTTGAATGGATTCCCTGAACGGCATGCCGAATGACTCCTTTGCTCAGCTTTTGAAATAGGCCGCCCATCGGGCCAGCATGCCCTTGAGGCGGGCGCGTACGGTCGGCACGGGTTGCCCGTTTAGGCAGGGCCAGTACTTTCGGTGGGCCTCGCTGACCCGCCAGCATATGTAATCGACCCGCTTCTGATCGGCCGCCGCCAGCATCGGCCGGATGTCGGTGCGACGCCGACCGGTCATCTCCCGAAGAACTTCCCGAACCGACGCCCGAAGCGCATCAAGATCGTAGCCGCCTTCGAGGGCCAACACCAGCCGGCCCTGGCAGCACGCATCGGCAACCTCCATGAGGATCCGGGTCATGGCGGCGAACCCGTCGGGCGTGACCCGCATGCCGCCCAGCGGATCCTGGGTGTGGATGTCAAAACCGGCGCTCACCAGGACCAGGTCCGGCTTAAAGGCCATGGCCACGGGGCGCAGCAGGCGTTCGAAAAGCGCCAGGAAATCGCCGTCACCAGCACCGGAGAGCAGGGGCGTATTGATTGTAAAACCCCGCCCCGGCCCCTTGCCGATTTCCTTCACCCGTCCGGTATGCGGGTAGGTGAACGCGCGGTGGGTCGAGAAAAAAAGCACCGATGGATCGTCTTCAAAGCAATGCTGGGTGCCGTTGCCGTGATGCAGGTCAAAATCCACCACCAGAATACGGGCGAGCTTCAGCCGGTTTTGGGCAAAGCGAGTGCCGATAGCGATGTTGTTGTAGAGGCAGAACCCGCCGGATGCCGCGCGTTCGGCATGGTGGCCGGGAGGCCGTACCCAAGCGAAGGCGTTGTCCACCTGACCGGTGTGAACCGCCTTGATGGCACGACACAGGCCGCCGGCAGCCAATAGGGCCGCATCATGGGAACCCGGAGCAGTGCGCGTGTCCTCGTCAAGATAGGTGGGTGTGCCGCCGGCGGTGGCTTCCAGCCGGCGGATGTAGCGCGCTGCATGCACTGTTTCCAGTTCGG
The DNA here is from genome assembly GCF_001311845.1 of Desulfosarcina cetonica JCM 12296. Lineage (GTDB taxonomy): Bacteria > Desulfobacterota > Desulfobacteria > Desulfobacterales > Desulfosarcinaceae > Desulfosarcina > Desulfosarcina cetonica. The sequence goes on along the minus strand of NZ_BBCC01000212.1, from coordinate 7,044 downwards.
CATTTTTGGCCGGCCGCGGGGTGATGATGGTGACCGCGTCGGCCAACTCGGGTTCATCGAGCAGTGGGTAGAGCACATCCAGCCGCTCCGGGCATTCCGGCTCACCAGGGCCCATGCAGTGTTCCGCATAGCGTGGATCCTTGACAATGCCGGTTCTCCGGCGGAGCGATGCGGGGGGCGCGGGTTTCGGACGTGGTGAATCTTTCGGGCGCATGGCATGGGCACTCCTCATCGAGTTGAATCATTTGATTCTTCTTAATAAGGTAATGGCCATGCGGGTTAGGTCAATCCGTGGGCCCTGCCTGCAACTTTCAGGGTGCAGGAAAAATTCATCAGCACCACAGAAGAATTAAAGGACAGCGATTGGCATACAAACCTTCTGTTGCTTTTCCCGGAAGTAACGTTCCGATAACATCGGAAGAGTGTTACTTTATGTTACCGGCCCTGTCTGCGCACCGACGTCGAACCCACCCAACGACTTCATTCTTCGTCGTATCCGCCCATCTCTTGCTCGCGGCATTCAGGATTACTGCAGCAGGGGGCCTCTTCCACGGTCAACAATTGATATCCCTTGGCCAGGCGTTCGACAATGAATCGGGCACCGCAGGCCTCGCAATGGACGAACTTGGGGGCATAGTCAGGGGCCAGTTCGATCCTGGTTTGTGCACCACAGTAAGGGCAGCTCGTGATCTCTTTGGCCATCCGGTGGGCATTGGCGGCATGTTTCATGGCTCACCTCCATTGTTGATCGTTCATTTTTCCAGATATACATTGTCCGTTATCCTACCGAATGAACATCAATATTCATGCCAGTTGACATCAAAGGGGAAACCTTTAAAAATAGAAGTAAACTTGATGGACTCGTAAAAAGTCGCATCCCCGACGATTCGTAAAAAGCCCGAGATCAAGGCTTGCGAATCCTGAGGAATGAGGCGTACTTAGCGTACGCCGCAGTGACGAAGGATGAAGCGTAACGCCGATATCGGGATTTTTACGAATCCGTCAAACTTTTCAAGAGATCTTTTTGGGATTCAACATGGAAGATAAACAGAATGACCCCAATGGGTTGTCTGGACGAATAAACAAGCTCCCAGACGAGATTCTCAATGCGCAGTCAGCGGGCGTCGATTATTTGAAGTGGAAGTTGATTTTGGTGGCGGGATTGGGTGCGGCCGCATTGGGCTCTGGGGGGAACAAGCCGTTTTATCTTTTGCTGGCGCTGATTCCGCTGGTTTGCATTTACGTGGATCTCCTATGCGCGGGGCTGTCCGTGCGCATGATCGCAATCGGCAGGTTCTACGCAAATGTCCACGGCGACAGTTATGAATGTTTCGCACGGCACAATAAGATGGTTTTTCGGTCTGAAGATTGGGCGCAGCGATGGTCGACATATGCCATCTGTCTTGCCGTGGGCGGAATTGGCTTGCTTCGCCAAACCTTCTATAAATTCGAACCTTCCGAGCAAACCTGGCTGCTTTTTTGGCAATGGTATGCGCAGCCTTCAAAGGAAGACGGCATTTTGATTGCTTCGGCTTTGTTTGGATTCGTGCTGGCCATGTTCACCAACCGGAAGTGCCGCGGGTTGATCAAGACGCTGTCCCCGCCATTTCATTTGCCGGAATATCAAAATCGAAAGCTGGGGGGGCTGTTCCGGGCCGCATATACGCCTGATGAATTCCAAGCCCTGCGTGTTTTTTTGGATCAGAAGGGCGTATTTCTCTTCAAGGGGCTGCCCAACGGTTTGTTTTCCGCCGCCAGTTCTGCCGGTGAGAACGATAAATCCGGCTATCAATATGTATGGGTCCGCGACAACGTGCATGTCGCTCACGCCCATTGGATTTGTGGCGATAGAATCACGGCTGGACGCAACCTGTCCGCATTGATGCGGTTTTTCCACACCCAGCAAAAGCGCTTTCGTGCGATCGTTGAGGATGCTGAGGTGGACCCGGAAAAAGCACTCGCGGCGGATCCGATGAATCGTCCACACATCCGTTTCGACGGCCGCGAGTTGTCCGCGGTCCGCCAGAAATGGCCTCATGCCCAGAATGACGCATTGGGCTATTTCCTTTGGTTCTATTGCAAGCTGGTGAAGGACGCGGTGGTCCACCCGAGCGACGCGGACCTGGAATGTTTGGCGGATTTTCCGCGATATTTCAAAAAAATCCGCTATTGGCAGGACCGGGATAGCGGTCACTGGGAAGAAGTGCGCAAAGTTTCCGCGTCGTCCATCGGAACGGTCATCGCCGGTTTGCGCGAGTTTGAGCACCTGTTGGAGAACAATCCGAAACTGAAGCGGCTGGCCGACCATCGTGGACTTGATCTACCCCAGCTCCAAGATCTTCGCCATGAGGGAGAAAAGGCGCTCAAGAGAATTTTACCCAATGAGTCAGTGGGGTCGGTGGCGTCAACGTCCAGCAATCAAGATTGCCATCGGCGTTATGACAGCGCGTTGCTGTTCCTGATCTACCCCTTGGAGGTTCTCGACGGAGAGGATGCGGCAGGGGTTCTGGCGGACGTGAGAACGCATCTGCAGGGCGACTACGGCATTCGTCGTTATTTGGGTGATTCTTATTGGTTTCCGGACTACAAAAAAATCCCGTGGTATAAACGGATTTCCGGCTGGAAACTCACGGGGGATTTCAGTGGCAGCATGGAGGCGCGCGATCGGCACGTTCGGCCTGGCGAGGAAGCACAGTGGTGCCTTTTTGATCCCATCCTTTCAGTCATCTACGGGCGATGGCATCTTCGTTGCCAAAATGAAGGCAAGACGAGGGAGGCCAAGGCATTTCTTGAACTGCAAACCGCTCATTTGAATCGTTCGCTTGCCCAGTTATATGCCGGTTCGGCAGACGCCTCGATGTTGCTTGCGCCCGAAGCCTACTATCTGGAAAATGGCCGCTATGTGCCCAACGACCATTGCCCGCTTCTTTGGACCCAAGCGAACCTTTGGCTGGCTGTAAATCAGATGCAGCAAAGCTTGATGGCGTCGCGGGAACAGTTGAGCCACCAAACCCACTGGGAACCCATTGGACCATCCATGGAAAAAGGTATCGGACAAAATGGGCCAAGCGTCGGCAGGCGGCCGTGGCACGCATGAAGAAATTCGTTGAAGAACTTGTATAACCACCAACCGGCGGGTTGTCGCGAATCCGCTGCATCCGATGGCGGGGATGTACGGCCGTGAACAGGGTTATGCGCCTTGGGCCCATGCCGTCAGGGCATCCGGTTGATCCATACTGAAAAAATCCATCCGGATACCGCTGAACAGACTGAACAGGCCCACCAGGGAATCCTTCCACGAACGATCGCAAACAACGGCAACCGCCTCGATGGCGTGTTCATACAGGCGCAGGAACCGAAGGTCGTCCAGAAAATCCTCGGCACTGTTGAAGGTCGATAGTGCCGCATGACGATCACTATCCGCACGGTTCCAAGTGCCGGCACGGCCTGATCCATATCCCGGCAGATTGCCCGGAAGCGCCGCTTATCAATGGGTGCGCGGACAACCAGGGTCAGCAGATTGCCCGTTTGGGAAAATTCAGATAGCTGCATTCATGCACCTCCTTTTCCGATAGGTTTCATTCATCTCTACGATAAGCATTATCAGCGCCCATTTAACCCTGACACCAGGGACGCTCGTCATCCAGTAAAAATCTTGTTGACATGGGTTCGTCTTAGATATGAGTTATTCTCATAACATAGGCTTTAATAAGGGAAAAAATGAGAGAGATAAAAACAGAAATCATGATAAACGCAAAACCGGATAAAATATGGTCTGTCTTGATAGATTTTGAGCGTTATCCAGATTGGAATCCTTTTATCAAGTCTATTTCCGGTAACAAAGAGGTGGGTGGACATCTTGCTGTTGAAGTTCAACCACCAGAGCGTAATCCTTTGATTTTACGGTTTGAGTCAGGAAGGGAGCTTCGTTGGAAAGGAAAGTTTATCATCAAGGGGATTTTTGATGGAGAGCATTATTTCCTTATCAATGGCAATGATGATGGAACCGCGACTTTGATTCAAGGTGAGAAATTCAGTGGACTATTGGTCAGTTTGCTTGGGAAAGTTTTGGAAAATACAAAAAGGGGATTTATTCTAATGAATGAAGCATTAAAAAAAAAGATGCGACATAGCGTAATTTCACATAAACCGTTAGCCGATTGGAGATGAAACCCTATGACAGACAAGCGCGTCGACCTGGCCGGGCCGGGAATAGGTGACTATAAAAAATCGCACAGGATTTGCCCGATGATTACCAAGCCCTTCTTTCTCCGATGGATAGAATGAAGGCCGTTTTTGCCATCAAGAATTACATTGAAGCCCATCTGTGCAAGGAACTCAATCTACAGATGGTTCAGGTCCCTCTTATCGTCGATAAAGACAGCGGCGTGAACGATTACTTGGACCGCGACGGGTCGCGAACACCGGTGGAATTTCCATGTGGGCTGGGACTCGATACGCCCCTACAAGCCCAAGTCGTTCAGGCAGCCACGAAGTGGAAGCGCATGGCTTTGCATCAGTTTGCCTGCAAGGTCGGCGAGGGTATTTGCACCGATATGAGAGCTGTGCGCAAGGACTACTTCCTCGACCACGACCATAGCGCCTACGTAGACCAGTGGGATTGGGAGTTGGCCATAAAACCGGAAGACCGTACACTCGATTTTCTAAAAAATATCGTTAACCGCATATGGAAGGTGATCCGCGGCGCCGGCCAATTGGTGCAGGATCTGTATCCCCCCTCAAGACGTCCAATTATCCTGATTTTCCGGAGAAACTCACTTTTTTCCACGCCGAGGAGATTCTCGACTTATACCCGGACCTACCCCGGAAGCAGCGTGAGACGCGGATCCTTCTTGATCACGCGCCGGCGGTCTTCATCATTGGCATCGGCTGGCCTTTGAAGGACGGTTACCCGCATGAGATGCGCGCTGCCGATTACGACGATTGGGCAACCGAGACGATCTTCAAGAACGGCGAGCAGTATCATGGCTTGAACGGAGATATCCTGGTGTGGAATCCCGTGACGAAACGGCGTCACGAGCTGACGTCGATGGGCATACGGGTTACGAAGCAAACGCTTAAACTTCAGCTCAAAATGTCAGATCAGGAGGATTTTCTCAGTCTTCCGTACCACCGCGCCATTATCAACGACCGAATTCCGCTCAGTATCGGTGGCGGCATCGGACAGGCCAGAACCTTCATGTACCTGTTGCGTACGGCTCATCTTGGAGAGGTGACGGTCTCCATATGGCCCAAGGTGCTTAAGGATATCTGCGCAAAGAAGAACATCCATTTGCTCGAGTAGCCGCTATTCATCCTGCAACCTCAGGGGGAGACGTTATCGTCGCCGGTGGGTGGGCAGGGCCGCGAGAAAAACGTTTTTGTAGCGCAGCCAGAACAAGAGCGTCAGCCCGCCGCTGACGGTTGCCATGGTGCCCAGGACGTTGATCTTGTCCGGCCATTGCAGGGAGACGATCCCCATGGAGCCGGCGCCCAGAATCATGAAGGTGAAAACCAAAAGGGAAGATGCCGCGCCCACGTCCTGATGGACCTGCTCCAGGATGAGGTTGTTCGTCGGCGGCCGGTTCAACCCGAAGAAAAACGTCATCATGGCCATGGGCAGGGTCAGGCTCCAAGGGGAGGTGTGTGGCCACACAAGCATCCAGATCCCGGCGGTCAGGACCCCGGCGAAGGAGATGGTGACGAGCTTTTGCGTGGGAATGTAGAGCGAAATCCGCCCGAAAACCAGGGAACCAAGCATGCTCGCCATGGCGTTGGCGCCAAAGAAGATGCCGAACTGGCGTTCGCTGAGCCCGAAATGGGAGATGTAAATCTCCGACGATCCGGCGATGAAGGCGAACATGGGAAAAACCAGCAGTGACATGGCCAAAAGCAGGCTGGTGTAGCGGCCGTTGCCCAGCAGACGGATGTAGACACCGATCACTTTGCGGGGGCTGACCGTGCTGAAGGTTTTCAGCGGCTCGGTCATGCGGTAGACGCCCAAAAAGGCCACCGCACCCATCAGCGCCTGGACCACGAAAACCCAGCGCCAGTCGGCCCAATAAATCACCCAGCTGCCGATGATGGGGGCCAGCATGGGGGCCAGGGCCATGATCACGGCGATGTGGGCCATGACACGCTCGCGCGATTCGGCGTCAAAGAGATCCTTGCAGATGGCCAGGCTCAGGGCCGAGGCCGACGCTGCGCCGGCCGCCTGAAATACCCGCGCGACGATCATCATCTGGATACCGTCGGACAGGGCGCAGGCCAGGCTGGCGGCAATATAGATGCCGGTGCCCACCATCAGGGGCCGGCGGCGGCCGTAGCGGTCGGAAATCGGGCCATACACCAAGAGGAACACGCAGTAGGCGATGAAAAAACCGATCAGGGTCAGGTTGATCACCATGATCGGCTGCTGCCATTGCGCGCGCAATTCGGGGATGGCCGGCAGGTACATGTCCGTGGAGAGCGGCGGAAAGGCTGCCAACAGGGCGATTAAAAAGAGAAGGCGCGTGCTCACGGTCACGGGGATACGTGCTCCCATCCGCCCCCAAGGGCTTTATAAAGGGTGATCAGGTCGGTCGTGACCGTGCCTTCGCTTTGGGCCAGGGCATCCTGGAAGGAGAGCAAGCTGCGTTGGGCATCCAGCACGCTGGTGAAATCCACCAAGCCGGCGGAATACCGATCCCGGGCCAGATCGGCGGCGCGCTGGGCCGCATCCACGGCCTCCCTGAGGTGGGCCCGGCGCAATTGCTCCTCGGCGTAGGCTGTCAGGGCATTTTCGACTTCTTCCAAGGCGCTCAGCACGGCGCCCTCATAGACCGCCAGATACTGTTCCTGGATGGCGCTTTGAACCTCGATATTGCGCCGGATGGCCCCGGCGTCGAAGATCCGCCAGGAGACCGATGGCCCCAGACTCCAGAAGCGGCTGGACGCGTCGAAGAAATCACCGGAGTTGATCGATTCCAGGCCGATGGAGCCGAGCAGCTGGAATTTCGGGTAGAGGTCGGCCGTGGCCACACCGATGCGGGCGCTCTGGGCGGC
>NZ_BBCC01000211.1 GCF_001311845.1 Desulfosarcina cetonica JCM 12296 | reverse complement strand
GGGCCATGGCACCCTCGGCATCGACGGTCAGATAGCGCCCACGGTGGCGTCCACGGCGTCGATGCGGTCCAATACGGCCCGGGTCAATTCCTTGGCGGAAATCTCTTTATCTTTCAGCAGACCGGAGGCCTGCTCGATGGTCAGTTCATACAATTTCATCACTTCACGTCCTTGAGTGGATGGCTGGCCAGCGTCAGCAATGGCCACAAAATGGCCGATCAGATCACCTTGGGGACCAGGAAAACGCCGTCTTCCTGCTCCGGTGCGTTGGCCAGTGCCGTTTCCGGGTCCAGGTGACCGGCTTCCACATCCTCGCGAAAGGCGTTGGTCAGGGTGATGGCATGGGAGGTGGCCGCCACACCGGTGGTATCCACCTGTTTCAGGGTATCCACATAATCGAGAATCGTGCCGATCTGACCGGCAAAACGGTCCACGTCGGCATCACCGATTTCCAGCCGGGCCAAATCGGCGACATGCAGGACTTCTGCTTTGGAAATTTTCATCAGGGGTTTCCTTACCATTCAGGCCTGAACGCCTGGCACGCGCCTGCTGCGGGTTCAGCGCGTCATTCAATTCGGATTGCTTATTTTTCAACCAGAATGGGATTTTTCCGGCTCTGCTGGAGCCGGGTCATGTCTGCCGCCGCCTGTTCGCGGGTTTGATAACTGCCCACCCGCACCCGGAACCACAATCCCTTTTGGGGGATCACGATCCGCGACAAGTAAGCAGGATACCCGTCTCTTTTCAGATTTGCAACGATCCGTTCCGCCGTCGCCCCATCTTTGAGGGCGGAGACCTGAATGGTCAAATGGCCCGCCGGCGGCGAAACCGCGACCACCGGCGCGGCACTTGCCGGTTTGGCCGCCGCGGCCGATTTCACCGCTACGACCGGTTTAACCACGGCCGTTTTGTTTTTTTGGCCATGAGCGGGGCACGGGTCTGTGGGGCGGTGTCTGGGTCGTCGTATCGGTTGGGGATTTATCCGCCCGATCGACGGTTGGTGGCTTGGGCAGCGGCGGAATCGCATCCGTTGACTCCGGCGCGTCGGACGGCAACCGTTCATAGAACTCCACCTCGCCGCCCAGGGCTTCTTTCATCTGCTCACGCTCTTCATGCATCGCCGCCTTACGCAGCAAGAGCAGTTCTTTCTCCAGTGCCCGAATATCGAAGGTCACCGGCGCGGTGCCACGCCCCACCAGCACGCCCAGCACAAACATCCATGCCGCCAAGAAAAAAACCAGCAAATAGCGGCCCCATGCCTTCGGTTGCCTAGGTGCGTTGGCCTTCTTCTCGGTCACGGTCTTTCCTTCTATCCGTAATTAACGGACATTACATGGCGTCCGGCGCCGACACGCCCAACAGGGCCAAGCCGTTGCGGATCACCTTCTGCACCGCTGTAATCAGATGAAGTCTGGCGCGGGTCAGCCTCAGATCGTCCTCGCACAACACCCGATGCCGGTTGTAGTAGGTATGGAAGGCTGCCGCCAAGGTCATCAAGTAATAGGTAATCCGGTGCGGCTCCATCGCCGCACCGGCCAACGCCACGGCTTCCGGATAACGGGCCAGGGCCTTGATCAGGGCCACATCCTCGGGGGTCGAAAGGGCCGTCAGGTCATCCGTGCTGAATCCGCCCAGATCCATTCCGTTGGCCTCGGCTTTACGATAGATGCTGGCAATCCGCGCATGCACATACTGGACATAGTAAACCGGATTGTCGTTGGTCTTCTGCTTGGCCAGTTCCAAATCAAAATCCAGCGGACTGTCATAATGCCGGGTCAGAAAAATGAACCGTGCCGCGTCCCGCCCCACCTCCTTGACCACGTCGGCCAGGGTGACGAACTCTCCGGCCCGCGTGGACATGGCCACCGGCTGCCCGGCGCGCAACAGGTTGACCAGTTGCACCAGCAAGACGTCGAACTGCTCCCGGCGGTAGCCGCAGGCTTCCACGGCGGCCCTCATGCGCGGGATATACCCGTGATGATCGGCGCCCCACACATCGATGACCTTCTGAAACCCGCGTTCGAACTTGTCCTTATGATACGTAATATCCGATGCGAAGTACGTGGTCTGGCCGTTCTGCCGCACCACCACGCGATCCTTCTCGTCGCCGAAGTCGCTGGTTTTAAACCACAGGGCATTGTCGTTTTCATAGATCAGGCCCTTTTCCCGGAAATAGCGGATATCCGCCGCCACCTTGCCGGCATCGTAAAGGCTCTGTTCGGAAAACCAGCAGTCAAAGGTGACGCCGAAGTCCACCAGGTCGGCGCGCATGCCACGGGTGATCTTCTCCGCGGCATAGCGGGCGCAGGGCATGATCGCCGCGGCTTCATCCTTTTCAAACAATTCCTGGCCGTCCCGGGCCAAAAGCTCGGCGGCCAGATCGCGAATGTAGGCTCCCTGGTAACAGGTTTCCGGAAAATCCACGGTCTTGCCGATCAGTTCCCGGCCACGCAGGTAGACCGAGAGCCCCAGGGTCTGGATCTGACGGCCGGAGTCGTTGATGTAATACTCCTTCTGAACATCATAACCGCAAAATTTCAGAATATTGGCCGTGCTGTCGCCCACCGCGGCACCGCGGCCGTGGCCCACGTGCAGCGGGCCGGTGGGGTTGGAGCTGACGAATTCGATCTGGATGCGCATCCCCTTTCCCAGATCGCAACGTCCATAGTCGCCGTCCTGATCGTGAATGGCGGTCAACACCGGATGCCAGGCGGCGGGTTTGATGAAAAAATTGATGAAACCGGGTCCGGCAATCTCCGTTTGCGCAATCATACCGGTCTTGTCGTCCAGATGGGCAATCAGCGCCTCGGCGATCTTGCGCGGCGCCATGCGCTGGGTCTTGGCCATCTGCATGGCCATGTTGGTGGACAAATCACCATGGCTGTCGGCCTTGGGTTCCTCCAGCACGACCTCGCAAAAATCGGCAGACGGCAAAATACCGTGGGCATGGGCGGCCGCTGCGGCCCCAGGATCATCTCCTTGAGTAACTGCTTCATTGAACACTGTCCTGAAACCAAGGCAGGCGGATCGTTGGACTGGAACCCGCGATACCGGCGGTTGGGTTGAGAGGCTGTGGGAAACTTCCGTTCAAGCCCCGCTAATGGGTAACGCCCAGTTCATAGAGAGTTTTCCCGGTCAAGTCAAGGTGGATGAATGCGCGAAACGGCGTCTTTTCCTTTTCCCTTGCAACTCGAGGGGTTCCAACGTATTTTAACGACCTGCTGGATACACTGACCTAGGCCGCCTGGATTCCGGATCGACTGATAAAGGTAACGTCCATTGATAAATGTGAGGTTCTGCAAATCGCGGCAGGGACTGGCCGTCGATGTCGATGCGGTGTGCCGGCTGATTGCCGCCACCCAGCTGCCTCGGGTGAAATTCCCTGGTCCCCGGGTGGCAAGACCGATCCCTGGGACCACATCGAGGCCGCCATGGGCCTGGTGGTGGGCGGTGATTTCGAATCGGCCCGTCGGGCCTACGACTGGCTGCGCGCCGTGCAGTTGGCCGACGGATCATGGTTCTCCGCCTACCGCCAGGGCATTGTCGAGGATCGCACCCGCGAAACCAACATGAGCGCCTACATCGCCGTGGGCGTCTTCCACTATTGGCGGGTCACCGGCGACCACCGATTCTTATCATCCATGTGGGATACGGTATGCCGGGCCATCGATTTTGCTCTGCGGCATCAACATCCCGGCGGCGAGATCGCCTGGGCCGTCAGCCCCCAAGGCGAGGTCGATCCCATGGCGCTGCTCACCGGCTGCAGTTCCATCTACATGAGTCTCAAGTGCGCCCTGGCCATGGCCGCCGAACGCAACATCCCCAAGCCGGCCTGGCGCGAGGGGCTTTTGCGCCTGGAAGACGCCATCCGGAACCGGCCGACCCGTTTCAATATGACCAAGTCCCGTTTTTCCATGGATTGGTTCTACCCGGTGCTGTGCGGCGCCGTTACCGGTGACGCGGCAACCCGCCGCATGGAACGGCAATGGAAGAAATTCGTGGTCGAGGGGCTGGGGGTACGTTGCGTCTCCGACCAACCCTGGGTGACCATCGCCGAGAGCTCCGAGTTGGTGCTGGCCCTTAGCGCCATGGGCGATATGGAAAAGGCGCAGATCGTCTTCAACTGGCTCTCCGAGCATGTCTTCGAAGACGGCACCTTCTGGTGCGGTTTTACCTTCCCCGACATGACGCGCTGGCCCGAGGAGAAGATCACCTGGACCAATGCCGTGGTGCTCATGGCCGCCGACGCCCTCTTCGACCTGACCCCGGCAGCTCAGCTGTTCAGCCATGCCGGGTGGGCGAAACGATGACCAAGGATCATCGACCCTATGTGGTCAAGAAGGCCTATCTGAAATTCCAGAAGTTTTACGCGCGCCACTTCCTGCGGCCCCAGATGGACCATTTGGGGCCGGGGTTCACCTTCATGCGCCCCTGGCACGTGGAGCTCTTCGGCGCGCCGATCCGCCTGGGCGCCTACGCCACGGTGATCGCCACGCCGGACAAAAAGGTCCGCTTTTCCGTCTGGCCGGCCGAGGCGGGCAAGGGCCACATCACCATCGGCGACTACGGCCTGATCTGCCCGGGAGTGCGCATCAGCAGCGCGGAAGGCATCACCATCGCCGACAACTGCATGATTGCCAACGGCGCCTATATCACCGATTCGGACTGGCACGGCATTTACAACCGCCTCTCCTTCGGCAAGGCCAGGGCGGTCACCATGGAAAGAAATGTTTGGATCGGGGACAGCGCCATTGTCTGCAAGGGCGTTACCATCGGTGAGAACAGCATTGTCGGCGCCGGGGCCATTGTGGTGGATTCGGTGCCGGCCAACTGCGTGGTGGTCGGCAACCCGGCGCGGGTAGTCAAAAATCTGGATCCGAACGAGACCTTCACCACGCGTGCGGAATTTTTTTCCGACCCGGCACGGCTCGCGCGCGATTTCATGGCCTGGGAGCAGGCCATGCTGCGCGGCAACACCCTTTTCGGCTGGCTGCGCCACCTCCTCTTTCCCACCCGGGGGATTGATGCCCGCCGACCGAATCCCTCTAAAAGGAGGCAATACATGAAAAGCGCCGCCAAATGGATATCGATCATTGGGTTGGGCTTGGTGAGCCTGATTCTGGCCATCCTGCTGGTCATCCCGCTGCTGGTCGACGTAAACCGCTACAAGCCTTTCCTGGAAGAAAAAATATCGGCGGCCACCGGCAGGTCGGTTCTCATTGGCAGCGACCTGAAGCTCTCCCTTTTCCCGTGGGCCGGGGTCGCCGTCTCCGACCTGACCTTGGGCAATCCGGCGGGTTTCGGGGAGCAGCCGTTCTTGAAAGTCGCATCCTTCTCGGTCAAGGCCAAGCTCATGCCCCTGCTCCTCAAAAGAGACCTGCAGGTGAAAGCCCTCGTTGTCCAGGGGCCTGAATTGACCCTGATCAAGCAGGAAGATGGCCGGACGAACTGGGATTTTTCCGCCCCCAAGCAACCCACGCCGGCACCGGCGAAGCAACAACCGCCCCAAAACCCAAAATCGCCTGAAAAAACGGATGCGGCCGTCAAATTACCCATCGGCAACCTGGTCGTGGGCCATTTCAGCATCGAAAACGGAACGATCCGCTATATCGACCCGGCCGGCGGCACCCCGCAGGACGTCACCGATGTCAATCTGGCCCTGCGGAATATCACCCTTGACCAACCGATTCCCGTCAGCGCCAGCGCCCGATGGAACAACCAGCCGCTCGCCCTGGAGGGGACGCTCGGCCCCATCGGCCGGGATGTCGGGCAGGGCACCGTTCCACTGGATATCGTCTTGCGGGCATTTGAGGAGCTTACGGTCAAGCTGGCCGGTCAGGTCAAGCATCCGGCCCAGGCGCCCAAGATCGAAGTGGCGCTTTCGGTCAGCCCCTTCTCGTTAAAAGCGCTGATGAACCGGTTTAAGGGCGCACAGCCGATCCAGACGACGGATCCCGCGGCCCTGCAGCAGATCCACCTGACCGCCGACATCGAAGCCGATCCGACATCCGCCAGCGTGTCAGCCGGCCGATTGCAGCTCGACGACACGGCCATCGATTTTTCCCTGAACGCCCGCCGCTTGCGCCCCTCTCCCTCTTGTTCCAAATCGATCTCGATCGCATCGACCTGGATCGCTATCTGCCCCCCAACACAGCGGCCGACCCGCCGGCGCCGCCCAAAACGGTCGGCAGGCAAAAACGACCACCGACCCGGCGACCCCCTCGCCAGGCGCGCCGGTGCCGGACAAGGCCATCTACACGCCTTTGCGCAAACTCAGCGTGGACGGAAAAATCAAGGCCGGCACGATGGTGGTCCACCGTGCCCCGATCACCGACCTGCAGCTAACGGTAAAAGGCCAGGAGGGAAGCTTTCGCATCGCTCCCTTCAGCCTCAAGGCTTACCAGGGCGCCATTTCCGGAAACGCCGAAGTGCGGGTCAAGGGCAACACGCCCGCCACCCGGCTGGATATGCGCATCAACGGTCTTCAAATCGGCCCCCTTTTGCGCGATCAGCTGCAAAAGGATATCCTCGAGGGAACCACCCAGGCGACGATCCAACTGAACATGACCGGCGACCAGCCGGACCGCATCAAACAGAGCCTGGGCGGCAAAGGCGAGCTATTGGTCACCAATGGTGCCATCGTGGGCATCGATCTGGCCAACATGGTTCGTAATGTCCAGGCCGCCTTCGGGCTGGCCCAGCCGACAAGCGGGGAAAAGCCGCGTACCGACTTCACCGAACTGCGGATTCCCTACGTCATCAACAAGGGCGTGGTCACCACCCCGGACATCCGCTTGCAATCGCCCTTTCTGCGGTTGCAGGCCGCCGGCAGCGCCGATCTGGTGAGAGAATCCCTTGATTTCCGGATTGAACCGAAATTCGTCGGTACGATCAAGGGGCAGGGCGATACGGCCACCCACAAGGGAATTACCGTGCCGGTCCTGGTCGGCGGCAGTTTTGACCGGCCGACCTTCAAACCGGATCTCAAATCCATCGCCCGGCAGCAGCTCGAACGCGAAGCGGTCCAGAAGGTCTTTGAGAAAAAAGAATTGAAACCTTATAAAGAGACAATCAAGGGGCTATTGGACAGCATTTTGAGCGAATGATCGATTCAAGGATTTCGTCTGCCGGCGGCGCGGATTCCCCCGCTGCCTTCAGCGCTTATCGCGGACTTCGTAGATCGTGCCCCCGCAGCCGTCGGGAACCTCGTCGATATACCAGTAGTTTTCGCGCACCGTCTGCATGGGGCCGACAATCTTGTGGTAGGCCTTCTCCATCTCGTCCAGGCACTCAAGGATCTCGGCGGTATCCGGCGTGGCGGACTCAACCGTCTCGCGCATCAATTGGATATTCATCAACAGCGTCATCAGGGGCGTGTTGATCTTGTCACTCAGGCCGCCGGCCATCTTTTTGATGGTTTCCAGCTTCTTCAGCTCCAGGGTGTGGGTGACATTGTGGACGATGCCCTGGTAGGAGAGTCCATTTCCCTGGGGCTGGCTGTCCTGGACGGCATTGATGACCACATCGATGACCATCTCGTCGGCCACTTTCCACCGGGTCAGTTGCTGCGCCTGGCCCTTTTCCTCCAGTTGGAGCAACAGGCGCTCCCGCTGACTCTGGTCGACATAGGCATCCAGGATATTGCGCCCCTTGAAATCATCGCCAAAGCCCAAGAGCTTCAACCCCGCCGGATTGAGTTCGAGAAAATTGCCCGCCTTGTCCACGCGGTAGATCATGTCGGTGCTGTTTTTCAGGATGCTGGCAAGCTTGCGGCGTTCCTCGCGGAGCTCCATTTCACGATTCTTCTGGTCGGTAATATCGACCAGGGTATGATCGATCCGTCGCGGCATCCCGCCGCCGTGCTCGACGAAGAGCGTATTGCCCATGTCGCGCACCCAGCGGGTTTGACGGCTGTTGTTGATAATCGGGTATTCGATCTCCTCGGTTTCATGGGTGTCTGGAAAACCGTTGTAAAAATCCATGACCCGCGACAGATGGTCCGGATGGACGAAATCGAACAAATGCCGCCGGCCATTCATGATCTCCTTGATGGAGCAGCCCAACAGCGCTTCCACGTGGCGGTTGATCAGCAGGATATCGTTGCAGTCGTATGGCGCAAAGGAGATCAGCACGCTTTCCGTGTCGTCCAGATGGCTGCGCATGCGACGGTTCGCACGCTCCAGTTCGATGATCCGATCCTGGAAATCGGTGATATCGGTCAGGCTGCAAAGGATTCCCGGATCATCGCTGTATGAACCGTGCAACTGCAGTTCGGCGACCGCCATGCGGACCTGGCGGCCGGCGCTGGTGCCGCGCTGCAGCCGAAAAGTCATCGGTGCGGCGCAGGCAACGTCCACCTGCCGCAGGCAGTCCGATATGAGGGCGCGATGCGGGTCGGCCACCAGGCTGAGGAAGGTGCAACCGAGGATCTCGCCGCGGTTGAGGCCGGTCATCTCGCATAGGGCCGTGTTGGCGTAAATCACCCGCCCCCGGGTGAGAACGGCCACCCCTTCGCCGAGCAGGGAAAGAATCTGGCGGCAGGGAATCGGATTGGCCGAGGGAAAGCGGTCGTCTGAGGTATCGCCGTCAAGCATGGTGGCCGTCGTCCTCTAAAGGAGTTGATGGTAAAGCGCCGGAAAATCGCCCCACGCGGTTCAACCCGCTACCGGGCCGCGAAAAAAACAAACGCTCCGGACACCGGCCCAAGCCTTTTACACGGAGCGAGTAAAATTTTTCATATCATCGGCTGGGTACCGGATCAACTGGAATCGGGCCGTGGCCCAGGGTAATCAGCCGCTTTTACAACCTGCCGGAAATTTTTACAGCAACCTGGCGCCATATCACCCGCCACAAGCCACAACCCGCTTAATTATATTCAAATTCATCTAAAATGCGCCTGGCATGAGCCTTGCTCAAAAGAAAGAGGAATCGCCACGTACCATGTCATCCCACCAGGATTCGGATGGGGAGGGGCTTATGGACACCGGCTTGGACCATCACGACAAACATCATCCAAAGGGACCGCCGCCCCATTCGGCAATCCATGGCACCGCCGCCTGGGCCGATTGGCAATCCATCCGTCATGAGCTGGAAAAACCGGCGCCGGCATGTGGGCTGAACATGGCCCACGCGGCCGTCACCCGGCACGCCACCGGCGTGGATCGGGATCGACCGGCCCTGCGTTGGCTCGCGGTCGACGGTTGCCGGAAGCAGTGGACCTTCGCCCAACTGGAACGGCTCACCAACCGGGTCGCCAATGGTCTCAAGAACCTCGACGTCGCACCGGGAGAAGTCGTGGCCACCCTTTGCGGCCGCGTGCCGGAACTCTACCTGACCGCCCTGGGTACCCTGAAGGCCGGCGCGGTCTTTTCCGCCCTTTTCGCCACCTATGGTCCCGAACCGATCCTCCACCGCCTGGCCGCCAGTCAGGCGCGGGTGTTGGTCACCACCCGGCAGCAGTACGCCAAGATCCAATCCTGTCGCGCGCGACTGCCCGCCCTGAAACACGTCCTGCTGATCGATGCGCCCGACCATCACAAGCCGGGCGTGGCCCACCTGCAGGCCCTTATGGATACGGCCGCGGATACGTTTGTGGTGGCCCCCACCGATCCCGAGGATCCTGCCCTGATCCATTTCACCAGTGGCACCACGGGCATGCCCAAAGGGGTGGTTCACGTCCATGCGGCCGCCTTGCACCACCTGCTGACGGCCCGCGGCGTCCTCGATCTGAAACCCGGCGAGATCTACTGGTGCACGGCCGATCCGGGATGGGTCACCGGTGTGGTCTACGGATTCCTGGCACCGCTGATGGCCGGCGCCATGACAATCATCGACGAAGCCGACTTCGATGCCCGGCGCTGGCTGGGCATCCTGGCCGACGAGCGGGTCAGCGTCTGGTACACATCCCCTTCGGCCCTGCGGCGCCTGATGACCCTGCCCGTCAAACCCTGCCAAAGTGCAGACTTGAAGGCCCTGCGGCTGGTCTTCAGCGTCGGTGAACCCCTGCACGCCGCCGCGGTACACTGGGGTGAGGCGGCCCTGGGCGTGCCGATCCGCGACACCTGGTGGCAAAGCGAAACCGGCGGGATCATGATTGCCAATCCCGCCCATGCATCGGTCCGGCCGGGCGCCATGGGACGGCCCGTGGCCGGCATCCGC